>JBCLBO010000007.1:0-69712 GCA_038916785.1 Candidatus Hydrogenedentales bacterium | reverse complement strand
GATCTCGAATCTGTGTACGGCCGCGTGATGAGGTTGCTTCGCTACCCTGCGAACTATAGCGTTTTCAGAAAAACTATATCCGGTTAGCAACTCGAAGAGTTGCCAGAAATTAGCCGACCCAATCTGGCCACGCCATTAGTTAGACTGCTCTAGACGGCGATTCCGGCTCGTCACGCATCGGACGGAGACCGATGCTACGGGGCCGCGTTTTCTTCCTTCAAATTCCGGCAATCGCCGGTGTGAGACTCGCCATGACCGGGGGAAGTTACACTCGCAAGGACGTGCGAGCGTCTCTGGCGAATACCGCTACAGCTTCCGCGAGCGCAGGATCGACACGAGCAACACGAGGCCGAGCGCGCCGGCGGCGACGTAGCCCGCGAGGCCGAGTGTGCGCGTGCCGGGGACGCCGGAGGCGAGCAGCCAGCTCGAGCCGATCACGATCGAGCCGGCCATGACGCTGTAGGCCACGCGGTCGCTGGCGCGATCGACCGCGGCGGTGAGGCGCTCGAGACCCTGGTGCGTAAACTTGATGTTGAACTTGCCGTGCCGCGCCATCTGCATGAGCACGTGCGCGTCCGCCGGCAACTCGCGCACCATGCGGAGCAAGCGGACGAGATAGTCCTGCGCCTCGTCGAGCATTTCGCCCGGCTCGAAGCGGCGGCGGATGGCGCGCTCGACGTAGGGCCGGAGGATCGGGAGCACATTGAGCGCGGGATCGAGCGCGTGCCCCGTGGACTCGATCGTGGAGAGCGCCTTGATCAGCAGCGAGAAGCGCGAGGGCAGACGCAGGCCGTGCCGGCTGAGCATATCGGCGATTTTTTCGAGCGCCTTGCCCACTTCGCCGCCGCTGATAATCGACTGCGCCTCGAAGCCGAGGTAGTCCGCCACTTCGCGTTGCAGCAGCGAAACGTCCTCGAGGTCGGTGGCGTCAGTGAGCAGCAACATCGCGTCGGTCACGCGGCGCGAATCCTCCAGGAACACCGCGCGCAGCAGGCTGGACAAGATGCTGATGTCGGTGGCTTCGAGCCGGCCGACCATGCCGAAATCGATGAAGCCGAGGCGGTTGTCGCGCGTGAGCAGGATGTTGCCCGGGTGCGGATCGGCGTGGAAGAGGTTGTGCTCGAAAATCTGCTTGAAGACCGCGTGGTAGCCAATCTGCGCGACCTCACGCGGCTCGGATCGGCGCTCTGCGAATTCGCTGAGCGCGTCGACCCGCACGCCGTCGATGTAGCTCATCGTGAGCACTTCGGGGCTGCTCAGTTCGGGAAAGATGCGCGGGATTTCGACCGTGGGATCGTCCTTGAAGTTCTCGTGGAATCGCTGGATCGTGCGCGCTTCGATGGTGAAGTCCATCTCGCGGTGAATGGTCCGGCTGAATTCACGGATCAGCTCGGTGGCGTCGAGCCATTTCAGGTCCTCGACATGCGCCTCGATCCATTCGGCGAGCGTCGTCATCAGGCTGATGTCCGCATCAACCACCTGCCGGATGTTCGGCCGGCGCACCTTGACCGCGACGAGTTGCCCGCTGGGGAGCTTGGCCTTGTATACCTGGCTGAGCGAGGCCGACGCCAGCGGCGTCTCGGGGAACTCGCGGAACAAATCACCGAGCGGTTTGCCCAGCGAGCGCTCGACGACCTCGCGCATGGTCTCGAAGGGCAGCGGGCCGACGCGGTCCTGCAAGTGGGCCAGCTCGTCGCGCAGCTCCTTCGAGAGGATGTCGGGGCGGGTGCTGAGGACCTGGCCGAGCTTGACGAAGGACGGGCCGAGTTCGGTAAAGGCTTCGCGCAGGCGCGCTCCCGTCGTCTCGGGGCGGCCCTTGGGCGCTTCGCCCAGGCGCATCGAGCGCAGGACGCGCGCGGGCAGGCTCCGGTGCAGGCCAATCTTTTGAACTACATCGGCGAAGCCGTGCTTGACGAGCACCTGCAAGACCTGCGCGAGGCGGACAGTGTCGCCGATACGGCGCGCGAACGCGAGATATTGCATGGGGCGGACGGTCTCCGGCTGCCAAATCCGATCGGGCCGGAGTATAACAAATGGCCGGAAGGCGGAGTGCGTGCAATACCCCGCAATTGTGTTCGGCGCGATGTTTTCGAGGGTCTATGTCCCGGTCGGGGCTGCGTGCTGACGACTCTGACGCGGCTACAAACGCCAGGCCCCGCGCGGCCCTCGATCAAGCAACCCAAACCCCGTCAGTGCGAGTTCCACGCGGGCCCACGACGGAATTCGTAAAACGAAAACCCGACCCTCCGTAGCATCGGCCTCCGGCCGATGGGGAATGAGCCGGAATCGGCGTTTCCCGCCGAACACCGGCCCTCAAATCTCCACGGTCAGGCCCGCTCCACACGGGCTGGGCGCTCATGCCACCCAACCCCGCCGCGTCCGCCCCGCCCAGTTGCACGCCCCCGCTCGCCATCCGTATAATCCTGAAACTGGTGGCCCTTCCGCTGCCAGTTTCCGGCTGGCGCAGTGAATTTCTCATACCAAGCGAGGGGCGCAATGCATTCCGAGGACAGATTTTCAGAAGGCTTTTCCTTCGACGACGTCCTCCTGAGACCCGCGAAATCGGACGTCCTCCCCAGCGCGATCGCGCTGCACACCCTCTTCTCGCGCAACGTCCCGCTGAACATCCCCGTCGTCTCCGCCGCGATGGACACCGTCACCGAGTCGCGCCTCGCCATCGCCCTCGCGCAAGAGGGCGGCATCGGCGTCGTCCACAAAAACCTCAGCATCGACGAGCAGGCCCTCGAAGTCGATCGCGTCAAGCGCTCGCAGGCCGGCATCATCTCGGACCCCTTCACGCTCACGCCCGACCGCCCGGTGCGCGAGGCCGAAGAGCTCATGGCGCGCTACCACGTCTCCGGCGTGCCCATCACGGACGCCAAGGGCAAGCTCGTCGGCATCCTCACCAACCGCGACCTGCGCTTCCAGGAAGACTGGGACCAGCCCATCGGCGAAGTGATGACGAAGGACGACCTCGTCACTGTCCCGCCCGGCACCACAATGGAGGAGGCGAAAAAACTCCTCCACAAGCACCGGATCGAGAAGCTGCCCATCGTCGACGAGCGCGGCCACCTGAAAGGCCTGCTCACGATCAAGGACATCAACAAAGTCAGCGCCTACCCGCACGCAAACCGCGATCCGCTCGGCCGGCTGCGCGTCGCCGCCGCCATCGGCGTCACGCCGGGCGAACTCGACCGTGCCCAGGCCCTCATCGCCGCGCACGTCGACGCCCTCGTCATCGACACCGCGCACGGCCACAGCCAGATGGTCATCGACATGGTCGGCAAAGTGAAAGCGAAGTTCCCCGGAATCGACGTCGTCGCGGGAAACATCGTCACCGCCGCCGCCGCCCGCGAGCTCATCGCCGCCGGCGCCGACGCGGTCAAGGTCGGCGTAGGCCCCGGCTCGATCTGCACCACGCGCATCATCTCCGGCGCCGGCATGCCGCAGCTCACCGCCGTGCTCGATGTCGTCGAGGAGGCCTCCAAGACGGGCGTCCCCGTCATCGCCGACGGCGGCATCCGCTACTCCGGCGACCTCGCCAAGGCCCTCGCCGCCGGCGCCCACAGCGTCATGATCGGCTCGCTCTTCGCCGGCACCTCAGAGTCCCCCGGCGAGACCGTCCTCTACGAAGGCCGCACCTACAAGGTCTACCGCGGCATGGGCTCCATCAAGGCCATGCAGCGCGGCAGCAAGGCGCGCTACATGCAGCACGACGTGACAGAGGCCGCCAAGCTCGTCCCCGAAGGCGTCGAGGGCCGCGTGTCCTACCGCGGCAATCTCGGCGACACCGTCCATCAGCTTATGGGCGGCCTCCGCGCCGGCATGGGCTACTGCGGCTGCAAAAACCTCGACGAACTCCGCACCCGCGCCGAATTCGTCCGCGTCTCCGCCGCGACGGTCCAGGAGTCCCACCCGCACTCCATCACCATCACCGAAGAACCACCCAACTACCAAATGCCAAGATGAAAAGAGATCGCAGCCACGGATTTAACGGATGACACGGATCGACTTCACTCCAATCGCGTCGCTACCTCGTCTTTCCGCCACCACCCGCACTTGTCATTCTGAGCGAAGCGAAGAATCTCCCCGTCGGATCGCGAGCCGACCGAACCACTTCTCGGCGATCGTAGGGGCGGCCCCCCGTGGCCGCCCTAGTGCGAACCAGCGACCACACACCGTCGCACGCGGACCTATCGACGCATGATCAACCCCGAATCCAACCCCATCCTCGTCCTCGACTTCGGCGCGCAGTATTCGAAACTCATCGCGCGCCGCGTGCGCGAGGCGAACGTGTTCAGCCTCATTCTGCCCTTCAACGCCTCGATCGACGAGATCCGCAAACTCAATCCCGCCGGCATCATTCTCTCCGGCGGCCCGGCTTCCGTCCACGCGCCCGGCGCGCCGAAGTGCGACCCGCGCGTGTTCGAGCTCGGCGTGCCCATCCTCGGCATTTGTTACGGCGCGCAGCTCATGGCGCAGGAGCTCGGCGGCAAGGTCGAGCCCGCGGCCAAGCGCGAATTCGGCGTCGCCCACCTCGACCACCGCGACACCACCGGCCTGCTCGCCGGCATGGACGCGCGCGCGCAGGTCTGGATGAGCCACGGCGACCTCGTCACGAAAATTCCCGACGGCTTCCAGGTCTTCGGCACGACCGACAACTGCCCCTACGCCGCCTTCGCCAACCCCGCCGCGAAGATGTACGCCCTGCAATTCCATCCCGAGGTCGTCCACACGCCGCAGGGCCGCCTCGTCTACCGCAACTTCGCGCACGCCATCTGCGGCCACGACGCCTCCTGGACCATGGGCTCCTTCGCGCAACTCGCCATCGAGGGCGTCCGCGCCAAAGTGGGGAAAAAGCGCGTGCTCTGCGGGCTCAGCGGCGGCGTCGACAGCTCCGTCGCCGCCGTGCTCATCCACCGCGCCATCGGCGAGCAGCTCACCTGCGTCTTCGTGAACAACGGCCTACTGCGCAAGGGCGAGGCCGAGCTCGTCCAAAAAGTCTTCCACGGCAATTTCAACATCAACCTCGTTTACGTCGACGCCGAGAAGCGCTTCCTCGACGCGCTCGCCGGCGTCACCGAGCCCGAACAAAAGCGCAAGATCATCGGCCGCCTTTTCATCGAAATCTTCGAGGAAGAAGCGGCCAAACTCGGCCACATGGACTTCCTCGCGCAGGGCACGCTCTACCCCGACGTCATCGAGTCCGTCAGCGCCACCGGCGGCCCCTCGGTCACCATCAAGTCGCACCACAACGTCGGCGGCCTGCCCGAGAAGATGAACATGCAACTCCTCGAGCCGCTCCGCGAATTGTTCAAGGACGAAGTCCGCGCGCTCGGCCGCGAGCTCGGCCTGCCCGACGACATCGTCTGGCGCCACCCCTTCCCCGGCCCCGGCCTCGGCGTGCGCTGCGTCGGCGCGATCACCAAGGACCGCCTCGAGACCCTGCGCGAGGCCGACGCGATCTTCATCGAGGAAATCGTCCGCGCCGGGCTCTACCGCGACATCTGGCAGGCCCTCGTCGTCCTGCTCCCCGTCCGCAGCGTCGGCGTCCAGGGCGACGAACGCACCTACGAAGAAGTCTGCAGCCTGCGCGCCGTCACCTCCGAAGACGCCATGACCGCAGACTGGTTCCGCTTCCCCCCCGAGGTCCTCGCCCGCGCCTCCACCCGCATCTGCAACGAAGTCCGCCACATCAACCGCGTCATGTACGACGTGACCTCGAAACCCCCCGCGACCATCGAGTGGGAGTGAGGTGAAGCGGTGTCACGGCGCTTTGATTTACTTTACGCCTACTTTTGCATCATTCGGGCTGCGCCCGCGAGAACTCGTTGCGCGATCTCGACACAACGGGCTGCAAGATGTTCGTCCGCCGCGTAATGCGGCACAACGGACGCCAGAGGATATTTGGAGGGCAGATAAACCGAGTCGAACAAATCACATTCGTCATCGCTTAACTCGACACCAATCCCCACGGCCCGTAAGTCGTTCCTCAATGCACCGATGCTATGAATCCGGCGAAGCGCCAGGCCGCGGTTGAGGCAGACCGCTTTCAAGGACTTCTCGACGGCCTGTTGCGCATTCTGTACGCAGGGATTGAACAGCTCGCTATCCAAGCACAACTTGGCGACCTGCAGATTCTCTGTCGCAAATTGAATCCACAGCGTCGCCTCAGCGCTCATAGATCACTTCGCCACCGCAAATCTCGTCATACATCGCGCCGGACGCGCCCGGCCGCACCGGGATGATGTCCACGGGAATCGTGTCGGACACCGGGCGCGCCAGCCGCCGCAGCTTCAACGCGAGAGGCAAGTAATCGTCGGCCTGGTCGACAAACACGGCCACGTCAATGTCATTCGGCGACTCGCTCCGGAGAAACGAGCCGAATACCATGACCCTCTTTATTTCCGGGGCATGGGCAAGGCACTCCGCGAGCCGCCGTTTGATTTCGGCCTTGTGTTCGACGGTCATGGAACGGCTCCCGAGGTACCGGCAATATTTTACCCGGCGCACAATGCAGCGCGCGAATCCGTGCGAGGGATGGCCCGGTCGTACTCACCGGCCTCTACAATCGAGTACTTAAACGTACATGGTACTCGCGATTAGGGCGTCACGTCTTCATTTCTGAGAGTCCGCCGGCTGCTAGCACTCCCGCCTCCCCCCGAAGTCCTCGCCCGCGCTTCCACCCGCATCCGCAACGAAGTCCGCCACATCAACCGCGTCATGTACGACGTGACCTACTTCGCCGAGCCCTACTGCCCATGCCAGCGCGCCATCAACGAAAACACCAACGGCCTGTTGCGCCAATACCTTCCCAAGAAGACCTGCTTCAAGGGACTGACCCAGAACGAGTTGACAACCTACATCGACAAGCTAAACAATCGACCCAGAAAGAAACTCGGCTACCGGACCCCCGCAGAAGTCTTTCGGCGGGTTGTTGCACGTAGACTTTGAATCCGCGCAAGAATTTGCTATGTTAGAGCCATCTAAACCCTATTGGGAGCACACGTATGAGATCAGCTACTTTCTCTCTCACTGCCGGAGTTGTCGCTCTTGTCGGGCTGTTCAGTTTCAATTCGACCGCGGCAGATGCGCAGAATCAGGCGGAGGCGACACCGAATGCGACTGTTGAACCAAAATCTTCCAGTTCGACCCCCGTGAGCACTAGCGGATCTAAAACACCTTCCACTCAGTACGTAATCGTTGAGGTCGCAGAGGTGCGACTCGCTCCAGATGCGGGTGCGGAAGTAACCAATCGGTCCTATAAGGGACAAGCCGAGGAGGTCTACGAGACAAAGAACGGTTGGGCGCGGGTGTCTCCGTATTACGACGGTGAAGTAGAAGGTAAGAGTGGCCAGGTAGCTCGCTGGATCGCCAGCAAATCGCTGGATACGAAGCGCCCCGCCGATCCCAAAGGTCTGCACATTTCTAAAGATCCCCGAATCTCCTTGCCTCTAGCTCCTGGTGACGGTCTTAATGAGCGTGACGTGCTTATCCTCCATGCCGCCGCGCGTTATTACCTTGAAATTGGGCTGGCTAAGCTTATCGAATTCGGCGATAAGAGTGTAAGTAAGGCTGGCGTGTACTACCTGAATTTCGGGGAACCACAGAATCACTTCTTTAGGCCCAGTGATATCCCGGATCTGGAAGCGCGAATTCAGAAATTGCAGAAATAGTTCGGACTAGGAAGAGAAATACCGGTTGTAGCGGCGATGCCCAGCATGTGATCTGGTTCGCGAGTTCCGCCGCTCATCTCTTCAACCAATCTGAACACCGTCTAGAGCATTTTAATTTATTGTAGATACGGTCGTATGCTTGGGTCATGCGACCGACATCGATTGATCTTCGCCGTAAGCTGCCCCACGTTGCGCGGTTGCCATTCCCAGGGGAGCACGCGGAACGAGCTTCCCTCGGAAGATCGCAACCGGCGTGACGATACCCCCTTCGGCTAGATCGTAGATGGCGCGGTTCGTCGCCTTGCCATTGGGTCCCACGGCTGCTATACTCAAGCGTTACTCGGTCGATCCATTTTCCCGGCCGCTCGGCAGACGTCACCCGCGCGGCCGGCCCGAGTATTCCGATTCCGAAGGGAGGTTGGTTCCGCGTGACGAAAGTCCGTGTCAGACCCGATGAGCCTTTCGAAAAGGCCTTGCGGCGCTTCAAGAAGAAGTGCAACAAGGAGGGGCTCATGCAGCGTCTCAAAGAGATCAATTACTACGAGAAGCCCAGCGAACGCCGCCGCCGCAAGCTCGCCAAGGCCATCGCGAGGCAAGCGCAGTCTCAAGAACCCACTACGCCGACCCACTGATCCCGTCGCGGTCAGCGCAGACCTAGACACAACATTCGGGCAGGACCGCTCGGCGGTCCTGCCCGGTTTATTTCAACCATGATCGAATCCCATTCAACCTCCGCACCGATCGAGTTCCAGGCCGAAGCCGCCGAGGCCGGCCTGCGGCTCGACGTGTTTCTCGCGGGCCGGCTAGAGGACGTCTCGCGCAGCGTCGTGCAGGCGGCCATCAAGGCCGGGCGCGTCACGGTGAACGGACGCGGGGCGCTTCGCCCGAGTCTGAACACTTCGGTGGGCGACACGATCGTCATCGCGCTGCCGCCGCCGGCGACCATCACGCTGACCCCCGAAGCGATTCCGCTCGACATTCTTTTCCAGGACGAGCACGTGCTCGTGGTGAACAAGCCCGCGGGCCTCGTGGTCCATCCCGCGCCCGGCCACGCCTCGGGCACGCTCGTCAACGCGGTGCTCTATCACTGCCCGGATTTCCAGCGCCCCTTGGGCGCCGAAGAAGGCGGCGACGAAGCGTGGATCCGCCCGGGGATTGTGCACCGGCTCGATCGCGACACCTCGGGCGTCATGGTGGTCGCCAAGACGGCGCTGGCGCTGGATCGGCTGGGCCGCCAGGCGCGCGAGCACAGTTTCGAGCGGCGCTACGTCGCGCTGGTGAAGGGGGACTTCCAAGAGGACGCCGGCGTGATCCGGGCCGCCATCGGCCGTAGCACCGGCGACCGCAAGAAGATGGGCATCCATTCGCCGTTGGCGCGCGAGGCGATCACGCGCTACCGCGTGCTCGAGCGCTTCGGCGTGGCGAGTCTGGTGTCCCTCGAACTCGAGACCGGCCGCACACACCAGATCCGCGTACACATGCGCTACGTCGGCCGGCCGGTCCTCGGCGATCCGCTCTATGGCGTGACGGACTTCTCGGAATGGGAAGTACCTGCGGGACTACGGGCCGCACTGGAGGGCCTCAAAGGCCAAGCGCTGCACGCCGAAGTGCTCGGCTTTGACCATCCGGCCTCGGGCGAACGGCTCCACTATTCCGCGCCGCCGCCAGAAGACTTTGCCCGCGTACTGCAAGCCTTGCGCCGTTACCGCGCAGTCAGTTCCGCCTGAATGCGCGACGTAGCCGTCGTCTTGTATTCGACACCGTCTGTGCCCTTGAACGAGCCGCTGGTTTCTTGAGTCACCTCGTACGATCGGATGGTGCCGAGCATTGGGTCGACTCGGATTTCTCCGGTCCCTTGACCGCTGGTGTCGCCGACGTGCAGCCGGTTCGGATCGCGCGCCCGATCGCCAGCCGGCCGAATCTCAATTTCCACGTGAATCTTGACTTCCGAATCATCCCAGGATTTGAGCCGATACCGCGAGGACGCGATCGTGTGGAACGCGGGGGAATAGGTATCTGGCCCATTCCATTCGTCGCCGGGCGCCACCGGCGCCTCGGGCCAAATCGCCGTGACGGGTTCGATCATCGAGCGAAGGCCGTCGTCGGATATCAACGCGATGGCAGCGTCCGGCGTTGTGTTCCCGTAGATCGTCGTCCCGGAGCCCAGTGCCGCGAGCGAGCCTCGAATCCCCTCTCGCATCGTTTCCGTATTGACAAACTCGCTGATCCGCCCAATGGGAGAGAGCTTGATGCCGAAGGTGTACGTCTTGAAAATCGCCGCGAGCGGAACGAATACGAACGGAAACTCGGTGTCCCCCGCTTGAGCGGACACGAAAGTGTCGCCGCGGAAATCCACCTCTCCCGCTTGCAGCGTGAAACGGTTCACGCTGGTAGCCGCAATCGGGATATTGTTCCCGTCCGGTCCGGCAATCACCGCGTCGCTGGAGGTCCGGACCGACAAGGCGTAGGTATTGCCGGGGACCAGATTCAATCGCAGCGTCTGTTTGGCCGCCTTGCTGCACGACGCGAGCAGGGCGCAGGCGAGCATCGCACACACGATCCCGGTTGTGCGGATGGCGGACACACGAAATAGTGGCGACATCGAAATCACCTCCCTCGATACTTTCCAGAAGTAGTGCAAGGCGGAGGCCCGCCGAGAACTCAATATCCGATTATGCTATACAGTTTCCAGCCACGGGAACAACCTTCGGGACCAACTGCATCGGCGCGTGCGCGCTTTGGCGGCAGGACGATTCATCTTGACAGTCGCGAAACCATTGTGCGTAGTGATTCCCGTTTTTAACGAGGAACGGACGATTTTGCCGCTGGTCGATGCGGTGTTTGCGGCCGCGGCGCCGTATGGGTGCCGCGTCATTCTGGTGGACGACGGCAGTACGGACGGTTCCGCCGCCCGGTGCGACGAGGCGGCCCGGGGGAATGCCGCGGTCGAGGCCGTTCACTTTCCCGTGAATCGCGGCAAGACGGCGGCGTTGGCGGAAGGGTTTGCGCGCGCGACGGGCGACGTCGTGGTGACGCTGGACAGCGACCTTCAAGATGACCCCGCGGAGATCCCGAGGTTCCTCGCCGCGCTGGATGAGGGCTGCGACCTGGTCTGCGGGTGGAAGGCCGATCGCCAGGACCCCTGGCACAAACGCTGGGCGTCGCGGGTCTTTAATGGTTTCACGGCGCGCCTGTTTGGGCTGCGGTTGCACGACATCAATTGCGGGTTCAAGGCGATGCGGATCGAGGTCGCCCAGGGACTCGAGCTCAAGCGCGACTACCATCGCTTAATTCCCGTGATCGCCGCCGCGCGCGGGTATCGCGTCGGCGAGATCGCGGTGCGTCATCATCCGCGCCGGTACGGCCGATCGAAATTCGGCATCGAGCGGTACTGGCGCGGACTGCGCGATGTGATGCGGCTGTGGTGGGAGCTTCGTGCGGGCAAACGGTGAAGGGATTTTTTACAGAAGGAAACGAAGAACCGATGGCCGGCGGCGCGCAATCGTTGTCAGTTCGACGCTTCGGATCGATGCGCGGCGCGCGAATCGCGGAGGGCGAGAAAGGTCACCGCGAACCGAGTGGAGAGTAGCCCCGCGATTCCTCCGAGCAGGCCGTGCGAGTCGCGGGTATCCAGGCGATAGGCGACGAAGAGAAACACCGCATAGATCGTGATCCGGTAAAAAGTCCAGATCGTCGCGGCGACTTGCAGCTTGTCCGGCCGCACCGTGGCGATGCGTTCGAGCCGCAGCGACAGCGCCCAGAACCCCAGTGCGCCCGCGATCCCGCCGAGCATGACGCCTTCGGCGGCGACTGTTCCCGAGAGTGCGTAGGCCGCGCCGGCGAGCAGGAGCGACGCCAGGAGCGACGCGCGCACGCCGCGCACCCGCGCGCGGCGGGCGATGGTATGCAGGGTTTGGGGCGCAGGATCGGTCATGCGGGATTCGGCGTGGCTGCAATTCGGAGCCTATAGTTTGTCATCGCCGGAACACGGATGCAACCTGTGCGCGCCGGCCGGGGCATGGATGCTATCGTAGGCGGAGCGATGGGAAAGACGGCATTCATATTTTCCGAGGCGGGTCTGCTGCACGAGACGCCGCAGGGCCACCCGGAGTGCGCCGCACGGCTGATCGCGGTGAGGGATGCGTTTGAGCAGGCGGGGCTGAATCCGCCGCGCATCGAGCCGCGCCCGGCGACCCGGGCCGACCTGCTGCGCATCCACACCGAGGAGCACATCGAGACGATCCGCGGGACCTGTCTGGCCGCCGCGCCCTACGACGACCCGGACACGTACATGGCGCCGGCTTCGTGGGACGCGGCGCTGCTGGCGGCCGGCGGCGCGATCGAGGCGTGCAAGGCGGTGATCTCGGGCGCGGCGGACAACGCGTTCAGCGCGATGCGTCCGCCCGGGCACCATGCCGAGGCGGACCGCGCGATGGGGTTTTGCCTGTTCAACAACGTCGCGATCGCCGCGCGCTGGCTCCAGGCGGAGGCGGGCCTGAATCGCATCGCGATACTGGACTGGGACGTGCACCACGGCAACGGCACACAGCATTCGTTCTACGACGACCCGACGGTCTACTACGTGAGCCTGCACCAGTGGCCGCACTACCCCGGCACGGGCCGCGCCGAGGAACGCGGCGCACACAACACCACGCTAAACCTTCCGATGCCCGCCGGTACCGCTGCGGAGGTGTGGCTCGATGCCATCGAGAAAAAAATCGTGCCCGAGCTGGAGTCCTTCGCGCCGGATTTTCTTCTCCTCTCGTGTGGCTTCGATGCGCATGTGCTCGATCCCCTTTCGGATCAAAATCTGCAGGCCGGGGACTTCGCGCGCATGACGCGGATGGTCAAGCACCTGGCGCAGGGCCGGATCGTTTCGCTGCTCGAGGGCGGCTACCACTTGCGCGCGCTCGGCGAGAGCGCCGTGGCACACTTCGCCGCGCTACGCGGCGAATGAGCGGCGCGCCAGTGACACGTCGGGAATATCGCAGAGGCTGACTAGTGTCGTGTCCCCGGAATAGTAAACATAAGTATATGGTTTCGCATTGGCATCCTTCCGAGTTTGCCGGACAACCGCTCGCTCGGTGGCGGCGGGCGTCCTCGCCCGCCTTCCCCTGGCTGGTTCGGGTTGCCGCGCGAAGGCGGGCGGGGACGCCCGCCGCCACGGGGATGGATTGGAGTATGGCTTGAGGGTGTGGGTCAGCGGTCTGTGATTTCGCGTACGTATCGTTCAATCACTGGTTCGAGCAGATTGGCGAGGACTTCGTTTCCGCGGGCGGTCATGTGGGAGTCGAGGGGATAGAACAACGGTTCCTGGCGCGCGGCTTCGCGGAATCCGGCAGTCACTTCGTGGCTGGGGAGCCCGGCGGCGCCGGCGGCGCGGGTATCGTCCAATCCGGGCCGTTCGAGCACGCCGAAGAGGCGGTACAGGGTTTCCCGCGCGAAGGGGTCGGTGTTCTCCATCAGCGGCAGCGAGAGCACGGCGGTCCGGCCGCCCCACAGCTCCGCGGCGCGGCCGATGCGCGCGAGGCTGCGCGCGACGAGGTCGATGCGCCATTGCATGTCGGGGGAGTCGACCTCGAGGTCCCACCAGCGTTGGCGCTGCATCCGGAGTGAGTCTGCGCAGAGGTACATCATGAGCGGCGGCAGCAAGCCGTCGCGCAATGCGTCCTGAATCGGCGTGGGGAGGCTGAGGAATGAGTAGCGCGCGCCTTCGTCGTAGGAGTCGATACTGGCGTAGTACTTCTGGAAGTCCTCCTTCCATCGAAGCTGGATCAGGTTCCAGCGGCCGCGCGAACGTTGTTCGCGATCCGCGAGTTGCCTTGCCTGTTCGCGGTAGGCCAGATTGATCAGATTGGGGAACCAGGCGCGCATCGTCGCGCGTCCCCGCGGCTCGCGGCGATACGTGATGTCGTCGTAGTCCTGCTTCGGATCCAGCGTCTCGAAGTCGTTCGACTGCAGTACCCCGACCAGGACAAGGTCGGGTTTGAGGACAGGCAGCGCCTCTTCCGCGAGCTGCGCGTAGTACGGGGGCGAACTGCCCGGCTGGCCCAGGTTCAGAATTTCGACATCGAGCCCCTTCGCGCGAAGGCCCTTTTCGACCCGCTGCACCCAGGTGTCCTGGATGTTGACGCCTTGGCCGAAGGTGAAGGAATCGCCGATGGCGGCGATTAGGACTTGGGGGCGTTTTAGCGGATCGTAGTCCTCGTCGCGCAGGCCGAGGTTGTTTGTCTTGATGGTGTAGTTGTACTCGTAAGTCTTGACGGCGAGTTCGACCTGCGGCGGAAAGATCAGGCCGGCCGTGAGTCGCGGGTCGCCGACCCAGCGGCCCAGTGCGCGATCCAGTCCCACGACCAGCAGAATCGCGAAAATGATTGAAGCGATCGTAAGCGCAGTGGATACGAACAGGCGGCTGAGTGATGCCGTGTTCATTAGCATGAAAGGGTAGCATACCACCGCCGCGGGGACGGCGCGAAGCGGACGCTCATTTATCGGCGTTCGGCGATGGCGCGCACGTAGCCTTCGACAACCGGCGTGATTAGTTCCGCGTAGACCTCGTTGCCGCGGGCGGTCATGTGCGAGTCGAGCGGATAGAAAAGCGGCTCCCGGCGGGCCGCCTCGCGGAAGGCTGCGGTGACGTCGTGGCTGGGCAACCCTGCGCGCGCGGCGGATTGGTGGATCGCGTCGTCCGCGCGGGTGTCGTCCAGCGGCGGCCATTCGAGGATGCCGAAGGTCTTGTACATCATGCCCCGTCCGAAGGGATCGACGTTCTCCATCTGCGGCAGCGCGAGGACGGCGGTGCGCCCGCCCCAGGGTTCCGCGGCGCGGCGGATGCGCGCGAGGCTCTCGCCGACGATGTCGATGCGGGCCTGGACCTCCGGCGCGCTGACATCGAGCTCCCACCAATGCTGGCGCCGCATGCGTAGGGTCTCGGAGCACATGAGCGAGAGCAGCGGCGCGAGCTCCCCGTTCCAGAAGGCCTGCTGAATCGGATCGGGCAAACTGAGGAAGGTAAAGCGGGCCGAGTCGTCGAACTCGTCAAACTTCGCCTGGACCTTGGGGAATTGCTCCTTCCACCGGTTCTGCATCAGGTTCCAGCCGCCTTTGGAGCGGCGTTCGCGCTCGGCGAGTTGTTGCGCCCGCTCGCGGTAGGCCAGGTCGGTCAGATTGGGAAACCAGGTCCGCAGCGCCGCGCGCAGCGGCGGTTCACGGCGATAGGCGTCCTTGCCGTAGGTCTGGTTTGGATCCAGCTGCTCGAAATCGTTCGATTGAAGGACGTCCACCAGTACGAGGTCGGGTTTGAGGAGCGACAAGGACTCCTCGGCCAGTTGCGCGTAGAACGGCGGCGAGCTGCCCGGCTGGCCGAGGTTCAGGATTTCGACGTCCAGCCCCTTCTCGCGCAGCTTGCGCTCCACGCGCTGGACCCATGCGTCTTCGAGCGCGACGCCCTGGCCGAAGGTGAACGAGTCGCCGATCGCGGCGACGAGAATCTGTGGGCGCTTACGCAGGTCGTAGGGCTCGTCGCGCAGGCCGAGATTGTTCGTTTTGATGGTGTAGGTGTATTCGTAGGTCTTCACCGCGAGCTCGACCTGCGGCGGGAAAATCAGCCCTGCGGTCAGGCGCGGATCCTCGAGCCAACGGCCGAGCGCGCGATCGGCCGCTAGGACCATGAGGACCGTCAGCGCGATCGAGCCGAGTACGAGCGAGAAGGAAGTCGCGAGTCGTTTGATTCTGGGCGCGCTCATGCGGAGCCATCCTAACAAAGGGGGTATGTTGCCTTTCAGAAATACGAAGCAGCCCCGAAGGCGGCTCGGGGCTGCTGTAAGGCAAACTTCGATCCGCATGGGCGGATCGCCCATGCTACGGATACATTTACTTCGCCTTGGCTAGATTTTCTGCGACTGCGGTCCAGTTGATTACGTTCCAGATGGCCTTGAGGTAGTCGGGGCGGCGGTTCTGGTACTTGAGGTAGTAGGCGTGTTCCCACACATCCACGCCGAGCAGCGGGGCCTGGCCGCCCATCAGCGGCGAGTCCTGGTTGGCGGTGCTGGTGACGGCGAGCTTGCCCTTGTCGAGCACGAGCCAGGACCAGCCGCTCCCGAAGCGGTTGGCGCCGGCCGTTTCCATTTGGGTCTTGAGCGTGTCAAGGTTGCCGAAGGCGCCGTTGATAGCGGTCGCCAGGTCTCCCGCCGGGGCCTTCGCGCCGCCGGGGGTCAGTGTCCGCCAAAAGAGCGAGTGGTTGGCGTGGCCGCCGCCGTGGTTGATGACCGCCTGCTTCTTGTCCGCCGGGACGACGCTGAGGTCCTTGAGCAAATCTTCGACGGATTTGCCGCCGATGTTGACGCCTTCGAGCGCGCCGTTGAGCTTGTCGACGTAGGTCTGGTGGTGCTTGCCGTGGTGAATTTCCATCGTCTTGGCGTCGATGTGCGGTTCGAGCGCGTCGAACGCGAATCCTAGTGCGGGCAGGGTGTAGGCCATGGCGGGTGATCTCCTTCGTTGAGGGTGCGAATTCGGACTGGTCAAGCCGAAGGGGGATTATACGGGGCGATGGCGAAATGATCCAGCGGCGCGGTGGTCGCAGAAGCGAAGGGTCAAGGGCCGATTACGAGCACGAGCACGATGGAGAACATGGGTGGGCTGAGGCGGTCTGATTTCGATAGCGGCAACGATTAGGATGGTGGGGACGATTCGAGAATGGGGAGATTCGGGTTGGCGGAATACGTTGTCGCATGCCGGGCGGAGGAATTGGCGCCGGGGATGACGAAGGTGATCGTGCATGAGAAATGGCCGATCGCCGTGTTCAATGTGGATGGCGCGTATTACGCCGTGAGCAACCTTTGTCCGCATGCGGCGGGGCCGCTGGAATATGGATTTGTCGAACACGGCCGGATCATCTGCCCATGGCACGGGTGGTCGTTTCCGCTCAGCGCGGAGGACCCGCCGAACGACGGGTTGCCGCGGTATCGCGTGGCCGTGGAGGAGGGGGAGGTGAGGATTATGTTGCCGGCGATCGAGCCGGCGAAAGGATGGAGATAAAAGACATCGCCCACAGATTTTCACAGATGTACACAGATTAAATTCAAAGGATTACGAATCCGATCTTGATCTGTCTGTGTAAATCCGTGCCAATCTGTGGGCGAAAATTCTTTAGACCGCCGCAGCACTCTGGATGAGTTTTTCGATCACAGGTTTGATGCTCGCGAATATATCCGCCGGAAGCGGTGTGAGCGGCAGGCGCAGAATGTTCTTGATGAGGCCCATGTGCGCGAGGACGGCTTTCACGGGCAGCGGATTCGTCTGCACGAAGAGCGCCTTGAACAGCGGCATCAGCTCATAGTGAATCGCTTGCGCGGCGGCGACGTTGCCGGCGTCCCATTCGTCGCAGAGCGCGGCGACCCGGTCCGGCGCGACGTTGGCCGCGACCGAGACGACGCCCGAGGCGCCGACCGCCATCATCGGCAGCGTGAGCGAGTCGTCGCCGGAAAGGATGTTGATATTGCACAGCGCGCGGATGGACGAGACCTGGTCGAGGCTGCCGGAGGCTTCCTTGATCGAGACGATATTCGGAATGCGCGACATCTCGGCGACGGTCTGCGGCTCGATGTTCGTGCCGGTGCGGCTGGGCACGTTGTAGAGCATGATCGGGATGTCGACCTTTTCGGCGACCGCGCGGTAGTGTGCAATCTGGCCTTCCTTGGTGGGCTTGTTGTAGTAGGGCGTGATCATCAGCGCGCCGTCCGCGCCGATTTCCTTGGCGTAGCGCGTGAGTTCGATGGCCTCGCGCGTGTTGTTCGAGCCGGTACCCGCGACGACCGGGACGCGCCCCGCAACGCGCTCGATGCAGAAGCGGATGATCTGCTTTTGCTCGTCGTGCGAGAGCGTGGCGGCCTCTCCGGTGCAGCCGCAGGGGACGATGCCGTGCGTGCCGCGCTCGATTTGGAAATCGATGAGGCGCCCGTAGGCGTCGAGATCTACGCTGAGGTCGTCCTTGAAGGGGGTGACCAGCGCGACGATGGACCCGCGAAACATGTGTGAAAAGCCTCCTGCGCGCGAACGCGCCTACTGTGAGATAGAGTGCAGCCCGCCGGTAATGCTACGGCAGCCCTTTCACCCTTTCAAGCTAGACGCTCCATGCGTACCGCGCAATTTCGTCGGACACCCTAGATCGCCCCGTCAGGGCTTGGAAAGTCTGGGGCGTCCACGACCCAGGGCGCCGCTTCGTACTGCCTTGGGCCACTGTAGAACGCCCCTTCGGGGCTCAGCTCAAATAGTCTTTCGGGCTCAATTCAAAAAATCCGTAGGGGGCGAGTTCAACGAATACCATTGCCCTTAACAGGCCGCTGAAAAAGTCCAGTTTGGAGAAACCTGCGATCAAAAATACCGAGTCTCTTGCGGACCCGTATCACGAATCACTGCTCGTCCAAGGGACCGCCAGAGTGGAAGCGGCGTCCCGCCGCTTCAGAAGAGCCGGGACGGCTCTTCCACGTTTACTTTTTCAACGGGCTGCTACGCGTCGAACGGAAGTGATCGGTTCTTTGTTCTCTTCGTTTCCTTACTGTTAGATGCTCGTCGAAGACTACGCAGACTTTTCGAGTCCAGCCTTCTTCATCAGCGTGACGGCGATGGCTGTGCTTTCCCAAGGGAATTCCTTGCGGCCGAAGTGGCCGTAGGCGGCGGTGGCGAGATAGATGGGTTTGCGCAGGCCGAGGGTCTCGATGATGGCCGCGGGGCGGCAGTCGAAGGTGTCCTGCACTATCTGCGCGATCGCGGACTCTTCGATGGCGCCGGTGCCGAAGGTGTTGACGTTGATGGAGACCGGCCTGGCGATGCCGATGGCGTAGGCGAGCTGGATTTCGCAGCGCTCGGCGAGCTTGGCAGCGACGACGTTCTTGGCGATGTAGCGCGCCATGTAGGCCGCGGAGCGGTCAACCTTGCTGGGGTCTTTGCCGGAGAAGGCGCCGCCGCCGTGCCGGCCCATGCCGCCATAGGTGTCCACGATGATTTTCCGGCCGGTGAGGCCGCAGTCGCCGACGGGCCCGCCGACGACGAAGCGGCCGGTCGGGTTGATGTGGTACTTGATCTTGCCGCTGACGTATTTCTTCGGCAGGATGGGCTCGATGACCTGCGCGATGAGCGCCTTCCTGATTTGCGCCTGGCTCACGCTGGGCGAGTGCTGGTTCGAGATGACGATGGTGTCGATTCGGACGGGTTTATCGTCCACGTATTCGACCGTGACCTGTGTCTTGCCGTCGGGCTGGAGCCACTTGAGCGCGCCGGACTTGCGCAGTTTCGAGAGGCGCTGGCCGAGTTGGTGCGCGAGGATGATCGGCAGCGGCATCAGTTCGGGCGTTTCGTTCGTCGCGTAGCCGAACATCATGCCCTGGTCGCCGGCGCCCTGGTCCTTGTCGATATTGGTGGCAATGTCCACGCCTCGCGCAATGTCGGGCGATTGCTTGTCGAGGGCGACGAGCACGGCGCAGTGGTTGCCGTCGAAGCCCGCGTCGCCGCCCGTGTAGCCGATGTCGCAGATGGCCTTGCGGGCGACGTCGGCGTAGTTGACGGTGGCCTTCGTGGTGATTTCACCGGCGACCACGCACAGGCCCGTGGTGACCATCGTCTCGCAGGCGACGCGGGACATAGGGTCCTGCGCGAGCAAAGCGTCGAGGATGGAATCGGAGACCTGGTCGGCCACCTTGTCCGGGTGTCCCTCGGTGACGGACTCGGATGTGAACAACACTCCACGGAACTTCGCAGCCATGCGCTGACTCCTCGGATCGGTCGCCGCCGGTGTGGCGGCGCCGGGGGTTACTTCTCGTCGAGACTCGATTGCAACTTGGCCGTGTCCAGCTTGTAGCCGGGGCCCATGGTGCTGCTGATGGTGCAGCTCTTGAGATAGATGCCTTTGGCGGACGCGGGTTTGGCCTTCACAATCGCGCCAATGACCGCGCCGGCGTTCTCATGGATTTGTTCGGCCGTGAATGAGGCTTTGCCGACGGGCACGTGGATGTTCGCGTTCTTGTCAACGCGAAAATCGATCTTGCCTTTCTTGATGTCCTTGACCGCATTGCCGACGTTCGGCGTCACCGTGCCGGCCTTGGGGCTGGGCATGAGCCCGCGCGGGCCGAGGATTTTGCCGAGTTTGCCGACGGAACCCATCATGTCGGGCGCGGCGATCATCGCGTCGAAGTCGGTCCAGCCGGCGGCAATCTTCGCGATGAGCTCGTCCCCGCCCACTTCCTCCGCGCCCGCTTCGCGCGCGGCGTTGGCCTGGGCCTCTTGTTTGCACGCGACGACGACGCGCACGTTCTTGCCCGTGCCGTGCGGCAGGGAGACCGAGCCGCGAATCATCTGGTCCGCGTGGCGCGGGTCGACGCCGAGGTGGAACGCGAGATCGACGGATTCGTCAAACTTGGCGTTCGCGCAGGATTTGACGCCGGTGACGGCCTCGGCAAGGGCATACTTGGCTTCGGGGTCGCGCTGGGTGGCGTTGGTGGCGACGCGTTTGGATTGGGGCATGGTGCTGGTCTCCTGTGGTCCGCGGGCGCCGAGGCGCCCTCCCACGTGTTGGTGTTGCGTTTATCCTTCGACGGTCAGACCCATGCTCCGGGCCGTCCCGGCAATCATGCTCATCGCGGTTTCGAGGCTGCCGGCGTTGAGGTCTTTCATCTTGATCTCGGCAATTTCCTGGAGGTGAGCCTTGGTGACGGTGCCGACCTTCACTTTGTTCGGCTCGCCGGAGGCCTTGGCAAGTTTCGCGGCGCGTTTGAGGAGCACGGCGGCCGGCGGGCTCTTGGTGATAAAGGTGAAGCTGCGGTCCTTGTAGACCGAGATCACGACCGGGATCGTGAGGCCCTGCTGGTCGCGGGTGCGGTCGTTGAACTGCTTGCAGAATTCCATGATGTTCACGCCGTGCTGGCCGAGCGCCGGGCCGACCGGGGGCGCCGGGTTGGCCGCGCCCGCGGGGCACTGCAGCTTGATCATCGCCGTGACTTCTTTGCCTCTTGCCAATGGTTTCGTCTGTGGGGGCATGACTTAAAAATCTCCCGTCAAATCTTCTCGACCTGCCAGAAATCCACTTCGACGCTGGTCTGGCGCTCGAAGATTTCGATCATGACTTTGACTTTGCCGCGCTCTTCGTTGATCTCGCCGATGTTGCCCATGAAATTGGCGAAGGCGCCTTCGGTGATCTTCACGCGCTCGCCCACCTCGAAGGACAGCTTCGGGCGCGGGCGCTCGCGTTCGCCGCGCATTTCTTCGACGAGCGTGAGGACTTCGCCGTCGTCCAGCGGCACCGGCTCGGTGCGCGAGCCAATGAACCCGGTGACGCCGGGGGTGTCTTTGATCAAGTGCCAGAGGTCGGCGTTTTTCTCCGGGTGCTCGGGCAACTGAATGAGCACGTAGCCAGGGAAGAACTTCCGCTTGGAGGTCTTCTTTTCGCCGCCGCGGAATTCGGCGACTTCTTCCATCGGTACAAGCACGTTGGTAATCATGTCCTGCATGTCCGATTGCTGGGCGCGCGCCCGCAGCGAGGCGAGCACGGAGCCCTCCTGGCCGGAGTGCGCGTGCACGGCATACCAGCGGCGCTTGACGCCGTCCGCGGGCGGCTCTTTGATGAGCGGCTCGTCGAGCGGTTCGCCAGCGGCCGCGTCCGCGGCCTGCGTGTCCTTCATGTTGCCATCCTTTTGCACGGTGCCGGTCCTCAGAGGTTTCGGAAGAGTGTGAGAACGGCCTTCTGAAAGGTCACGTCCATAGCGCCGATCGCCAGCCCGACAATGGCCAAGAACCACAGCACAACGACGGTGTGGGTCTTGAGGTCTTCGCGCGTGGGCCAGGTCACCTTCTCGATTTCCGTGCGGACTTCGAGCACGTAGTCGCGAAGCCGGTTCCAGGGATTCAGTTTTCCAGCGGCGGTTGCCATCGTTTGCTCTCGTTACTCGCGGTTGTCTGCCGTTCCACCCCGACCGCATGGCCGGGTCAAATGTCGCCCAGGTGGCAGAGCTGGAGGGTCTCGAACCCCCAACCTACGGCTTTGGAGACCGCCGCTCTACCAATTGAGCTACAGCTCTCCGCACCTGTCCAACGGCCCGAAGGCCGCAATAGACTACTTCGATTCCTTGTGCATGGTGTGCTTGCGGTCGAACTTGCAGTACTTTTTGACTTGGATCTTCTCCGGCGTCTTGCGCTTGTCGCGGGTGCTCAGATAATTGCGCTGTTTGCACACCGTGCATTCGAGGATGATCTGCTCGCGCATCTGCGTATTCCTTCGCTCTTCGCGCCCGAATCCGGGCGATTACTTCACAATTTTGCTGACGACGCCGGCGCCGACCGTGCGGCCGCCTTCGCGGATCGCAAAGCGCAGGCCTTCTTCCATCGCGATCGGCGTTATCAGCTCGGCCGTGATCTTGATGTTGTCGCCGGGCATCACCATCTCCACGCCCTCGGGCAGGTTCAAGTTGCCCGTCACGTCCGTCGTGCGGAAGTAGAATTGCGGGCGGTAGCCCGTGAAGAACGGCGTGTGGCGGCCACCTTCTTCTTTGGTCAACACGTAGACCTCGGCCTCGAAATGGGTGTGCGGCGTGATGCTGCCCGGTGCGGCCAGGACCATCCCGCGCTCCACGTCCGTGCGCTCGATGCCGCGCAGCAAGAGGCCCACGTTGTCGCCGGCCTGGCCTTCGTCCAACAGCTTGCGGAACATCTCAACGCCCGTCACCACCGTCTCGCGCGTGTCGCGGAAACCGACGATCTCCACTTTCTCGCCGACCTTCACTTTTCCCTGCGAGATCGCGCCGGTCACCACCGTGCCGCGGCCCGTAATCGTGAATACGTCTTCGACCGGCATCAGGAATGGCTTGTCCAATACCCGCTTGGGCGTGGGGATGAAGCTGTCCACCGCGTCCATCAGCTCGTTGATCTTATTCTCGCCAATCTCGGGGTCCCGGCCTTCCATCGCCGCCAGCGCCGAACCCTGGATAATCGGCGTCTTGTCGCCGGGAAAGTTGTACTTGGTGAGCAGCTCGCGGATTTCCATCTCGACCAGCTCAATGAGTTCCGGGTCGTCCACCATGTCCACCTTGTTCATGAACACGACAATCGCCGGCACGTTCACCTGACGCGCCAACAGGATATGCTCGCGCGTCTGCGCCATCGGGCCGTCGTTCGCCGCCACCACCACGATCGCCCCGTCCATCTGCGCCGCGCCCGTGATCATGTTCTTCACGTAGTCCGCGTGGCCCGGGCAGTCCACATGCGCGTAATGCCGCTTCTCCGTCTCGTACTCCACATGGGAAATCGAGATCGTGATCCCGCGCTCACGCTCCTCGGGAGACTTGTCGATCTCCGAAAACTTCATCTCCTTGGCGCGGCCCGCCTTCGCCATCACCTTGGTAATGGCGCTCGTCAGCGTCGTCTTGCCATGGTCCACGTGACCAATCGTACCCACGTTCACGTGAGGCTTCGTCCGCTCAAATTTCTCCTTGGCCATGCTGGTCTAGTCCCTTATCGTCGTTATGTACTCGTTGCCACGCAGGCCCGCTCGGCCGTGCGAAATCCCGTTGGGAATGGAGCCCACGACCAGAATCGAACTGGTGACCCCTTCCTTACCATGGAAGTGCTCTGCCGACTGAGCTACGCGGGCGTCGCTATGTAGTTCCCGGATCGCGGCCTGCGCCGCCCATCCTTACGTGGTGCATTCATTCACGGACATCGCCGCCCGAGTGCCGCTATCTATGTATCCGGCCTTGCGGCCGGGTTGGCACGTTGTGGAGCGGGAGACGGGGTTCGAACCCGCGACCCTCAGCTTGGAAGGCTGATGCTCCACCAATTGAGCTACTCCCGCGATTCGCATCCGCCGCGCACGTCGCGCGCCGGGAAATCTTGCTGGTGGATGGAGAAGGATTCGAACCTTCGTAGGCGCAAGCCAACGGGTTTACAGCCCGTCCCCTTTAGCCACTCGGGCATCCATCCCCGAAACGCTGTTCAACTGTGAAACCGCCGCGGCGGCGATGGCCGGCGAGGCGCATGAATCCAATGGAGCTGGCGAAGGGTTTCGAACCCCCGACCTGCTGATTACAAATCAGCTGCTCTACCAACTGAGCTACGCCAGCTCGCGCGCTCCGCCGGTCCGCGCCGCGCCACGCACGGGGCATGGCGCATCGCCGGAGAAGGCCCATAAACTCAAACCGCCGCCCGCAGGCGGCGATCAAGGGCCAATCCTAGCAAACAGCGGGGGCGGTGTCAAGAAACTATGCACCCCGCGCGGTGGGCTGGCCGCGGGCCCGAATGGGCCTTTTCGCAGCCCGATCGACAAGGACCCGCCTCGTAGCATGGGCGGCCCGCCCATGCGGACGCGGGCGTGGGCGGGCCGCCCATGCTACGGCCGACGCGCCCGCTTCTCAGGTGGAACCGCACCGCAAAGCGGACCGATTACCGCGATCGCCGTGGGACACCGGAGTCGCGCGCCCGGCCGCCTTTATCAACCCTACCGAATCTCGAGCATCCGGTCGATCGGTTTGCGCGCGCGCGCGATGATGTCGGCCGGCAGCTCGATCTGGTACTGCAACTTTTCGAGCGCCTCGAGCGTGTCTTCCATCGTGATCTGGTTCATGTGCGGGCAGCGGAAACTGCACAGCCGCAGCATGTTTTTGTCCGGGTACGCCGCCGCAATGTTGTCGCCCATGCTGCACTCCGTGAGGAGCAGGAACTGGCCTTCCATGTTCTCGACCGCGGCGATCAGCTGCTTCGTGCTGCCGACGAAGTCCGCCTCTTCGCAGACTTCCGGGCTGCACTCGGGATGCGCCAGCACCTTTACGTTCGGATGCTGTTTGCGGACGAGATGGATGTCCTCCACCCGGAAAAGTTCGTGCACTTCGCAGCGCGCGTGCCAGCCGATAATCGCCGGTTCTTTCGGCAGGTCCGTGTGCATCCCGCGCAGGACACTCGGCAGGACGAAGCTCATGCCCAATTCCTTGGCGGTATTGCGCGCCAGGAACTCGTCGGGCAGCAGCATAACGTGCTGATGGCCCAGGCCGCGCAGATGCTTGATCACCGCGGCAGCATTGCCCGAAGTACAGCAGTAGTCGGACTCCGCCTTCTCCGCGGCGTAGGTGTTCACGTAGGTGACGACCGGCACGCCGGGGTACTGCTTCTTGAGGTCGCGGATGTCGCCCACGCTGATGCCGCCGGCCAGAGAACACAGCGCTTTCTCGGACGGCAGCAGCACCATTTTCCCAGGGTTGAGAATCTTCGCAGTCTCGGCCATGAACAGTACGCCGCAAAATACGATGATGTCCGCCTCGGTCTCGGCGGAAATGCGCGAGAGCTCGAGCGAGTCGCCCGTGTGATCGGGCACGGAGCAATACAGCGCGGGCTCCATGTAGTTGTGCCCGAGGATGACCGCGTTGCGCTCCTTCTTGAGCTTGTTGATCTTGTAGGCGAACTCGGCCTTGTAATCGATCTCGAATTCGGGCAGAAGCCCGCGCAGCTTCTTGCGCATGAACGCACGGGTCTCCGCGAGGGAGAGATTTTCGCTACCGGCTATCGTCTCTGGCATGGCAAGGTCGCTTCCTTGGAAGTGTCGGGCCTGTGCACTGCGGAATACACGCCACGCAACGATTCATTCGGATGGAACGTATAGTTTAGCAAGCGTCGGGCCGCACGTTCCACGTTTTTCTCTACTCCGTGCTCACCGGCTCCTGGCTGCCGCGCAATGCCGAGAGCGCCGTGTGCCAGGCCAGCGTCGCGCATTTCGCGCGCACCGGGAATTCGCGAATACCGCCGAAAATGGCCAGTTTCCCGAGAGTTTCATCATCCAGCGGGCTGCCGGGCTCGGAGGTGATCATGTCCTTAAACCGCGTAAACAGCGCCTCCGCCTCGGCCCGGGTCTTGCCCGCAAGTTCCGTCGTCATCACGGACGCCGACGATTTCGAAATCGCGCATCCCGCGCCTTCGAACTTCACCTCCGCTATCCGATCGCCGTCCATGCGCATGTACACCGTGAACTGATCGCCGCAGAGCGCATTGAATCCCTCCGCCTGCGCGTCCGGATTGGCCATCTTCCCGAAATTGCGCGGCGAGCGGTTGTGATCGAGGATCACTTTCTCGTAGAGCGCGCGGTGCTGAGTCATCCAGTAAAAACCTCGATCACCCGGTGCAGCCCGGCCACGAGCGCATCGACCTCGCCGCGCGTGTTGTAAAGCGCGAAGGACGCCCGCGCCGTCGCAGGCACGCCGAAGCGTTGCACCAGAGGCTGCGTGCAGTGGTGGCCCGCGCGAATCGCAATGCCGTCGTCGTCCAGCAACTGCCCGATGTCGTGCGGGTGCGCCGCGTCCATCGTGAAGGAAATCACGGGGACCTTCTCCGCCGCTGTGCCAATGATACGGAGTCCGGGAACGCCGCGCAGTTGCTCCGTCGCGTAGTCGAGCAATTCCGCCTCGTGCGCCATCGCCGCGCGGAAGTCCATGTTCATGAGGTACTCCGCCGCCGCACCCAGACCAATCGCGCCGGCAATCGGCGGCGTGCCCGCTTCGAAGCGCGCCGGCACGTCCGCATAGGTCGTTTTCTCAAAGGAAACCGATCGGATCATGTTACCGCCGCCGCGGTGCGGGGGCATGCGATCCAGGCTCTCGGCGCGGCCATACAGCACGCCGATGCCCGTCGGGCCGAACATTTTGTGGCCGGCAATCGCCGCGAAATCGCAGCCGAGGTCCTGCACGTCGATGCGCAGGTGCGGCGCGGCCTGCGCGCAATCGAGCAGCACCGCCGCACCGCGCGCGTGCGCCTCGGCGATGATCTCCCGGACGGGATTGATGGTGCCGAGCGCGTTGGAGACGTGAACCATGGCGACGAGTTTTGTGCGATTCGTGAGAAGCCGATCGAACGCTTCCAGATCGAGCTCGCCGCTGTCGGTCACCGGGATGACGCGCAGCACAATCCCCGCGCGATCGCGCAGCATCTGCCAGGGGACGATGTTCGAGTGGTGCTCCATCTGCGTGAGCAGCACCTCGTCGCCCGCCTTCAGGAAGGCCTGGCCAAAGGAGGTGGCGACGAGATTGATCGCGTCCGTCGCGCCGGAAGTGAATAGGACCTCTCGCTGATCGCGCGCGTTCAGCAGGCGCCGGAGGCTCTCGCGCGCGGTCTCGTAACGCTCCGAGGCGATCTGGCTGAGATGATGCACGCCACGGTGGACGTTGGCGTTCTCGGACTCGTAGAAGCGCCGGACCGCATCGATCACCGCGCGCGGCTTTTGCGCCGAAGCCGCGTTGTCGAGATAGACCAGCGGCTTGCCGCCCACGCGGGACGCCAAAATCGGGAAGTCCGCCCGCGCCGCTTCCACGTCGAACCGGGGCTCGGTGGCGGTGCGCAGGTTCATGGGGGCCTCGTCCGGGTTATTTCGGGCTGTATTTGTCGAAGACGTACTTCGCGAGCCGCGCGCGCAGTTCCGGGACGGTGATCGCATGGACCACTTCGGACGCGAAGCCATACGTCAAGATCGCGTTCGCCATCGCGGCCGTCATGCCGCGGCTCTGGAAATAAAAAATGTGCTCGCGCGGGAACCCGCCGATCGTCGCGCCGTGCGTGCATTTCACGTCGTCCGCGAAGATTTCGAGCTGCGGCTTGGTGTCGATCGTCGCGTCGCCGGAGAGCAGCAGATTGTTGTTGAGCTGGTTCGAGTCCGTCTTCTGCGCGCCGGGGAGCACGTGAACCTTGCCCGTGAACACGGCGGTGCTGCGGCCATCGAGCACGCCCTTGTAGCCCATGCGGCTGTAGCAGTGGCACGCGGCGTGGGTCACATTCAGGTGGTTGTCGATCAGCCGGTCGCCGTCGTTCAAGTACAGGCCCTTGAGCTCCGCCTTCGCGTTCTCGCCCGCCAGCAGCAGGTTTAGCTCGTTTCGCACGATCGCACCCGCCAGCGTAATGGCGAAGGCCCCGAGCGTGCTGTCCCGCCCCTGCACAACGGCGGCCGATTCGAGATGGTGGCCGCGCGCGCCTTCCTCAACGATTTTGTGCCGGTGCAGCGTGGAGTTGTCGCCCAGCACAAACTCGGAGACCACATTGGTGAGATAGGCCGCATCGGGCGTCAGGCCGATGTAACTCTCCACCACGGCCGCCGACGCGGACCGGCCGAGCACGACGAGATTGCGCGCGTGCGCGGCGGCTTCCTTCGCGCCGGTGGCGATGTGCAGGATGTGGACCGGCTCCTCGAGCGCGACACCATCCGGCACGTGGAGGTAGGCGCCGTCATGCAGCAGCGCGCTGTTCATCGCCACGTACCCGCTCGTCGCGGCGGCGTGCTTGCCGAGGTGCTCCTGGAGCGTCCCTTCGCCCGCGGCGATCGCCTCGGCCAGCGATCCGAAGCGCACGCCCGCGGCGATCTTCTTGATGCTCGTGAGCCCCGGCGCATAAACGCCGTCCACGAATACGATGCGCGGCCAGCTTGGGCAGTAGAGCAGCGGCGCGACTTCCGCCGACTGCACTGCGCGGCCCGGCTGGTCCAGCGCAGGGCGCAAACCCGCCTTGGCGATCGGCGAAATGTTCGTGAAGCGCCAAGCCTCTTGCCGGTGGTGCGGCAGGCCGATTTCGGCGAAGCGCTTCGCGCCTTCGCGGCGGATTTCCTGCAGCCACGCGGGGCCGCCGAGGGCCTGCGCGCGACCGATGTCGGCCTCGAAATGCGGCCAAGTCGTCTGGGGTGCAGTCAGCGTCGTCATGGGTCCGCGATTCAGGCCGGGGTCGTCTCGCGCAGCCAGTCGTAGCCGCGCTTCTCGAGTTCAAGCGCGAGCTCCGGCCCGCCGGATTTCACCAGCCGGCCGCGATACAGCACATGCACGTAGTCCGGCTTCACGTACGTCAGCAGGCGCTGGTAATGCGTCACCAGGATAAACCCGCGCTCCATGCCGCGCAGCTTGTTGATGCCGTCGGACACGATCCGCAGCGCGTCGATGTCGAGCCCGGAATCGGTCTCGTCGAGCACGCACATGCGCGGCTCGAGCACCGCCATCTGCAAGATCTCGTTGCGCTTCTTCTCGCCACCCGAGAACCCTTCGTTCACGTTGCGGTCCGCGAAGTGCACGGGCACGTTCACGAGATCCATTTTCTCAGCAAGGATGTCCTGAAATTCAATCGCGTCCAACTCGGGCAGACCATGGCTCTTGCGGATTTCATTCAGCGAAGACTGGAGGAAATAGGCGTTCGATATGCCGGGGATTTCGACCGGATACTGAAACGCCAGGAAGAACCCGAGCCGCGCGCGTTCCTCCGGCGGCATTTCGAGGAAGTCCGCGTGCCCGAGGAAACTGACCGTGCCTTCGGTGATTTCGTACGCGCCGTGGCCCGCCAGCGCCTGCGCAAGCGTGCTCTTGCCGGACCCGTTCGGCCCCATGATCGCGTGCACCTCGCCCGCGTTCACCGTCAAGTCCACGCCGCGGAGGATCTCGTTTCCATCCACCGAGACGTGCAAATTGTGAATTTCCAGCATGACCATGGCGCTTGGGCTCCTTCGTAGTATCCGCGCGGCGCCGGAGCGCCGCCGTTCAGCCGACGCTGCCTTCGAGCGTTAGGCCGAGCAGGTTCGAGGCTTCGACGGCGAACTCCATCGGGAGGTGGTCGAAGACTTCCTTGCAATACCCGTTGATAATCGTCGAGACCGCGTCGTCCGTCGAGAGCCCGCGCTGCCGGCAGTAGAACAACTGGTCCTCGCTGATCTTCGACGTGGACGCTTCGTGCTCCACGTTGGACGTCGTGTTCCTCACTTCGATGTAGGGGAAGGTGTGCGCGCCGCATTTGTCGCCAATGAGCAGCGAGTCGCACTGGGTGTAACTGCGCGAGTTCGCGGCCTTCGGCATGATCTTCACCAGTCCGCGGTAGCTGTTTTGTCCGCGGCCGGCCGAAATCGTCTTCGAGATCACCGTGCTGCGCGTGTTTTTCCCGATGTGGATCATCTTCGTACCGGTATCGGCCTGCTGCCGCTTCGTGCTCACAGCGACGGAATAGAACTCGCCCACGGAGTTGTCGCCGATCAGCAGGCAGCTCGGGTATTTCCACGTGATCGCGGATCCGGTCTCGACCTGCGTCCACGAAATGTGTGAGTTCTTGCCCAGGCACTTGCCGCGCTTGGTCACAAAATTGAAGATGCCGCCCTTGCCCTCCTCGTTGCCGGCGTACCAGTTCTGCACGGTCGAATAGTGCACCGTGCCGTTGTCCAGCGCGACAAGCTCGACGACCGCCGCGTGGAGCTGGTTCTCGTCGCGCATCGGCGCCGTGCAGCCTTCGAGGTAATTCACCGACGCGCCTTCTTCAGCGATGATCAGCGTGCGCTCGAATTGTCCCGTCGATTTCTGATTCATGCGGAAATAGGTGGACAGGTCAAGCGGGCACTTCACGCCCTTCGGGATGTACGCGAAAGAGCCATCGCTGAATACCGCCGAATTGAGCGCCGCGAAAAAATTGTCGTTCGCAGGCACCACAGATCCCAGATACTTCTTGACCAGATCGGGATACTGCTTCACGGCCTCGCTGAACGAACAGAAGATCACGCCGTGCCGCGCGAGAATATCCTGGTGCGTGGTGGCGACCGAGACGCTGTCGAACACGGCATCCACCGCGACCCCGGAAAGGCGCTTTTGCTCATTGAGCGGAATACCGAGTTTCTCAAAGGTGCGGAGCAATTCCGGATCGATCTCGTCCAGGTTCTCGTACTTCACCTGGTTCTTCGGCGCGGAGTAGTAGCTGAGGGCCTGGTAATCAATCGGCTCGTAGTGCACGTTGGGCCAGTGCGGCTCCGTCATCTCGAGCCAGGCACGGTAGGCCTTGAGCCGCCACTCCGTCATCCACTCCGGTTCGTCTTTCTTCTTCGAGATCGCGCGGACGACATCTTCGTCCAACCCCGGCGGAAACGTGTCCGACTCGATGATCGTTTCCCAGCCGTACTTGTACTCCCGGTCGGCAAGCTCCGCCACCTTGCGATTGCTCTCTTTGATGCGGCTGCCGGTATATTCATTGCCCAGTATCGTCTCGTGAGAACTCATGCTGAAACCTTCGGGGTTAGTGCAGGGCGGACCCCGTCCGGACACCCGGCCGATATTCCACCTGTCTCGCTAACATGACCCTAAAAACCTTTATTCCCTCAATGGTATCAGGTACTTACGTTGTAACTAAAGGCAGAGAAATGATCTCCAAGTCGATCATGTGGTCCAATCAATATTCGCTTGATAAGCGGGCAGGTTCTTGCGATGATTGGTGACTTTGGAAGGATCACTCTCCTAGACGTATTTGCAGATTCGCGCTACTTGGAATTACGATTCGAGCCCGTAAGCGCACGCTTCAGAAGTTTAGCTGTATCGTCAAGTTCGATCTTTCCTAATCTTGGTTGTCGGTGGCCACTGTGCTGGCTCTTGTCGACATTCTTAGTGTCTGGTTCGTCAACTCTGTACAGGCTCAGCTGGCAAATACACATTCCGGGTTGTATCGCGATCGGCAACTCACCCACATTTGCCAACTCGAGCGTTAGGCAACCTCGAAAACCAGGGTGTACGCCCGTAGCCGTCGCAATGACCAACCCTCGCCTTCCCCAACTGGACTTTCCGATAACCGCTCCGGCCAGATCATTCGGGAGCCTCAGCCACTCGAGTGTAATCCCGAGCACGAAACTGCCCGGATGTAGATAGAAATTTCTCCCGAAATGAACATAAGACTTCTTGGCGAGTTTCGATTCCGAGGCTGGATACTTGTCGTCTATGTCCAGACAAGGGAGACGCGCCTGGCGAAGTACCGAAAACCAAGTACCAAGCCGCAAGTCTATGGATGAAGCACCGCTTGATGCCAACGCCCTCAAATCACGTGCTCGCAACGGAATAATACACAATGGATCTACGACGCTTGGATTCTTTCCCTTTCGGATTCGTTTCGCAATAGCCTTCGCGCTTAACATCTTTATCTTTCAGCCCTGCCAACGGCGCGATGTTCTAGAAGCTATCCCAAAACCGCCATTTGTTGTCTTTCTGAACAAAGTGAAGAATCTCGTTCTTTACGTTTGTTCGGAAACTTCGCTCATTCTCGTAATACATCAGTAGAAGTCCGTTGGCGTCTCAGGGGTTTTGGGATAGCTTCTAGTTAAATCCAGTACGCCAAACTAGCTAAGTTGAAGGTTCGGCATTGTCAATCTTTTTTCGTCGCTTGTTGGTGATACATTCAAATTCATACACTTCCAAGTTCTTGATTATCAAATTCTTAAGGATCTCGTTTCGACGCGGAAGCATGTGGGGAGATTTACTCCAAAGATCTTGCGCTTCGAAAGCCTTCCAGCCCGCGTTCACAATGGGTACCAAGCCTGGAGTACCTTCTGCAGGTACCACTTTTCTGAAGTGGTCAATAATCCTTTTTTCTTCCTCAGCGAATGACTCAGGTGACGGAATCCCTGCGACGTCGGCGATCACGTTCGCATCCTCCATCAACTCATGGATAACAGACGCACAGGCTTCATCGGCAAGTTGAACTCGAAATTGGTCGGCTTTTGTCAGATGCGGGAGCTGTAGATCGTCGAAGTAACATAAATAATCAGTATCAAGTGTAATGGAGTATCGACCAGCGGCATGAATCAGATTTTTGATGCGGTTGATTAGGTTTGGATAGTGTAGAGGCCGCGCTCCCCTCGGATTCGGTGACAATAGATAAGAAAAAGCCTTCATGTATGACAAGCCGAATACTCGCAGTCCTGCAAAATCGCAGAAGGATTCTTCGCATTGCCTAACCCCCCAGTCTAGGGCAAGCATCCATGTCTCGGGTGCATTGAGGTCTTCAGTAAAGAGCGCTTTATCTCGCCTAATTTCTTTGAAGATCTCCATGTACTCATTCCAATGGCGACGCCTAATCAGATCGGGGATCACTTGGTTCAGACGGTCGCGATATTTTGTGTCCAGCCGGTTGAGCGACCAAGCGCTGTGTCCAATTTCATGCGCGGCAAGCGGAAGTAGTAGCGGGTTCGAAGATTCAGGCGCGGGGAATCCTATCAGGACGAACTGTGGTAACTCCTTGGCAATCGTTTCGCGCTTATAGGTAAAGGGCGAATACGCCCATTCTGATGATAGGATCAGCTTCGTTCTGTTTCGGCGAGAGCCGCCGCCTGGCGGCGGCAAAAGTGCGCTAGCTAGTCGTTGCAATGGTCCAACAATTTCGAAGGCATTTCGGACATTTGTTGCTCTCAGTATGAAGCCCAAGAGAGGCGCTATCTTGAAAAGCTTGCTTAAAATGTGTGAACAGTATTCCTTGACGACATCGTCACCTGCAAACGAAGGTTCTGAGAGTTCTTTGAGGTCCTTTTTGATTATTTGCTCAAGCAGGATAAGCGCTTCGCGGGGATCTTGATACGCGAATTCAGACTCTTTCAGTCGATCTATCTCGTCAAGAAAGGCCTGAAGGCGTTGTTTAGTGTACTCGATGATTCTCACGTCTGGCAGCTATGAAAACCATTCATCCGTGGAATGTGAGTCGAACGGAGATCTCTCCGTGGCAGAGTCTCTACGAGAAAGCGCTAAACAAAACTGTCTTAGCTTCGACAACGCGGGATCGTTCTTCGGAATCGCGTTCCCGGAAACTTTCTTGGCGACTTCAGTTAGTTGTTGCGCAATTAGTGCGCTTTCATTCCTAAGTTCTTGGATTGTGGTGTATTTTTCACTCTCTAGGACTGCATGTTTAAGAAGTACGATCGCGCTTGGATCGTACATTCTCGTCTCCACACTTGACTGGTTCTCGCTCGAACTTCCGAGTCCAAAAGAATCGGAAATGTACTCGGCTAGTTTGCTGAGTGCTTCACTCTTCCTTAAACCCCCATGTACGTAATTGTCAATCTCCTTGGCTGCCTTACACGCGACAACCGCAAAATCCGCGCTAGGCCTCTTGCCGACTAGATGCTTCTCTGCCGCGACAACTCTCCCGTTCATAGAAGACGCCCCCTTGGCGAACGAATCTTGACGCGATGATTCGTTCTCCCCCTGACTAAGGGTAAGAGTCGTTTCCTGTTTTGTCAAGAGATTTTTCATAGATAATTCATTTGTATCTCAAAGCGTCTCTACGCTTCTTCGATCTTCATCTCGCCCAAGCCGACGAGTTCCATACGCGCCATGAACGCGTTGTCCCCCGCGCGCGGGCCGATCCGGAGCACGCGGGTGTAGCCGCCGGGGCGCTCCTTGTTCGCCGGGCCGATCTCGGCGAAGAGGTTCTTCACCGCGTCCTTGTCGCGCAACGCGGCAAAGGCGCGGCGCCGGTTGGTCAAGTTGTCGTCCTTGGCCAGCGTGATGAGCGGCTCGGCGAAGCGGCGCAATTCCTTGGCCTTCTGCACCGTCGTCATGATGCCGTAGTGCTTGAACAGCCCCACAGCCAAGGCCTTCATCGTGGCCTTGCGGTGTTCAGTCGTGCGGCCCAACCGGCGGCCTGCATTGCGATGTCTCATGGGTTCACTTCCCTATCTGGTCTGGACGATTACTCTTCGTCTACTCTTCGTCCGCATCGGGGTCTTTGCCGTCTGCTTCGACTATCGCCGGCGCCGAGATCGCGTTGCCCGGCGCGTCGCCATTTCCCGCCGCGCCCATGCCCAGCGAGAGGCCCATCGTCTCGAGGATGGACTTAATCTCGTCGAGCGATTTCTTGCCGAAATTGTGAAAGCCCATCATCTCGTTCTCCGAGCGGGAGACGAGCTCGCCGATGGTCCGAATCTCGGCGGCCTTTAGGCAGTTCGCCGAACGCACGCTGAGCTCCAGGTCCTCCACCGGCCGGCCCATGAGCCGCTGCAACTCGGAGTCCTCACCGCCGCCCGACTGCGACTTGTGCTCTTCCTCGGTCTGCTGCTGCGCGAAAATCCGCAGGTGCTCGATGAGCAAATTGGCCGCTTCGCGCAGCGCCTGCTCCGGCGTGATCGATCCGTTGGTCCAGATTTCGAGCAGGAGACGGTCGTAGTCGGTCATCTGGCCGACGCGCGCGTCCTCGACCTGGAAATTCACCTTGGTGACCGGCGAGAAGCTCGCGTCGAGGTAAATCGTGCCCAGGGGCGCGTGCTCGAGCTCGAATTTGTCCGCCGTCATGTAGCCGCGGCCCTTGGCGACCTTGATCTCCATGTCCAGCTTCGCCGAGTTACTGGTGCTCGAGAACAGGACGTGGCCGGGCTTGTGGCACTGGATCTTGTCCTGGCCCTTGAACACGTCGCCCGCGGTGCAATCGCCGCGGCCGCTAAACGAGTACGAGAAGATCAGCGAATCGCCTTCCTTCAGACTCAGGTCGCACTTCTTGAAGTTGAGGACGACGTCGGTCATGTCTTCCTCGACCCCCGGAATCGCCGAGAACTCGTGTTGCACGCCCTCGACGCGCACGGCCGTGACGGCCGCGCCGCTCAGCGAGGCGAGCAGCACACGGCGCAGCGAATTGCCCACCGTCGTGCCGTAGCCGCGCTCGAAGGGCTCGACGATGAACCGCGCGAACTTGTCCGTCGCGCCGTCTTCAATTTTTACCCACTTCGGGATGACAAAATCTTCCGCCAGCATAGTAGTCATTGTCCCTCTGTCCTCGTTATTCGTTCGTTGCCTCGGGTCAACTCGCGGAATCGCCTCAGACGCGCCGCCGCTTGCGCGGCCGGCAGCCGTTGTGCGGTATCTTGGTGGTGTCCTTAATCAAGCTCACTTCCAGCCCAGCCGCCTGGATGGCGCGGATCGCCGATTCGCGGCCCGATCCGGGGCCGTTCACATGGATTCGCACTTCTTTCAGCCCCGCCTCCAGCGCGCCGCGCGCAGCCTTCTCCGCGGCAAGCTGCGCGGCATACGCCGTGCTCTTGCGCGAACCGGCAAATCCCACCTGCCCGGCGCTGGACCACGAGATCACATTGCCGCGCTGGTCGCTGATCGAGACGATGGTGTTGTTAAACGTCGCCTGTATGTGCGCCAGGCCCGAGGTGCTCGTCAGGGCCATGCGCTTCTTCTTCGGTTTGGCGCGCTTTTCTTCGGACATGGTCTCGTCTCTCCCTTACTTGCTCGGCCCAGACGGGGCCGCACGTTTAATCGTGGCCTTGCGCGGGCCTTTGCGCGTACGCGAGTTGGTCCGCGTGCGCTGCCCGCGGACGGGCAGGCCCCTCTTGTGGCGCTGGCCGCGGTAGCTACCGATTTCCATCAATCGCTTGATGTTGCCGGAAACCTCGCGGCGCAAGTCGCCTTCCACCTTGTACTCGTTCTGGATCAACACGGAAAGCGCGTTCACCTGCTCGTCCGTCATCTGCTGGACGCGCAGCGTCGAATCGAGTTTGAGCCGCGCCATCAACCGCTTGGCGCGGGTCGGCCCGATGCCGTAAATGCTTTGCAAGGCGATCTCGACGCGTTTTGTGCGCGGAAGGTCGACGCCTACGATGCGTGCCATGTCTGCCGGTCTCCTCGGGTCAGCCTTGCCGCTGCTTGTGCTTGGGGTTCTCGCAGATCACCCGGACCACGCCGTGGCGGCGGATGATCTTGCACTTCTCGCAAATCTTCTTCACGGAGCTTCTAACTTTCATCGCTGCTCTCTCTCAATTCGTATCGGCGGCACCATCGCCGCATCCTGGCTATCTCAACGCTTCCCGCATGCCCCAGCGCCGGTTCACCGACGCCGAGGCCGACAATATTTCCGCGTCGCCCTCGCGGACGACGATAGTATGTTCAAAATGAGCACTCGGCCGGCCGTCCGCCGTCACCGCCGTCCAGCCGTCGTCGAGCATCAACACTTCGTCGGTGCCAGCGTTGATCATCGGCTCGATCGCCAGCACCATGCCCGGCTTCAACTTCGGACCGCGCCGGCCGGTCGAAAAATTCGGCACCTGCGGTTCCGCATGCATCTCCGTGCCGATCCCGTGGCCAACAAAATTCCGCACCACCGTGAACCCTTCCGGCCGCACCGTCTGCTCGACTGCGCGACCGATGTCGTCGATCGTGTTGCCCGGCCGCGCCGCCGCAATCGCATTCACCAGCGCGCGATCCGTCGCCTCCATCAACCGGCGCCGCTCGTCGTCCACCTCGCCTACCGCCACCGACAACGCCGCGTCGCCGAAATAACCCTTGTACCGCACGCCCACGTCCAGGCTGCAAATCTCGCCTTCGCGCAGCCGCCGCGGGCCCGGTATCCCGTGGATGATTTCCGCATCCACCGAAATACACGTGCTCGCCGGATAACCCTGGTATCCCAGGAACGACGGCTCGGCGCCCGCCGCGCGGATCATCCTCTCCGCCACCGCGTCCAGCTCCGCCGTCGTCACGCCCGGCTCGACCCGGTCGGCCAAGGCGCACAGCGTCTCGGCGACAATCCGGTTCGCCTCGCGCAGCAACGCTATTTCGCGCTCCGTACGAATCGCGATCATCGCCTCACGCGGCTCCCAGTTTTCCGAGCATGCCTTCGATCGTCGCCTCGATGGCGTCGGGGCTTGCCCCGCCGTCCACCCGCTGGAGCAGACCGCGCCGCAGGTAGTGCTGGATCAGCGGCTCCGTCGTCTCATGGTACACCTTCAACCGCCAGCGCACCGTGTCTTCCTGGTCGTCGTCCCGGTGCACCAGCAGCGCGCCGTCACACTCAGGCCTGTCGCACTGGCCCGCAATCTTCGGCGGGTTGAACGTCAAGTTGTAAATCTTCCCGCAATGCGGACACGTGCGCCGCGCCGTCAACCGCTCGATCAACTCTTCGTCGTCGATCGTCAGCAGGACCACGGCGTCGAGCGCCTCGTGCCGGTCCGACAACATCGGATCCAGCGCCAGCGCCTGCGGCACGGAACGGGGAAACCCGTCCAATATATAGCCGCGGGCGCAGTCCGCTTCCGCCAGCCGTTCTACCACGATCTGATACGCCAGCGTGTCCGGCACAAGTTGTCCGGAGCGCATAAACGATTCAATTTTCTGGCCGATCGCCGTCTTGCGTTCGACGTGCGATCGAAATATGTCACCGGTCGAGATGTGCGGCCAGCCGTGTCTCCCCGCCACGCGCCGCGCCTGGGTGCCTTTGCCGGCGCCCGGCGCGCCGAGTATCACGACGCGGCCCGCCATCCGGCCTCAGCCCCTCCGCGAGCGCAGGCGCCGCCCTTTCGCGAAGCCCTCGTAGTTGCGCATGATGAGGTGCTGTTCCATCTGTTTTACGGTATCGAGCGCCACACCAACCATGATGAGCAGACTCGTCCCGCCGAAAAACGAAACCACGTTCCAGTCCTTGATGCCGATCGTGGAATAAAGCACGTTGGGCAATAGCGCCACAGCGACCAGGAACAGCGAACCCACCAGCGTGATCCGCGTCATCACGTGGTTCAGGTACTCCGCCGTCGCCTTGCCGGGGCGCACACCCATGATTACGCCGCCGTATTTCTTCATATTGTCGGCCATCTCGATCGGATTGAAGATTACCGCCGTGTAGAAAAACGAGAACACCACGATCAGTGTCGAGTACAGCGCGTAATACACAAAATGGCCCGGCGTCAGCCAATCGCCCAACACAGTCTGAACCCAACGGTTCTGGATCGTTTGGGCCAGCATGGCCGGCAGCGAAATGAGCGAACTGGCGAAAATGATCGGAATCACTCCGGCCTGGTTGACGCGCAGCGGCAGGTAGTTGCGCGAACCTCCGTACACTTTGCGGCCCTTGACCTGCCGCGGATACTGCACCGGAATACGGCGCTGCCCGGTCGTGACCAAGATTGTCCCCGCGATGACCAGCACGAACATGACCACGAGCAGGCCAACCATGAAAAACGTCACTTCCCGGATCGAGATCAGCCGCACCATCTCGGCCATCGACTGGGGCATCAAGGAAATGATGCTTCCAAAAATGATTATCGACATGCCGTTGCCCACGCCGTGCTCGCTGATCTGCTCGCCCAGCCACATCAGAAACGCCGTGCCCGTCGTAAACGAAAGAATGCACATCAAATAAAAACCAACGCCGGGGTCCCGATCCATCAGGATCGGTACGCCCCCGCCGGTGTTCATGCCGATCAGAAATCCCGCCACCGCGACGGACTGCACGATGCACAACACGATCGTGCCGTAGCGGGTGTATTCGTTTATCTTCTTCTGGCCCTCGGCGCCCAGCTTGTGCAGCGCTTCGAGATGCGGGATCACCAGCACCAGCATCGACATGATGATCGACGCCGTGATGTGGGGCATGATGCCCAACGCAAAAATCGTCGCCTGAGCGAACGCGCCGCCGGAGAACATGTTGTAGAAATTCAATAGGCCGCCCAGCTCGCCCATGCGCTCGGAGAGCGCGTGGCCGTCCACGCCCGGCGTCGGCACGTGCGAGCCGAACCGGTACACGAGCAGCGCCACCATCGTAAAAATGATGCGCCCCTTGAGCTCCGGGATTTTCAGGGCGTTGCGAAACGCCTCGATGGGCTGCGCCACGGTTCAGGACTCCTTGGACTTGCCCCGCCCGCGGCGGGTGACTGCCCGCGCAGGCGCCGGCTGGTGCAGCTCGACGCTGCCCCCCGCCGCTTCAACCTTGCTCCGGGCGCCGGCGCTGATCGCGGCGACCTTGAGCGTAAACTTCTTGGTCAGCTCGCCGCGGCCCAGCACTTTCACGCCGCCCTTGACCCCTTTAATGAGGTGCTTGGCGACAAGCGCTTCGGCCGTCACTTCCGCGCCGGACTCGAAGTGCCGATCAAGCACGTCGAGATTAATCTCGACGAGCGGATACTGCTGCTCATGGTGGAACCCGCGCTTGGGCAGGCGCCGGAGCAGCGGCATCTGGCCGCCTTCGAAACCCATGCGCTGCGAGTACCCCGAGCGCGCCGCCTGGCCCTTGTGCCCGCGGCCGGACGTCTTGCCGCTGCCCGAGCTGGGGCCGCGGCCGATGCGCTTGCGGCGCTTCTTCGATCCGGGCGACGGGCGCAAATTGTTCAGTTCAAGCATGGTCGTCTACCTTGCGGTTGTACTATCAGGCCAGGAGTGTCGCGAGGTCAATGCCGCGCATTGCGGCGACTTCCTCGACGCGCCGCAACTGCCGCAGGCCGTCGATCGTCGCCCACACCACGTTCGTCGCGTTGCTCGATCCCAGACATTTCGTCAATATGTTCTTGTAACCCGCCGCCTCGAGCACCGACCGGACCGGACCGCCCGCGACCACGCCCGTACCCAGCGACGCCGGCTTGAGCAGCACCCGCGCCGTGTCTGCGCGGCCAATCACTTCGTGCGGCACCGTCGTGTTCACCACCGGCACCGCGATCATGTTGCGCTTCGCGCGTTCGATCGCTTTGCGGATCGCTTCAGGCACTTCGGCCGCCTTGCCCATCGCCGCGCCGACCCGGCCCTTGCCGTCGCCGACAACCGCCAGCGCGCTGAAGCTGAACCGCCGGCCGCCCTTGACGACCTTGGCGACACGGTAAATCTTCACCACGTCCTCGATGAACTCGGACTCGCGCGCGTCTCGCGACCGGCGCTCTCCACGATCGGAACGCTCGCCCCGTCCTTTTTTTCCTGCTGGCGTACCCAAACCTGTACTCTCCCGAATGTCCCGCGCTATGCGCTAGAACTTGAGTCCCGCTTCGCGCGCTGCGTCGGCCAAAGCCTTCACGCGCCCGTGGTACAACCGGCCGTTTCGATCAAAGCGGACCGCCTGCACCTTGCTCTTGATTGCGTTCTCGGCGAGAAGTTTGCCAACCTGCTTCGCGCCCTCGACATTGCCGCCGCCAATCTTCATCGCCACCGACGAGGCCGACGCCAGCGTCGTGCCACTCGCGTCGTCGATCACCTGCGCATAGATGTGCTTCAGCGATCGCCGCACGCTCAGACGCGGGCACTCGGCCGTGCCGGTGACCTTGCTGCGCACGCGCAGCCGCCGCCGCTCCAGTTGCGTGACCTTTAGACTCTTCGATCCCATGCTAATGCTCCACCGGCCGCACCGTTATTTCGTGCCGGCCTTGCCGACCTTGCGCCGCACGTATTCACCGCGGTAACGAATGCCCTTGCCCTTGTAGGGCTCGGGCTTGCGCCACGCGCGCACATCGGCGGCCGCCTGGCCGACCTGCTGTTTGTCGATCCCTGTAATCTTGATCGTCGTGTTGCCTTCGACAGTGAACAGGATGCCGGCCAGCGGCGTAATCTTCACCGGGTGGCTGTAGCCCACCGAAAGCGTCAGGTTCTTGCCCTCCAACGCCGCGCGATAGCCCACACCCTGGATTTCCAGCACCTTCTCGTAGCCCTGCGTCACCCCGCCTATCATGTTCGCCAGCAGCGCGCGCACCAGGCCGTGCTTCGCGCGCATCGCCGGACGATCGTTCGGACGCGCCACCACCGCTTCGCCGTCGGCGATCGTGATGGTCAGGCCCGGATCAAAGTCCTGCTCGAGCGTGCCCTTCGGGCCCGTCACTTTCATCAGGCCCGGTTTCACGTCCACCTTGACCCCGCTCGGGATCGGGACGGGCAGTCTTCCAATTCGCGACATCGTTGCCTTCCTTGTCGTATCGTCCGCTTACCAGACTTCGCAGAGCACTTCGCCGCCGACGTTTTCCTTGCGCGCCCGCCGATCGGTCATGACGCCGCGCGGCGTCGTCAATATCGATATGCCCAGACCGCTGCGCACCAGGCGCCGGTCGGACTTGCCCTTGTACACGCGCAGGCTCGGGCGGCTCACGCGCTTGATAGCCGTGATCACCGGCGTGCGCTCTTCGCCGTAGTACTTCAGCGTGATCGTCAAGATGCCCTGCTTGCCGTCTTCCTCGCGCTCAACGCCGCGGATGAACCCTTCTTCGTGCAGCACGCGGCACACTTCGGCCTTGATCAGCGAGGCCGGCACGCGCAGCGTCGGAAAGCCTGCGCTCGAAGCGTTGCGGATGCAGGTGAGCAAATCGGCGATCGGATCGGTCACGGACATGGTTGGGTCACCTTTTCGGTTCCTCGAATCATCTCACCAGCTCGATTTCGTCACGCCGGGCAGCTTGCCCTCGAGCGCCAACATGCGGAAGCAAATGCGGCACAACTGAAACTTGCGCAGGTACGCGCGGGCCCGGCCGCACTTTTTACAGCGCGTGTACTGGCGCACCTTGAACTTCGGGGGACGCTTCATTCTGGCAAGCTGCGATTTCTTGGCCACACCCGGCTCCTAACTTAGTTCTGCCGTTGAAACGGCATGCCTAACCCTGTCAACAAATCAAAACTCGCTTCCGACGCCACCGCGGTCTTCATCACAAACGTGATGTTCATGCCCCGCGGCTTCTCGACCGAATCCAACTTCAGATCCGGGAAAATCGTCTGCTCCCGCAGGCCCAGCGTGTAGTTCCCGCTCCTGTCAAAGCTCTTGCGCGGCACGCCGCGAAAGTCGCGGATACGCGGCATCGCCATGTTGAACAGGCGATCCATGAACTCGTACATCCGATCGCCCCGCAGCGTCACCGTACACGCAATCTTCTGGCCTTCGCGCAGCTTGAAGTTCGAGATCGACTTCTTGGCGACGCGCACCGTCGGCTTCTGGCCCGCGATCACCGTCAGCTCCGCCATCGCCATCTCCAGCATCCGCGGCTCCTGCGTCGCTTCGCCCACACCGATGTTGATGACCACCTTGTGGACCCGCGGCACCTGCATGATGTTGCGATAGCCGTGCTTCTTCATCAAGGCCGGCACGATCTCGGCGCTATACCGTGTGTAAAGTCTGGATTTCACGACCGGTGCTCCCTTGCCTTCTCTTTCACGGTCTCACCGTTTATCTTGTACACGCGCACGCGCGAACCGTCTTCAAGCTGTTTGCGCACGATCGGGCTGGGTTTACCGGCCGATTCGCACCACGGCATCACGTTGCTCAGGTGTACCGGCGCCTCTTTCTCGATGATTCCGCCCTGCTGGTTCTTCGCGCTCGGCTTCATATGTTTCTTGCGGACGTTCACGCCCTCGACCAGCACGCGGCCCTTCGCCTTGTCCACGGACAGCACCTTGCCGTGCTTGCCGTGATACCGCGAGTCGCCCGCGATCATTTGTACAATATCGCCTTTTCGGATATTCATCTCACCCTTCCTCAGACCACTTCGGGCGCCAGCGACACAATGCGCAGGTAGCCCTTGTCGCGCAGCTCTCGCGGCACCGGCCCGAAAATTCGCGTGCCGCGCGGTTCCTTCTGCTCGTTGATCAAGACCGCCGCGTTCGAATCAAATCGAATCACCGTACCGTCGGCCCGCGTAGTGTCCTTGCGCGTGCGCACGATCACGGCCTTCACCACCTCGCCCTTTTTCACCGGCGAATTCGGTATCGCTTCCTTCACCGAGCAGGTGATGATGTCGCCGATCCGGCCGTAGCGCCGGTTCGTGCCGCCCATCACCTGGCACACGCGGATCCGGCGCGCGCCGGAATTGTCCGCCACTTCCAGTCTCGACATCAGTTGTAACATCGTGCTTCCTTCTACCGCGTCCAGCGGCCTTAGTCGGCCCGTTTTACAATCTCGACGAGCTGCCACCGCTTAAGCTTGCTCAACGGCCGGGTCTCGCGGATGCGGACCAAGTCGCCGATTTTGCATTCGTTCTTCGGATCGTCCGCGTAAAATTTCTTGCTGCGCCGCATCGGCTTCTTGTACAGCGGGTGCGCAAACGTGCGGTCAATCTGCACCGCTATCGTCTTGTCCATCTTGTTGCTGACGACCAGCCCGGTGCGTTCCTTGCGATGGCCTCGCTCTGTCATGTCCCTCTATGCTCCTGCCGCCGCACGGGCGCGCTCGTTCAATATCGTGTGCATCCGAGCGATGTCGCGCCGCGAGTTGCGCGACGACCTCACGTTGTCCACCACGCCCGTCGCCATCTGTAGCCGAAAATGCATCAGATCGTCCTGCTTCTGATGGATCAACGCCCTCAGCTCAGCCTCGGTCTTCTCTCTGAGTTCACTCGCTCTCACCGATCGTCTCCGTCAGCCGCCGCGCCGGACGAACTTCGTCTTCAGCGGCAACTTGTGGCCCGCCAGGCGGACCGCTTCGCGCGCCAGGACTTCCGGCACGCCTTCGAGTTCAAACATCACGCGGCCGGGCTTCACGACCGCCACCCACATCTCGGGCGCGCCTTTACCTTTACCCATGCGGACTTCCGCCGGCTTCTTCGTAATCGGCTTGTCCGGGAATATCCGAATCCAAATTTTGCCGCCGCGCTTGACCGTGCGCGTCAGCGCGATACGCGCCGCTTCAATCTGGCGCGACGTCACCCAGCAGTCTTCCAAGGCCTTCAGGCCGTACTCGCCGAAGTCCACCTTCGTGCCGCCCTTGGCGACTCCGCTGCGGCGGCCGCGCTGAACTTTTCGATACTTCGCGCGCTTGGGCATCATCATGGCTTAGCTGCTCCGCTCACGCGAAGGGCCGCCGCCCGAGGTCGCCGCCGCGCCGCCCGCGCCGCCACGGCGCCGGCGCGAACCAGCTTCCGCGTCGCCGCTCAGCCCAGACACCATCTCGCCCGGCGCGAGTTCGCCGTGATAAATCCAGCATTTCACGCCGATCGTGCCGTAGGTCGTAAACGCCGTCGCCTGGCCGTAGTCCACGTCCGCGCGCAAGGTGTGCAGCGGCACACTGCCTTCGCGGGACTGCTCCGTGCGCGCGATTTCCGCGCCATTCAGCCGGCCCGACACGCGCAAACGCACGCCGAGAGCGCCCAGCCGCATCGTGTTCTGCATCGACTTCTTCATGGCCCGGCGGAACGCAATCCGCCGCTCGAGCTGCGAGGCGATGTTCTCCGACACCAACTGCGCGTTCAGTTCCGGCGTCAGCACTTCGTGAATGTTGATCAACAGTTCGCGGCCCGTCAGCAGCTCGAGCTCGTGGCGCAGCTTGTCCACTTCCGCGCCGCGCTGGCCAATGACCAAGCCCGGGCGCGCCGTGTAGATATGCACCTTCGCCTTTTTGCCGGCGCGCTCGATGTCGATCCGCGCGACTTGCGTGCTGTACAGGCGCTTCTTGATGTAGTCCCGAAGCTTGAGGTCCTCGTGCAGCAACTCGGCGTAGTTCTTGCCCGCATACCACACCGAGCTCCACGTCCGGCTCACTCCCGTGCGGAACCCTATCGGATGGACTTTCTGGCCCACGTGCCTCTCCTTAAATCTCTTCCGTTACCCGCCAATTTCCAAATAAATGTGGCTCGACCGCTTGCGAATCGGCAGCGCGCGCCCGCGGCACGATGGCTGGAAACGGCGCAGTTTCACGCCTTCGCCGACTTCGATGCGCGTGATCCGCATCGCGTCCGTATCAATCCGCTCACGCTTTTCCGCGGCAGCGGTCTCCGCGTTCGCCACGGCCGACTCGAGCACCTTGCGGATGATCGGCGCCGACGCCTTCTCCGTGAATTGCAAAATGGCGCGCGCATCGGCCACCCGCTTGCCGCGGATTTGGTCCACCACCAGGCGGACCTTGCGCGGCGGGATGCCGATTTGTGTCACGGACGCTTTTGCGTGTGCCATGTCTATGCTCCTACTTCGTCGGCCGCGACGACGACACGGCCGCCTTGATGCCCGGATGCACCCTGAAGGTGCGCGTCGGGGCGAACTCGCCCAGCTTGTGGCCCACCATGTTCTCCGAAAGGTACACGGGGATAAACGCGCGGCCGTTATGCACCGCCACCGTCACCCCCACCATCTCCGGGGTCACCGTGCTGCGGCGCGACCACGTGCGGATCGCCTTGCGGTCACCGGTCGTTTGCGCCCGGTGCGCCTTGCGCGCCAGCGACTCATCGACGAACGGTCCCTTGCTGACTGAACGTGACACGGTCTATCTCCTAGGCCCCGCGCGCATTGCGCCGGCGGCGAATAATCAACTTGTCCGTCCGGTGGCCGCGCTTGCGGGTCTTGTAGCCTTTGGTCTTCACGCCCCACGGCGTCACTGGATGGCGACCGCCCGACGTGCGGCCTTCGCCGCCGCCGTGCGGATGATCCACAGGGTTCATCGCCACGCCGCGCACGCTCGGACGCTTACCCAACCACCGCGTACGCCCAGCCTTGCCGATCGACACGTTAAGGTGGTCTTCGTTACCCACTTCGCCAATCGTCGCGCGGCATACGCGCGGCACGCGCCGCATCTCGCCCGAAGGCAGGCGCAGCGAAATGTATTTGCCTTCTTTGCCGAGCACCTGGCAAGCGTTCCCCGCCGAACGGCCGAGCTGGCCGCCGCGGCCCGGATTGAGCTCCACGCAATGCACCATCATGCCAAGCGGGATATTGTCCAGCGCCATGCAGTGGCCAACTTCAAACTGCGCCGTCGGGCCGCTCATCACCGAAGCGCCGACCGCCAATGATTTGGGCGCCAGGATGTAGCGCTTGTCGCCGTCCGCATACGTGATCAGCGCGATGCGCGCGGAACGGTTCGGATCGTATTCAAGCGCCGTCACGACGCCGGGGACACCGTCCTTGTCGCGCCGGAAATCAATCTTCCGGTAAAGCCGCTTGTGGCCGCCGCCCCGGCAATGCGCCGTGATCCGGCCGTTGTTGTTGCGGCCGGCGGGATTGTGCAGGAACTCGGTCAGCCGTCTTTCCGGACGCTTGTCGGTGAGGTCGGAAAAGTCCTCTACCGTCATGCTCCGCCGGCTCGCAGTGGTCGGTTTAAATCGCTTCAGTGGCACGGTTCGCTCCCTGTACCTAAATCAAGTCAATCTTGTCGCCCACACGCAGCGTGACAATCGCTTTTTTCCATTTCGGCGTGCGGCCAGCCTTAATCGCCATGCCGCGCCGTTTCATTTTGCCGTCGTAGTTCATCGTGTTCACCTGCGTCACGCGCACCTCAGGCCACTGCTGTTCGACGGCTTCCTTGATCTGACGCTTGTTCGCCTTCGGGTCAACCTTAAACGTGTATTTGTTGTATGCCGCCGTCTGGATCGTCGCCTCTTCCGAAAGCACCGGCGTGCGAATAATCTGATAGGGATGGTTCGTCTTCATGCCAGCCGCTCCTCGAGCCGCGCCAGCGCGTCTTTCACCACGATCACCTTGCGCGCGTGCAGCACGTCGAGCGCGTTCAGGTCCAGCGCCGTGCGCACCGTCAGACCCGTGAGATTGCGCACCGACGCGATCAGGTTCTTGTCGCCCACCGCCGCCACCAGCAGGGTCTTGCGGCGTTCCGGAGCAATCTTCGCCACGAGCTCCGCGACCGGCTTGGACTTGGGCGTCGTCCCCTCGAATCCCTCAATCACGCACAGCGCATCGTTGCGCACGCGATCGGTCAGCATGCAGCACAGCGCTTTGCGGCGCATCTTCAGGTTCACGTCCTGCCGGTAGCTGCGCGGGTGCGGGCCCCAGACCGTGCCCCCGCCCTTCATCTGCGGCTCGCGGATACTGCCGTGGCGCGCGTTACCCGTGCCCTTCTGCGCGTAGGGCTTCCTGCCGCCGCCGCGCACTTCGCCGCGGGTCTTGGTCTGGTGCGTGCCCGCCCGCTTGTTGTTGAGCAGCACCATCGCCACTTGGTGCACCAGGCCATCGTTGGGCTCCACGTCGAACACGGCCTTGTTCAACTCGATCCGCGCCGCTTCGCTGCCGTCCGATTTATACATTCGAGCCGAGGCCATGATTAGCGTTTCCCCTTCGTGGTCTTGCGCACCGTCACGATGCCGCCGGCCGCGCCGGGGATACAGCCGCGCACGATGAGCAGGTTGCGCTCCGCGTCCACGTTCACCACTTCAATGTTGCGTATCGTCGTGCGGTCCTGGCCCATGTGCCCGGGCATCCGCTTGTTCGGAAACACCTTGGCCGGGGTCTGCCGCTGGCCAATCGATCCCGGCGCGCGGTGGAACATCGAGCCGTGCGATGCCGGGCCGCCGGCGAAGTGGTAGCGCTTGATCACGCCCTGGAACCCTTTGCCCTTCGACACGCCGCAGATATCCACCCTGTCCCCCGCCGCAAAAATGTTCGCCTTGACCTCGTCGCCGGTCTTCAGCGCGCTGTCGGAGGCCACGCGGACCTCTTGCAGCTTCTTCTTGGGCGACAGCCCCGCCTTGGCGAAGTGGCCCTTGAGCGGCTTGTTGCAGCGAGACTCCTTGAGTTCACCGAACCCAAGCTGGACCGCGTCGTACCCGTCGCGGTCCTTCGTCTTGCGCTGCACCACCGTGCACGGTCCCGCCTCGAGTACCGTCACATCGATCCACCGGCCATCGCCGGTGAACAGGCGCGTCATGCCTAATTTTTTCCCGATCAGTCCGTCTACCATCGTGCTATCTCAAACGGGTCCTGGTTACTTTTGCTTAATTTCAACGTCGACTCCCGCCGGCAGATCGAGCTTCATCAGCGCGTCCACCGTCTGGGCCGTCGGGTTCAGTATGTCCAGCAGACGCTTGTGCGTCCTCATCTCGAACTGTTCGCGCGACTTCTTGTCGATAAACGGTGAGCGGTTCACCGTGATCTTCTTGATGTCCTGCGGGAGCGGGATCGGCCCCACCACGCCCGCGCCCGTGCGCTGCGCCGCCTGCACGATCTCCTGCGTAGAATGATCCAGCAGCCGGTGATCGTAGGCCCGCAACTTGATGCGGATTCGATTGTTCGTGGCCATCTCTGTTCGCTCTCCACTCGGCCGGCGCGTCTGGCGCCAGCACGGTCACTACTTACTTTTACTTCACAATTTTGCTGACGACGCCGGCGCCGACCGTGCGGCCGCCTTCGCGGATCGCAAAGCGCAGGCCTTCTTCCATCGCGATCGGCGTTATCAGCTCGGCCGTGATCTTGATGTTGTCGCCGGGCATCACCATCTCCACGCCCTCGGGCAGGTTCAAGTTGCCCGTCACGTCCGTCGTGCGGAAGTAGAATTGCGGGCGGTAGCCCGTGAAGAACGGCGTGTGGCGGCCGCCCTCTTCTTTGGTCAACACGTAGACCTCGGCCTCGAAATGGGTGTGCGGCGTGATGCTGCCCGGTGCGGCCAGGACCATCCCGCGCTCCACGTCCGTGCGCTCGATGCCGCGCAGCAAGAGGCCCACGTTGTCGCCGGCCTGGCCTTCGTCCAACAGCTTGCGGAACATCTCAACGCCCGTCACCACCGTCTCGCGCGTGTCGCGGAAACCGACGATCTCCACTTTCTCGCCGACCTTCACTTTTCCCTGCGAGATCGCGCCGGTCACCACCGTGCCGCGGCCCGTAATCGTGAATACGTCTTCGACCGGCATCAGGAATGGCTTGTCCAATACCCGCTTGGGCGGGGGGATGAAGCTGTCCACCGCGTCCATCAGCTCGTTGATCTTATCCTCGCCAATCTCGGGGTCCCGGCCTTCCATCGCCGCCAGCGCAGAACCCTTGATAATCGGCGTCTTGTCGCCGGGAAAGTTGTACTTGGTGAGCAGCTCGCGGATTTCCATCTCGACCAGCTCAATGAGTTCCGGGTCGTCCACCATGTCCACCTTGTTCATGAACACGACAATCGCCGGCACGTTCACCTGACGCGCCAACAGGATATGCTCGCGCGTCTGCGCCATCGGGCCGTCGTTCGCCGCCACCACCACGATCGCGCCGTCCATCTGCGCCGCGCCCGTGATCATGTTCTTCACGTAGTCCGCGTGGCCCGGGCAGTCCACATGCGCGTAATGCCGCTTCTCCGTCTCGTACTCCACATGGGAAATCGAGATCGTGATCCCGCGCTCACGCTCCTCGGGAGACTTGTCGATCTCCGAAAACTTCATCTCCTTGGCGCGGCCCGCCTTCGCCATCACCTTGGTAATGGCGCTCGTCAGCGTCGTCTTGCCATGGTCCACGTGACCAATCGTACCCACGTTCACGTGGGGCTTCGTCCGCTCAAATTTCTCCTTGGCCATGCTGGTCTCCCTTTCTACCCTTCCGCTCCGCCTTCGCCGAGCTCGTTTCCTCTATCCACTCGCGTACCGGACTAGCGGAACCGGTACGAACTGCCTCTCGTTTCCATAATCTCGTTCGCCACGTTCGTCGGCACGGACTCGTAATGCTCGAACTCCATGCTGAACGACGCCCGGCCTTGCGTCTTGGACCGCAGATCGTTCGCGTAGCCGAACATCTCGGCCAGCGGCACGTGCGCGACCACCTTCTGCACGCTGCCCTGGGGTTCCATGCTTTCCATGCGGCCGCGGCGCCCGTTGATGTCGCCGATCACGTCGCCCGTATACTGCTCGGGCACCGTCACCTCGACCTTCATGATCGGCTCGAGCAGCACGGGGTTCGCCTTCGCGGCGGCCTCTTTCACCGCCATCGATCCGGCGATTTCAAAGGCCATTTCGGAAGAGTCCACGTCGTGGTAGCTGCCGTAGGTCAGGCGCACCGTCACGTCCACCATCGGGTAACCGGAAATCGGACCGCCCTCGAGCGCGTTCTTGCAGCCCTTCATGACGCCCGGAATAAATTCGCGCGGAATCACGCCGCCGACGATCTCGTCTTCGAACACAAAACCCGATCCCTTTTCGCCGGGCTCGACGGAGAGCACCACGTGGCCGTATTGGCCGCGGCCGCCGGACTGGCGCACAAACTTGCACTCGGCCTCGGCCATCGTGCGCACCGACTCACGGTACGCCACCATCGGCTTGCCCACGCTCGCCACGACATTGAATTCGCGGCGCATGCGGTCCACCAAAATTTCCAGGTGTAGTTCGCCCATGCCCGCGATGATCGTCTGCCCGGTCTCGTGGTCCACGCAGACCTGGAAGGTCGGGTCTTCTTCGGCAAGCTTGTTGAGCGCGTCGGAGAGCTTGTCCTGGTCGGCCTTGGACTTCGGCTCGATCGCAATGCGCACCACCGGCTCGGGGAAGGTCGGGCGCAACAACTCGACGGGATATTTCAAGTCGCACAGCGTGTCACCCGTGGTCACGTCTTTGCAGCCAATCACCGCGCCAATGTCGCCCGTGCGCATCTCTTCGAGGTCCGTGCGGTCGTTCGCGTGCATCTCCAGCAGCCGGCCCAGGCGCTCTTTGCGCCGCGTGCGCGCGTTCATCACCTGCGTGCCCGCGGACAGCGTCCCGCTGTAAATCCGGATGAAGGTCAAGCGGCCCACGTGCGGGTCGGTAAGAATCTTGAATGCGAGCGCAGAGAAGGGCTCGTCGTCGGAGGGTTTGCGCGAAGTCGCTTTTTCGGTGCCGGGCTCAAATCCCGCCACGGGCGGCAGCTCCACCGGAGAGGGGAGATAATCCACCACCGCGTCGAGCATGAGTTGCACGCCCTTGTTCCGCAGCGCCGTGCCGCAGACCACCGGATTCAATTTACAGGCGATGGTGGCGCGCCGGATGACCGGCCGCATCTCGTCTTCGCCGACCTCGGCGCCCTCGAGGTACTTCTTCATGATGCCCTCGTCGAAATCCGCGAGGGCCTCGACCAACAGCATGCGCCGCTTCTGCGCTTCTCCAAGCCATTCCGCCGGAATCCCGCTGACTTCAGGCTTTTGATCCAAATCTTCGCCTTCCCACGAGATCATCTTCATGCCGACCAGATCGATGACTTGACGGAAGTTGTCTTCCGCGCCGGTCGGCAGGTGCACCGGCACCGCGTTCGCCCCCAGGCGCTCGCGCATCGATATCACGGCCTTGTCAAAGTCCGCGCCGACCCGGTCCATCTTGTTGACGAACGCAATGCGCGGCACGCCGTACTTCTCGGCCTGACGCCACACCGTCTCGGACTGCGGCTGCACGCCCGCCACCGCGTCGAACACCGCCACCGCGCCGTCGAGCACGCGCAAGCTGCGCTCCACCTCGGCCGTGAAATCCACGTGGCCCGGGGTGTCGATGATGTTCACGCGGTGCCCGCGCCACTCGCACGCGGTCGCCGCAGAAGTAATCGTGATGCCGCGTTCCTGCTCCTGCTCCATGTAGTCCATGGTCGCGGTGCCGTCATGCACCTCGCCCACGCGGTGCAGGCGCCCCGAGTAGTACAGGATGCGCTCGGTCACGGTCGTCTTCCCCGCGTCGATGTGGGCCATGATCCCGATATTGCGGACCAAATCTAGAGAATACTTGCGTGCCACTGCTCGTCGTCCTCGTATCTACTCGTTTGCCGGGGCCGTCTCGGATCCCGTCTTCCACTCAGACAGATCGCAAGCGCGCGGGCCATCGAGGTCTACTGAATGAATGACCAGACCCGCCGGATCCAGGATTTTCGACTGTCGGCGCCTCGCACTCTGCGGCGCCGCAGGCCTGAATCCTAACTGCGCTTGACTTCCGTCAACTTAACGCTCGTTCCTCGAACTCAAAAAATCGTTTCCGTCTAGAATCTGAAATGGGCGAATGCCTTGTTCGCGTCCGCCATCTTGTGCGTGTCTTCGCGCTTCTTAATCGTGTTGCCCTGGCGGTTGTAGCAATCCACAATCTCGCCAGCCAGCCGCTCTTGCATCGTCTTCTCGCCGCGGTTGCGCGCGAAATTGATGATCCAGCGGAACGCGATCGCCTGCCGCGTGGCCGGTGCAATTTCCACCGGCACCTGGTATGTCGCGCCGCCCACGCGCCGCGATTTCACCTGCAGCAAGGGCTTGGCGTTGTCGATCGCCTTGTCGAACACGTGCAGCGGATCTTCGCCCGCCGTGCGCTTCTTGATGATCTCAAGCGCGCCGTACACGATCGCCTCCGACGTGCTCTTCTTGCCGTCGCTCATCACCGCGTTCACAAATTTCGCCACGGTCTGGCTGTGATATACCGGGTCAGGAAGCGTCTGCCGCTTCTCCGCCTCGTGTCTGCGTCCCATCGGTCTCTCGTTCTTTCCGCCGGACTACTTCGGCTTTTTGACGCCGTACTTGGATCGGCTCACCCAGCGGCCCTTGTGGATTTCCTTGCCGCCCTCGTTCCCGCGGGTCGCCGTGCCGCCGATGTCGCCTTGCGCATCGAGCACGCCGCGGATCATGTGGTACTTCACACCCGGAAGATCCTTCACGCGGCCGCCGCGCACCATCACCTGCGAGTGCTCCTGCAGGTTGTGGCCGATGCCCGGGATATACACCGTCACTTCCATCCCGTTCTTCAGCCGCACGCGCGCCACCTTGCGCAGCGCCGAGTTCGGCTTCTTCGGCGTCATCGTGTACACGCGCGTGCACGTCCCCGAGGCCTGCGGGCACGACTTAAGCGCCGGAGACTTCGTCCGGTTCCGGCCCTTCTCGCGGCACCCGCGCATCAATTGATTGATGGTCGGCACAGTCTTCCTCCAATACTACTCATATAGCGCCAGACATAAATCGCCCTGCGACCTCATGCACAATGGAATTCAGCGCGGGTGCCCGAAAGCAGGAACCGCCCCGTCACCGTCCGGCTGAAAAAGCGAGAGTACCGCCAATGCAACAGCGGCGAAGTGTAGCAAACGAAAATCCGGCCAGTCAAGCGATCTCTGCCGCCAATTTCGCTCCGAACCAGGACTTATAGGCGAACCGAAAAGTACTGAGGCTGCTAAATACCGCATAACATACTGTACAATAACGACTTACAACTAATTTGTAGCTGCCAAGACTGCCTCAAGGCACGCCGATCACCTCCCATGTCCTCCACCCAAACCCTCCGCTAAACAATTCCGCGCGAGATTTTCGCACGTCCTCCCATAGCTCCCATGACTCCCATATCTCCTATCCGGCCCCTCACATCCCCCCGCCGCACGACCTACACGCCCTCGATGACCGTGAAGACGCCCTCGCCAGCCCCCTCGCGCGCCTTTTTCGCCTGCTGGTATTCCGGCGACGCGTACCACCGTTTCGCCTGGCCCGCGTTCGCAAACTCCAAGACCACGATGCGCGGGTAGGGCCGCGAACCCTCCAGGTCCGTCGCCGCCCCGCCCCGCACAAGGTACTTCCCGCCGTGCTGCTGCACCGCCGCCGCCGCCAGCGCCTTGTACGCTTCGTACGGCCCGGGCTGGGTCACGTTCACTTGGACAATTACGTATGCAGCCATTGTACTAACTCCATAGTCATATAGTGTTAAAAAATTCGCGCCGCACGCTCCGGCGCCGCCAAAGTATACCCAAGCGTCAAACGCATCGACACCCGCCCGGACAACGCCGGACCGCTCGCCGCTTCCGCGGGGATGACAAGAGGTGGGGCCCGAAGCAGAGGCGCTAAGCGCACCCGGCAAAATCCAACGTCCGTAGCAGGGGCGGCCCGCCCATGCGAGCCCGCGGCAGCGGCGGCGCATTGGGGTACACGCTCCGGGGTTTCAGGCCCCGAGGCGGGCCGGATCTTGCCGGTAGTAGTCCCGGAGCAGGGCATACAGCTCCGGGTGATGGCTGCGCAGCGCGACCGGCGCCTCGAAAAAGGTCTCGGTGGCGACGGCGAAAAACTCGGCGGGCGCCTCCAGACCGTAAGGGTCGAGGATTGTCCTGCGGCCACGGCGGACGTCCCGCTCGAGCCTATCGTAGTGGCGCTGCATGACGTCGGCCCAGCGCGCGCGGAGGGCCGCGTCGTCCAGCGCAGGCGTGCCGTCGGAGTGGGTCTCTGCCGCGTCGAGTTGGTGGGCGAACTCGTGCAGCACGACGTTGTAGGCGTCGCCGCCGCGAGTCGCGCTGAGGACGACCTCGTCCCACGCAAGCACGACCACGCCAATATCCCAGGACTGGCCGGCGTGTTCCTCCTCGACCTCGGAGACCGTGCCGTCCGGCTCGCGGACCTCGTCCTCGACCACGAACATAGTTGGGTAGAGCAGGATGGTCTTGAGCTTGGGAAAGTGGCCGTCGTCGCGCCCGAGCAACAGGCACGCGGCGTGGCCGGCGACGGTCACCTTCATCTCGTCGCTGACCTTGAACCCGCGGCAGCCCTCGAAATGTTTCTCGGCAATCAGCGCCTGAGTCATCTCCCGCAAACGCGCCTGCTGCTCCGCGGGAAGCAGCCGGTAATACGGTACATTGCGCTCGAGCACGGCAGCCCACTCCGCGGGGAAGGCCGCGGGCGCGGCACCGCGACGGCGGCGAAACCAATTCAGCATCGCTCCGGATTCCTTATTCCAACTGTTCCAGCCGGGCGCCCCTCCCCCACGTCATTGCGAGGAGCGCGCTTGCGACGAAGCAATCTCGTTCAACCGGAAATCTCACACTCGATAGTACACCCCGCGCTCTCATCGGACCGGGTCGAACCACCCAATCCAAGCGCACTTTCCAGCCGCTCCCACTGGGAAAGCCGGGCGATTCTCAGGTATTCTTTATACATGGGGAACCTTCCGTTCGACTTCGCAGTGGAGAACTATCCGCTCGCGCCAGCGTCATTGTACAAGGTCGGCGGACCGGCGCGGCTGGCGCTGATTCCGCGCACCATCGCCGAGGCCGAAGCGGCGTACCAGTGGCTGCGCACGCGGCCCGAGCCCAAGATCGTGCTAGGCGGCGGCTCGAACGTGCTCATCGCCGACGAGGGCTTTCCGGGCATCGTCATCTTCACCACGCACCTCACGCGGCTCGAGGCGCTCGGCAACGACCGCTATCACGTCGAAGGCGGCCTGATTCTGGACAATCTCGTGCGCGAGGTCATCATCGCCAACAACTACAAAGGCACCGGCGGCCTCACCGGCATCCCCGGCACGGTCGGCGGCGCGATCTACATGAACGCCGGCACCGTGAACGGCAGCGTCTGCCAGTTAATGGAATCCGTCACGCTCATCACCGAGAAAGGCACCATCACCGTCCCGATGGACCCCTCGCTCTACAGCTACCGCGGGCAGACCTTCTGCCCGCCCAGCGGGCTCATCCTCTCCGGCCTCTTCAAATTCGAAAAGGCCGAGGACGACCAAAAAGCGATTTACGATCGCTACATCGAGCGCCGCAAGCGCACTCAGCCCTCAGGCAACTCCTGCGGCAGCGTCTTCAAGAACCCGCCGAACGATCACTCCGGCCGGCTGATCGAAGCCTGCGGCCTCAAGGGCACACGGCACGGCGGCGCAGTGATCAGCGAGTTGCACGGAAACTTCATCGTCAACGATCGCAACGCCACCGCGAAAGACCTGCTCTACCTCATCGCGCTCTGCAAGAGGACCGTGAAAGAAAAATTCGGCGTCGATCTCGAAGAGGAAGTAAAAATCTTCGGCGCCGAGCGGCCTGTGAGCCCGTAGGGCGCGCCCGTCGCGGCGAGACGACCGCACCGCCGCTCGAATAGGCCGCCCATTCGCTTTGTGTTGGAATCCGCCCTCCGCTATGATGTCGCAAGTGGCCGTGCAACCGGGGGGAGCGCGACATGCCAGCGGGGGAATTCAGCGCCGAAATGAAGCGGCTCTTCGACTTGGTGTCGAAGCAGGGCGCGTCCGACTTGCTCATCAGCGCCGGCGCGCCGCCGGTCTTGCGGGTCAATGGGCAGATCTTGCGGACCAAGGGCGACCCGCTCACACCCGAGCAATCGCGCAAACTCATCTACGATCTATTGACACCAGACCAGCGGGCCGCCTTCGAGAAAAACAAAGAACTCGACTTCTCCTTCGCCGTCGGCAAGAAGCAGCGCTACCGCGTCAACGTCTACCAGCAGAAACAGGCGGTGACCGCAGCGTTCCGCCCGATCCCGGAGGAAATCCCCAGCCTGGATAGCCTCGGCCTGCCCGATCAAATTAGTGCGCTCGCCGAGAAGCGACAGGGGCTGGTGCTGGTGACCGGCCCGACGGGCCACGGCAAAACCACCACCCAGGCGGCGCTGATCAATCTCATCAACGAGACCCGGGCCTGCCACATCATCACGATCGAAGACCCGATCGAATATGTGCACTTCCACAAAATGAGCATCGTCGATCAGCGCGAGGTCGGCGTGGACACCCACACCTTCCTCGATGCCCTCAAATACGTGCTGCGGCAGGACCCAGACGTAATCCTCGTGGGCGAAATGCGCGACCTGGACACGATCCAGGCGGCGCTGCGCGCGGCCGAAACGGGCCATCTGGTGCTCGCGACGCTCCATACCAACGACGCAATCCAGACCGTCGACCGGATTATAGACGTGTTCCCCGGAGACCAGCAGCAGCAAGTCCGCTTCCAGCTTTCAATGGTGCTATTGGCGATCCTCTCGCAGCGCCTGCTGCCCCGGTCCGACGGCGAGGGCCGGGTGCTCGCGTTGGAGCTGCTGTTCAATACAGGCGCAATCGCGAACATGATCCGCGAGGGAAAGACCCACCAGGTCCTCGGGATCATGGAAACGGCAGCCAAGGAAGGCATGATCACGCTGGACAAGTCGGTGAAAGCGCTCTACCTCGAAGGCCTGATTTCTTACGAGGAAGCCAAGGCGCACATGCGCAATCCCAAGGAATTGAAGTAGTTACGACCAATAACGCTCCATTATAGGGCATTTCCAATGAGATGCCGTCCAACTGTATATTTCACTCGGAGTTAGACTTCTAACGGAACCGGTCTTGCCCGCCGGATATCAATTGGGTAGGTACACGGAGTACAATAGGGGCCATGATTCACGGGTCACGCAAGCTACAGGTATTGCCTAGTCACCCGACACCCGCTGTGGTGGAGCGCCGGGAGGCCCTCCTTCCGTCCGACGAAGACCTGATGCTCGAGCACGGGCGGGGATCCGAGGCGGCTTTTTCAGAGTTGATGCGCCGGCACCAAAAAGGCGTGCTGAACTTCGTGTACCGGATGGTGCAAAATCGGCAAATTGCCGAGGAAATCACGCAGGAAGTCTTCCTGGCGCTGGTGAAAAATGCCCGGCGCTACAAGCCGACGGCGAAATTCACCACCTACCTCTATACCATCGCCTCGAACATGATTAGCAAGGAATGGCTGCGGCGCAAGCGGCGGCCGCGCATGTTCAGCCTGTTCGCCTCGTGGGGCGGTCAGGACGACGACGAGATGTTCCACCCGCTCGCGCAATTGGCTGACGATGACGCGGACACGCAGATCGCGTGTGAGCGTATGGAAGTCTCCGAAGCGGTGAACAAGGCATTGCAGGACCTGCCCGCGCACCAGCGCGAGGCCTTCATCCTGCGGCGCTTTCAGGATATTTCATATCAGGAAATCGCGCGGATTACGCGCGTGCCGGTCGGCACGGCGAAGTCGCGCGTGGTGCGCGCGGAGCAGGCGCTGAGGCCGCTCCTCGAAGCGTATCGGGACTACATCGCGTAGAGGCGTTGGGCCGGGCATCCATGGGCGTGTTCGTGCGACAGCATCCGGAGCGTGAGGCTCTCTTCGAGTACGCCGAGCAACTCGAAGCGGGCGGCGCGGAGCTTTCCTCCGAGACCCCGAAGCACCTTGGCGCATGTGCCGTGTGTACGGCCGAAGTGCGCTCCATGCGCCGCTCGATCGCGCTGACCGAGAGCGTCAAGACCCTCGAACCCACCGGGGCCTTGCAAGCGTCCGTGATCCTGGCGATGAAGAGCGAGCGGCTCGACCAGCGCCGCCAGGCGCGCCGGCGCGCGATCAAGTCCGCCGCCTTCGCCGCGGGATTCATGCTGGTGCTGGGCGCTGTCTTCCAGACCTCGTCGCCGAATGCCGCTTCTCGCGCGGGCGTGGTCCGCCTCGGACCAGACGCCACTCTCGCCGGCGCGCCAGTCACGATCGATTCGCTCCGGCAGCAGTCTCCCGAGGAGACGCTCCTCCAGCCGGCGCTTAGTGCTTCCTACTGGCAGCCGGAGAACCCTTGGGAGAAGGCCCAACAGCGCGCGCTGGCGTCGATGGACGCGGACATCGATGAGGCGCTCGCGGCGCTTGAGTCGAATCCTGCGCTGGTGCGCGCGGGCGCCGTGGTCCATTCCAATCGCGAACTCAAGCGGCAGACCCTGAAGACGCTTTACGCGCAGCGCACGCTCTAGGCGGCCGATGCGTCGCACCCGCTCCTCGCTTGTCGCAGCGATTTACGCCCTCGTCATTCAGATCGCCCCGGCACAAGAGCCCGCGGCCGTTCCGCGGCGAAGCGTCGACCTCACGGGGCTCGCGCAAGCCACGCGGCCCGTCAGCGCGACCTACCCCGTCTCCGGTCCCGCGAGGGTCTTCATCTCCAATCAATTCGGTGCGGTCCGCGTGGTCCCGTGGGAGGAGCAAATTGTCCGCGTCTCCGCGGAGATCCGCGTCGGCGCGGAGACCACGGCGATCGCCGAACAGCTCGCGCAACTGGTCGAAGTCACCGGCAACCACGTCGGCGATCGTATCGAAGTGCGCACGAAGTATCCTGCGGTCGAGCCACCATCCAAGGTCGGATTCGGCACCGAGCTCGAAGTAAACGTACCGGCCACCGCATCGGTCGAAATCGTAAACGTCTTCGGCGATGTGTTCGTGCGCGGACTCAAAGGCGACCTCACGGTCGACGCGCGTTACGGCATTGTGGATTTGCGCGACCTCTCGGGCGCCGTGCATGTGCAGGCGCGCGGCGGACAAGAACAGTTTCCGCTCGTCGCCGAGGACCTCCACGCCGGCGGCAACTTCACCTTGCGAAGCACGAAGGCGTCCTTCGCGCGAATCGGCGGCACCCTCAATGTCGACAACTATCTCGGCAGTGTGGCGCTGCATCCCGGCGCGAACCCCTCCAGGCTCGACGTTTCCTGCGAAAGCGGCCCGATCCATCTCTACCTCGACGGCACGGCGATGCCGGACCTGATCGCCACGGCGCATTCCGGCGAGATTCACTCGGACCTGGCGCTGATCAGCGAGACCTGGGGCAATACCACGACCGGGAAGAACCCGAACCCGGACGCGCCGCAGCACATCGAGCTCGCTACGTCTTTCGCAGACATCCACGTGCACCAGGCGGCCCTGGCGCCCACGGCCGAGCCGCTGGTGGCCGAGCCGGGCGCGCCGATCACGAACGTCATCACGCAGAGCTACGACCTGCCCGCGGGCGGCGCGGTCCGGCTAAACCTGATGCCGGGCAAGATCACGATCGAAGGACACGACGGTCCGCGCGTAGAACTCACGGCGTCGCAATTCGTGCGCGTGGCGGACGTGGCCAAGGCGCAGCTCGCGCTCGAGGGCCTCGCGCTGCGCGTGGAGCCGGCCGCGGACCATCTCGGCATCACGACCGCGGTGCAGGACGACATGGCGGCGATCGGATGCACGGAATACCGCATGGACGTCGCGATTCGCGTGCCCCGCGGCGCACCGGTCGAACTGCGCGCGAACAGCGGCGAGACTCGCCTGACCGGAATCAACGGGAACGTCACCATCGAACAGGAAAACGGAACACTCGTTCTCGCGAACATGCAGGGTGCGATCACCGCGGTCGTGAAGAATGGCGACATCGAGTCTTCTGCCACGGCCGGCGCAATCGACCTCACAGCATCGGGCGGGGTGACCGTACGGCAGGCGATGGGTGGCGTGCGCGTGCAATCCGGAGGCGGCAATACGCTGGTGGACACCCCGGGCGGGCCGGTCTACGCACGCAGCCGCGGCGGCGATGTGCGCCTGATCGCGCTCGGCGGTGTGCGCGGCGACTACGACATCGCCGCCGAGGACGGCAACATCAGTCTCGCGATTCCGGCCGACGCAGACGCGCTGTTCATCGTAAACGTGTACGGCGGCAAGCTATTCAGCTCGGTGCCGCTCACCGGCACCACCGAAGGCAACACGTATAATTTCCAAGGCCGCCGCAACGCGGGCACGCACCGCATCCTAGTCGAGACCCGCCGCGGGGATGTCGTCATTGACTAAAAGCCTCTAATGTTCTGTTGAAAACCCCGCCCCCACGTCATTGCGACGAGCGAGGTTGCCCCCTTGTCATTGCGAGGAGCGAGGTTGCGACGAAGCAATCTCGTCAACCGGAAACTCCCATGATTCGAGAGTAGCATCGGACCCGAATCCGTCCAAGTGGGGGACCATTTCAACAGAGCATCCGAAGCTCTAAAACTTTTTAACAAATCATCGATACGATCTGTGCTATATTCATGTTAATTACATTACTGTTATCGGTGTCCCTCTGTATCCATCGGTGGATAATTTGCTCCAGCGCCCGCTCCATGTCCCTGGAGTACTCCGTTCCCGCGGAAGACTCCGTGCCCATCGACTGCGAAAAATGGAGAGACGGCCCTAAGGGCCGCCTCCCCGAACTGTCCGCCGATCGCTGACTGCGAGTTCAGTCGTCCGTGTCGTGACCCGGCTGCGCAGCGATCAGCGGGAGGATGATCGCGCTCGGGCGTTGCGCGTCGTGGTAGATCGAGTTCGTCGCCACGCGCGATTCAATCGCGGCCGCGCGTACGAATCCGCGATTGAATATCCAAACTCCCTCAGCCCGACGCGCTCCACCGCGCAAATATCGCCGCCGGTAGCATGCGTCCACCGCTCTTTTCGGGCAACACGAGTTCGCCGGCAGCCAAGCGACCGCCACGATCCCCAACGAGGTCCTGCAACAGATAGTAGGCGCTCAACGCCGAGACGTTGGCCGCATACATCGTAAGCACGACGAACAAGGGCTCCTCGCTGAGGATGCCTTGGCAGGCGTCCATCAGCGTGCCCAGCGAGTCCTCGAGTTTCCAGACTTCCCCATTGGGTCCGCGTCCGAATTTCGGCGGGTCGATGATGATCCCGTCGTAGCGTGAGCCACGCCGGCCCTCACGCTCGACAAACTTGAGCGCGTCCTCCGGAATCCAGCGAATGGGCCTCTCGTCCAGCCCCGAGAGCGTCTGATTCTCCCGCGCCCAGGTGATGCTCTTCTTCGACGCGTCGATATGCGTCACCGCCGCGCCCGCCGCCGCCGCGGCCAGCGTCGCCAGGCCGGTGTACCCGTAAAGATTCAGGACCTTCGTCTCACGCCCGGCCCCGCTGAGAATTCCCCGCATCCAGTCCCAATGGTTCGCCTGCTCCGGGAAAAATCCCATGTGCCGAAAAGGCGTCGGCTGCACCCAGAATTTAATCCCCTCATATTCCATCGGCCAGCGCCGATCGGCGATCGATTTCGGCGACCAGTGGCTGCCCGATTCACCCGGGCCTTCCTCGAATACCGCCTGCGCCCGGTCCCAGGACCCGTCCTTCAACGAGCGTTTCCAAAACGCCTTCGAGTCCGGCCGGATCGACGTCACCGTGCCAAAACGTTCGAGCTTCGCCCCGCCGCCGCTGTCGAGCAACTCGTAGTCCTTCCAGCGGTCCGACACGGCGAGTTCAAGCTGCGGCGTTGTGATTCTTTTTTCCATATGAACCACCTTATCACGCCGTCCCGGCGCCTCGCACTCAGAATGACCGCGTACAGCCATTCGCGGCACCGCTTCGTATCCGCAGCGCCGCCATTCGTAGCGCCTTCTACCGCAGCGCCGCCGTCCCGCCGCCTTTCGTAGCGCCTTCCACCGTAGCGCCGCCGTCCCGGCGGCAAACCAAGCGCCACCCTTCGCAGAGGAAACCTCGATCCACCCGAATCCCGATTCTCCTCCGCGCATGGTAGCCCACCCGTTGCCGCCGTCCCGCCGCCTTTCGTAGCGCCTTCTACCGTAGCGCCGCCGTCCCGGCGGCAAACCAAGCGCCACCCTTCGCAGAGGAAACCTCGATCCACCCGAATCCCGATTCTCCTCCACGCATGGTAGCCCACCCGTTGCCGCCGGGACGGCGGCGCTACGGATCGTTTCGGGTTGTGCAGCGTTCATCCCCCTGCGTAGACTAGCGCGACAATAGCAAGACAAATTCGCCGCTCTTCCATTGACGCCCGAGAAGGCCCGCGCGTGGACCGTTCCGAACTCCTGACACTGGTTTTCACCGACCTCGCCGGCTCGACCGCGCTCAAGCGCGAGCGCGGCGATCAGGCCGCCGGCGCGCTCATCGGCAGGCACCGCGACCTAATCATCTCGCTCACCGCCGGCACCGGCGCGCGCATCGTCGATTGGGCCGGCGACGGCTGCTTCCTCACCTTCGACGCGCCGAGCAGCGCGGTCTCCTTCGCGCTCTCGCTCCAGAACGCGCACGCCAGCGACACCGAACTTCCGCGCGTGCGCGTCGGCATACACCTCGGCGAAGTGACCGTCATCGGCACGCAGGTCGAAGGCCTCGCGGTAGATATCGCGTCGCGTGTGTGTTCACTGGCTACGCCAGGCCAAGTGCTCGTGTCGCGCTCGGCCTTCGACAGCGCGCGGCAGCGCCTCCGCGCGGACGCCGCCGGACAGCCGATCGCTTGGCGCGCGCACGGCCCTTACCTGCTCAAAGGGACCGACGATCCGCTAGAGATTTGCGAAGCGGGCCGCGAAGGCATGTCGCCTCTGACCGCGCCGCCCGACTCGGAGAAAGCGCGCCGCAGCGTCTCGGAGGCGCTCGAAGACACGCTCGGCTGGAGGCCCGCCGTCGGGCTGCACGTGCCCGGCCGGCAGAACTGGGTGCTCGAGCAACCGCTCGGCGAAGGCGGCTTCGGCGAAGTCTGGCTCGCCGCGCACGAGAAGACGCACGCACGCCGCGTGTTCAAGTTCTGCTTCGAACCTGAGCGCATCCGCGGACTGCGCCGCGAGGTGGTGCTCTTTCGTCTGCTGCGCGAAACGCTCGGCGCGCGGCCCGACATTGCGCAAATTCTCGACTGGGAATTCGATTCCGCGCCTTATTTCATCGAGTCGGAATACACCGAGGGCGGCGACCTGCGCGCCTGGGCCGAGGGCAAGGGTGGCCTGGCGGAGGTTCCGCTCGAAACCCGCCTCGAACTCGTCGCGCAAGCGGCCGATGCCCTCGGCGCGGCGCACAGCGTCGGCGTGCTGCACAAGGACATCAAGCCGGGAAACATCCTCGTCACCGCCGCGGTGCCCGGCCGGCCGCAGGCCTGCCTCACCGATTTCGGCATCGGCCTCATCACGAACCGCGACGCATTGCTCGGGAAAAACATTACCGCCGCGGGCTTGACGGACACGCTCGAGTCGTCATCCACGTCCAGTTCCGGCACCGGCACGCGCATGTACATGGCGCCCGAGCTCATCGAGGGTAAGCCCGCCTCGACGCTTTCCGACATCTACGCGCTCGGCGTCGTGCTCTACCAAGTCATCAGCGGGGACTTCGCGCGCTCGCTCGCGCCGGGCTGGGAACGCGACGTGCCGGACGAACTCCTGCGCGAAGACATCGCCGCGTGTGTCGATGGCGACCCCGCGCGACGCCTCGCGAGTGCGACCGAACTCGCCAAGCGTCTGCGCTCGCTCGCAGAGCGTCGGGCCGCGCGCGAAAAAGAAAAGCGGCTGGTGGTCGATGCCGAGAAGGCGCACCGGCGCCGTCAGCAGTTCATCGTCGTCTCGATCATCGGCGCGCTCATCACAATCGCCGTCGGCGTCGCCGCGTTGCGCGAGGCGGGGCTGCGCCGGCAGGAATCGAGTGCGCGGCAAGACGCGGAACGCGCGATGACCGAGGCGCAACACGCGCGCGACGAAGCCATAGCGGCGCGCGCGGAGAGCGATCGCCTCCGCAAAGAGGCCGAGTACCGCGCCTACGTGGCAGATGTGCAACTGGCAGACGGGGCCATCGATCGGGCCAATGTCGCCCAGGCGCGCGATATCCTGCAGCGCGCCGCGCCGGAGTACCGCGGCTGGGAATGGGGCAATCTGGCGCTCGAGGCCTGGCCGTTGGCGAACACGGCAGCCCCCACCGCCGCCGCGGCTGACGGCCTCTCCACAGCAGCCCGGTGGCGCGGGGCCGAGGCGCGCTTGTTCCGGGCCTTCACGCCGCACAAAAATAGTGTGATGGCGGTGGACTTCTCGCCGGACGGCACGCTGCTGGCCACCTTCGGTTACGACGGAGTCACCTGTGTCACGCGCTGGATGGACAAGGTCCTGCTCTGGCGCAAGGAAGCGCCCTTCGCTGCCGGCGGGATGGTCAAGTTCAGCCATAACGGGCGCTGGCTCGCCCATCCGGACGGTCGCGATCTGGTCATCTCCGACGCCCTCACCGGTGAGGAGATCTCGCGCGGGAAGGGCCACTCGGAGTCCGTTCGTTCCCTCAGGTTCACCGAAGACGACAGCACCGTCATTACCTCTTCGATTGATGGAACGATCCGCGCATGGGACTCTCGTTCCGGCCGGGAAAACTGGCGGCTGGACCGGGTCACCATATTTCAGGACGTTGCGGGAACGCGATATACCAGTATCCTGGGATTCGCCCAGGATGGTTTGCGACTGATCGTCGCGGACGGCACTGGGGGTTTTCTCTACATCGACGCTGCCACCGGAGCCACCACGGGCGAAGTCCCGCTTCGAATTCCTTCGGGAGGGGCCCGGGTTCGCCTCAGCCCGAAGGGCGATTTCGTTATTGCCTATAATCCGAGCGATCTTTCTTACCGTGTGTTCGATCTCGCCTCTGGCGCACAACGGCCCGGCGTCGAGTTTATTGTCCCGGAGGGCGGGTGGTTGCATGACTCCGCAATCAGCTCGGATGGATCGGTTTCGTTTATCCGGAACGCTTTCGGCGGCCTTGCCAACTTTGATCTCGAAGTAGGTGGCGTCGTGACGGCGTCTACGAACACGCTCGTCCGTGGCCAGACGACATTTAACAGCGCGTCCACGCTTGCGTTGAGTCTGGACGGGGCCTATCTCGCCCTACCGCAGGCGGACGGCTCGGTGTATATCTACACGCCGGCGGACAAGACGGAGCTCGGGCGCTCTGCGATGAACCAGTCGGCGCCGGTCTTCGTGGCGCACTTCGATCCCGTCCACCGGCAGATCGTGTCCGCGGACCTGAATGGCGGCCTGATGGCGTGGGACCTCGACCGCCGCACGATGATCCAGAAGTGGCGGGGACACAAGGACGGCATCACCGAGCTCGAGGCGTCGCCCGATTTCAGCCGCTGGCTCACCCATAGCTACGACGGCACCTACGCCCTGTGGTCCACGGACGCCGTCGAGCCGCTGGCCGAATTCGAAAGCAAGATCCCGAAGTTGCTCGGGGGCGGGGCGAACGGGCCGCTCGTGCGGGCCATGGCGTCGATTTGGTCCCGCAGCCACTTCAGCCCCGACGGCTCGCGGCTGGTCTTGGCGAAGAGCACGACCGAGGCGCAGGTCCTCGACGCATCTACGCTCAAGCCCCTGTTCACGCTGACCGGACTCAAGGCGTATCCGATCCAAGCCTATTTCAGCCCGAAGGGAAACCTAATCGTCACGCACGGCTATCAGGAGACGACCGTCAAGGTGTGGGATGCGCAAACCGGAAAGGAACGCTTCACACTCACGACGGACCAGCGGATCGTCACCACGGCCATCTCTCCGGACGATACCATGCTGGTCGCCACTTCGGTCACTCCCGACATCATGCGCTGGGACCTAAAGGACGGCCACGAATTGCCGCGTATCAAGACCAAAGAAATCGCCATGACTTCCGTCTTCTTTTCGCCCGATGGCGCGCTCTTCGCCACGGGCGGCTTCACCGGAACGGCCTACATCTGGAACGTCGCGGACGGCAGCCTCGTCGCCGAACTAACCGGCCACACCCAAAGCGCACTCACGGCCCGATTCAATCCGGCCGGCGACCGCGTGCTGACCCTCGGGCTGGACAAGACCGTGCGCGTGTGGGACCTGCGCGGCAATCAACTGGCGCTCTTCGAGTTCGCAGACGACATCTACTACGCCGAGTGGAGCCCCGACGGCAACCAGATCGTCGTAACCACGCGCGACGGCTCGATCCGGCTGCTCGATTCCGCGCCCTGGGCGGAACTGGAGAAGTCTGGCACTGCGGACGCCTCCATCGAGGACCGCCTCAACGCCTGGCGCGGGCGCGCCGCGGTGAACTAAGCCAACGTCGAGATCGGGTCACGGACGGGCCGAAAACACACGAATTTCCCCAATTTTCGGCCCCGACCCATTGTTTCCCCAACCCATTTCCAGCAGCCCATCGCCGGGAGACAGTGCAACAAGCCGCGCATATCTATAGAGGGACTCATCGGGGAGATCCCGGGGGTAGTCGTGGGGGCTCGCCGCGGGACAATCCGGCGAAACCTACCCGCCCGTGACGTGTGACCGCCATTCGTAGCGCCGCCGTCCCGGCGGCAAAGGGGAGACTACCGCGCGCGCGAAAAATCCCACTCACGCCGCCCACAAGTCTCTTCTGCGAATGAGCGTGCCCGGTTCGCCGCCGGGACGGCGGCGCTACGAATGACGAATTAGGCCGGCGTCCAGAGCGTGTCGCTAGCCGAAGGCCGCGGGACCGATGCCGCAACCTCCGCGACTTCCTCTTCTTTCAGATCAAGCAGGCGCAAGCTCGTCTCGCATTCGGAGAGGTCGAGATCGAGCGGCTCGCCGGGCTGCGGGCGCGTGCGCGCGACGGCCTCGGCGACGTTGACGATCGACGCGATCCCGCGGTGCTTTTCGGAGGCGTGCTGCGGCGTGTGATGGAAGCGGATGCACTCCGCGAGCTCGGCCGGCAATTCCCAGTGCAGCGCCAGTTCGTAGCCGGCCTCCGTATGCGCGAGTCCGAGCACCTCGCCCTCGGCCTTGACCAAGTCGAGACCCATCAGCGCCGGGCTCACGCGCTCGTAGTGCTTGGGCACGATCTGCACGAGCGCCACGCGCCCGATGTCGTGCAGCAGTCCCGCCGAAAACACGCCGGACTGGTTCTTGAGTTCGAGGAACTTCGAGAGCGCCCGCGCCACGCGCGCGCAGGCCTGCGACTCCAGCCAGAAGGCCATGTAGTCGAAGGTGCGCGATTTGTCGAACATGTTGATGACGGCGGAGGAAACGACGATCGAGTAGGTCTCCACCAGGCCGAGCAGCGACACCGCGAGCTGCACGCTGTCAACCCTGTGACTGAAACCGTAGGCCGCGCTGTTCGCCACGCGCAACACTTTGGCGGTGATCGCCGGGTCCTGCGAAATCGCCTCTGCCACCCGCGAGGCGGAACTGTCCTTGTCGTAGATGATCTCGCGCACCTTGTTCACCGTGCCGGGCAGCGCCGGCAGCGACTCGATGTGGCGCAACATCGAGACGGCCATGTTCAGCATGAGCGGGCCTTCGAGATTCCCCAAGCCGGAGGCCGCCTGCGCGCCTTCGAAATGCCGCGCGAGGCTGCGGCGCACGGCGTCCGCCGGACAGATCAACGTCTTCACCGAGAGCCCCGTATGCTCGCCCAGCGCCTCGACCACGGCCGGCTCGAGCGGGCCCGTGCACGCCACTGTGAGCACGTCGCCGTCGCGCTCAACGGGAACGACCTTGTGCATGACGGCGAAATTCCGCGGAACGAGCGAGATAATGTCCGCGGCGATGTCGAAGTCGCCCAGTTCGATCGACTGCGCGCGGCCGGGCTGCGCGAGGAATTCGACGAAGCGCTTCGTGTCGAGCGCGCCCTGCGCGAGCAGCACGTTCACCAGACGGTCGCCCATCTCGTTCTTGACCGCGGCGGCGTCTTTGAGCTGGTTCTCGGTGACGAGGCCGGCGGACACCAGCATCCGCCCGATGCCACCCTCGGAAGTTTCGAGACGCGGGCCCATCAGGCCTTCCCCCCGGCGAAAAATTACGGCTGTCGTGCGTCCCAGACCAGCCAACGCACCCCCATCACGCGGCAATTATACCACGCGAATACTGTTAGTTGCGGGTTCTATCCACCACACCCTCGGGCTTGGCGATGCTGTATTCCTTTAACTTTCGCCACAGCGTCGATCGCGAAATACCCAATGTTTTCGCCACCTCTGTCTGGTTCCCGTTCAGCTTCGCCAGCGCTTTCTCGATGAGTTCTCTCTCCATTTCCTGGAGCGTGGGCAGCGAACTGCTCTCGCGCAGGTGTGGCAGGCCGAGCCGGATGCCCTGGCCGAGGCGCACGGCGTCTGGCAAATCTTGAAGACGAATCATGTCGCCGTCGGCCATGATGACCGCGTGCGCCAGTGTGCTCTCGAGTTCGCGCACGTTGCCGGGATAACGGTACGCCTGCAGGAGCGCCCAGGCCGGATCTTCGATCTGCGTCAGCGTCTTGCCGTACTTGCGGTTGTACCGCTTGAGGAATTCGCGCGTCAGCGCGGCGATCGCGTCTGGGCGTTCGCGCAGCGGCGGGATCACAATCTGGATCACGTTGAGCCGGAAGTACAGGTCCTCGCGGAAACGTTTCCCGCGCACATCTTCGATCAGATCGCGGTTCGTCGCCGCCAAAATCCTGACGTCCACGTGCCGCACGTTGGTGTCGCCCACACGCCGGATCTCGCCGCTCTGCAACACGCGCAGGAGTTTCGCCTGCGACACCAGCGCCATGTCGCCCACTTCGTCCAGAAACAGCGTGCCGCCGTCGGCTTCCTCGAAAAGGCCCGTCTTGTCCGAATCCGCCCCGGTGAACGATCCCTTCACATGGCCGAAGAGTTCGCTCTCGAGAATCTGCTCAGGCAGCGCCGCGCAGTTCACCGCGATGAACGGCCGATCGCGCCGCGGGCTCAGCCGGTGGATCGTGTTCGCCACGACCTCCTTGCCCGTCCCGCTCTCGCCGAGCAACAATACCGTGCTGTCCGTCGGCGCGACCTTCTGGATCAACTCGACCACGCGCCGCATCGCCGGCGTGTTTCCGATCAGCTCCTCGAAGGCTTGCTGTTCGTGGTCCTGCAAAGCCGCGCGCACCTCCGCCTCGCGCACCGCCTTGTTCACCACCAGCGCCACATCCGAAGGCTGCGCGCTCTTCGGCAAATAAAAAAACGCCCCGCGCCGAAGCCCCTCGATCGCCCGCTCCATCATCGCCACGTCGAACACCAGCACCACCCGAGTCTCCGGATGCTGACGGTGGATAAAGGTGATCAGGTCCAGCCCCGCCTCGTCCGCCAAATCAAGATCCAACACCGCCACCGCATATTCATGCAGTCCCGCCAGCCGCAGCACCCCCTTCGAATCGTGGCAGCGATCCACCTGGAAAGCCTCAGACACCAGAAAATGGCTCACACCGGTCGCAAAATCGAGATCGCCACTCGCTAAGAGTATGCGGGGCAAGGGCTTCTTGTTGCCTTGTCGAAGATCGGCCTGGACACGATGAACCATGCAGTCATGCTACCAAAGAACGTATCTGTTTCGCAATGAAACACTCCAGGATCGGCGTGATGTTGCGTATCTATTTGAGACAGACCCTAGCTCCCTTCCACCAAAAGGGCACCGTTGTGTCGTAGCATCGGACTCCGGTCGACGAAGAATGAGCCGGAATCCGTGTTTCCCGCCGAATACCGATCCTCAGTAATCCCAGAAGCAAGTCCGAGCCCGGAAAACTACCTGTCCAACGTCCGCTGCCGTCGTGCAAACACGTAGCAACCCAGCGTCCCTAACCCAATAGCGGCGCCGATGAGCGACCAGCGTGACGCGGGCAACGTGGGAAAGTCCAGCGGGTTCAGTGGGTCTGTGCCCAACTCTACCTCTGTGCCGTCCATGACCCCGTCTC
>JBCLBO010000006.1:0-75262 GCA_038916785.1 Candidatus Hydrogenedentales bacterium | reverse complement strand
CCGCCAAGACCAGCGCCCGAACCTTCATGCCGTCACCACGCCAGCGGCCGCTTCCAGGCCGCCTCGATTTGCGCCAGCGCAGCGTCAACGCGCACGCGCTTGCCGTTTCGCACGCGAAATCGCGGCGCGTCGTACACCTTCCCCACGCAAAAGCACGGCAGCCCGCGGAACGTCTGTTCCAAGGAAGTCGCCGACGCCGCCGGCACGGTTACAACGAAACGGCTCTGCGATTCACTGAAGAGCGCGACTACGTCGTTTTCCGTGCGCAGGGGGGCGAGGTCGATGTCCATCCCGAGCCGGCCCGCCAGCGCCGTCTCCGCCAGCGCCGCGCCGAGCCCGCCGTCGGACACGTCGTGGCACGAGGCCACGAGCCCCTGCTCCATCGCGGCCGAAAGCGCGCGATACAGCACCAGCGCGCGGCCGGCGTCCACCCGCGGCACGGTAGCGCCGATCTCGCCGCGCAGCGCGAGGTACTCGCTGCCCCCCATCTCCCGCCGCGTATCGCCGACCACGTAGACGAAATCGCCGGGGTTCTTCGCGTCCATCGACACGCACCGGGTCACATCGGGGACAATGCCTACGACTGTGAACAAGAGGGTCGGCGGAATCGAAATTTTCGTGTCGCCGATCTTGTAATCGTTCTTCATGCTGTCTTTCCCGCTGATGAGCGGGATGCCGTAGGCGAGGCAAATTTCCTGCAGCGCCTCGCAGCTCCGCACCAATTGCGCGAGCTTGTGCCGGCCGTCCGGCGTCTTTTCGCTCTGGATCGGATCGGGCCAGCAGAAATTGTCCAGGCCCGCGATGGTCCCGAGCCGCGCGCCCACGCACAGCAGATTGCGCACGGCCTCGTCGACTGCGGCGGCCGCCATCGCGTAGGCGTCGAGGTCGCTATACTTCGGACAAATCCCGCACGCGATCGCCAGACCCCGCTTCGAGCCCGGAACGGGCCGGATAACGGCGGCGTCACCGGGTCCATCGTGCGCGGCGCCCTGGAACTGCTTGAGCACGCTCTGGCCCAGCACCTCGTGGTCGTACATCCGCACGAGCGCTTCCTTGCTGCACACGTTGTAACTGCCAAGCACTCCGAGCAAATCGCCCGTGAGATCGTCCTTGTCCTCGATCGTTTCGCGCCCAAGCGGCGCGGGATCCAAGCGCGCCTCGAGATCCATCACCGGCACACCGTTGTGCAAGAATTCCATACTCAGCGCAGCCACGCGCCGCCCCTCGTAGAAGCATTCAAAGAGTCCGGAATCCGTAAACTCCCCGATATCCGTGACCTCCACTTCGCGCCGCCGCGCCAAATCCATCAGCGGCTCGAGCGACTCCTCCGGCACCGACAGCGTCATGCGCTCTTGCGCCTCGGAGAGCAGAATCTCCCACGGGGCCAGCCCCGCATACTTCAGCGGTGCGCGATCGAGATGGATCCGGCAGCCGCCCGGCCCCTTCGCCATTTCGCCCACGCTCGAGGCCAGGCCGCCTGCACCGTTGTCGGTGATGGAACTGAAGTGCCCAAGGTCGCGCGCCTCGATCAAGAAGTCCGACATTTTTTTCTGCGTGATCGGATCACCGATCTGCACCGCCGTCGCGGGCGAGCCCTCGTGCAGCTCCTCCGAGGAAAATGTCGCGCCGTGGATCCCATCCTTGCCGATGCGCCCTCCCACCATCACGATGCGATCGCCCGCGCCCGCGCACTTGCGTTCGCTGCGCTGCCCCTCGATGCGCGCGGGGATCAAGCCGCCCGTGCCGCAAAAAACCAGCGGCTTCCCAAGAAATCGATCGTGGAAAACGATTGCTCCGTTCACATCCGGAATGCCGCTCTGGTTGCCGCCGTCTTGCACGCCCGCGTGAATGCCGCGCAGCACGCGCTTGGGATGGAACAGCCGCGGGGGGATCACGCCGGCATAGTCGGGCGGCGCCACGCAGAACACGTCCGTGTTCAGGATGCACCGGCAGCCGAGCCCCGCGCCCAGCACGTCCCGATTCACGCCGACTATCCCAGTCATCGCGCCGCCGTAAGGATCCAGCGCGCTCGGACTGTTGTGCGTCTCGACCTTCAGCGCAAAGTTCCACTCCTCGTCGAAGCGAATGATCCCGGCGTTATCGTCGAACACGCTCACCAGCCAGTCCACCTGCGCGCGCAGGCGGTCCGTCGTTTCCTGGATGTACGTGCGAAACAGCCCGCGAATCGTCCGGGTATCGCCCGCCGCGTCCGTGTACCCTATGCTCGCCGCGAATATCTTGTGCTTACAATGCTCGCTCCAGGTCTGCGCCAGGGTCTCCATCTCGATGTCCGTCGGACCCGCTGGCACGCCGAGCCGCTCGCGCGCCGCGCGCACGCCGGGCTGCCGGTAATACGCCTGGATCGCCCGCATCTCGCCGATCTCCAGCGCCAGCAGACCCTCCCGGCTGATCCGCATCAGCGCGTCGTCCGGCACTTCGAGATTGATCTCGCGCACGATCGCCGCGCTGCGATTCGTGACCACCGGCAGACTCAGCAGCGGCTGGCCTCCCAGCGCCTGCACCTCGCCGGGCGTCTTCACGGCCCAGCGCTGGATCAGCGCATTGGCCAGCACGCCGCGCGCGATGCGCTCGCACGCCGCCGGGTCGATCGCGCCATTCAACACGTACTGCGTGGACTTATACACCGCCTCGCCCCGCGCCAGCGGCCTGCCCAGCACGTCCGCGATGCCCTGCGCCGCGCTCTTCCCGATATTGTCGGTCACGCCAGGCAAATATCCGACTTCGATCAAATAGTCGAATTCGCGCGCGAGCGGACCGTCCAGCCGCGACTCCTGAATCACCGGATCGGTGAACAACTCGTCGCGGACCCGCGTGAGTTCCTTCGGGTTGAGTTCCGCATGGATCGTGTACACGTCGACGACGCGCACGCGCTCCACGGCGATGCCCAGGTCCTCGCCCAACCGCGCACGCACGCGCTCGCCCACGGCGTCCGGCCGGCCGGCCTGCATCCCCACCTCGATGCGGTGCGCCGGAATCTTCAAGGTCTCGATTTTAGCGGGAATGGTCCAAACTCCCCGTGTAATGCACGCGGCCGGCCTCGTCCTTGATCACGCGGCCGATCACCGCCGGCGGTTCGAGAGATTGCATGAGCACGTCCATCGCCTTCGCTTCCTGCGCCTCGGGCACCACCACCAGATATCCCTGGCCGCAATTGAAGGTGCGCAGCATCTCGGATTGTTCGACGCCGCCCGCCTCCTGCAAAAACCGAAACACCGGGGGCATGGTCCACGTCTCCAGGTCAATCCGCGCGCCAAGGCCCTTCGGCAGCACCCGCGGCAAGTTCTCCGTAATCCCGCCACCAGTGATGTGCGCCATCCCGCGGATCGTCACGATCCGCAAGAGGACCTGAATCACGCGCGCGTAACTCTTGTGCGGTTCGAGCAGCGCATCGCCCACGCTGCGCCCCACGCCGGGCATCGGATCGTGCACGCTAAGACCCGCCGCCTCGAAACAAATCTTCCGCGCCAAACTGTATCCGTTCGTGTGGAGCCCGCTCGATTGCAGCCCAATGATCACGTCGCCTTCTTCGATCGTGGCGCCATCCACTATCTTCTTGCGATCGACCACGCCGACAATCGTACCCGCGATGTCATACTCCCCAGGCCGATACATGTCCGGCATCTCGGCCGTCTCGCCGCCCACCAGCGAACACCCCGCAAAGCGGCAGCCATTCGCCACGCCTGAAATAACGGCCTCGACGACCGCGGGATCGATCTTGCCGAAGGCAAGGTAGTCGAGAAAAAACATCGGCCGCGCGCCCTGCACGAGAATGTCATTCACGCAATGCGAAACAAGATCGACGCCCACGGTGTCGTGCTTGTTCATCAGGAACGCAATCTTCAGCTTCGTCCCCACGCCGTCCACGCTCGAGACCAGCACCGGCTCTTCCATGCCGCCGGGATCGAAGCGGTACATCGCGCCAAAAGTACCGATGTCGCGCAACACATTTTCGTCGAACGTGCGCCGGATGGACTCCTTGGCCCGCTGCAGCCCCTGATCGGCCGCGTCAATGTCCACCCCCGCGTCGCGGTAGGTCAGTCGTCGTTTCTTGTCCGGCATCGGGTCCCGTCCACAGCAGCAATCGCCACGCCCCCACCATACGGGCGCGTCACTCATAATGCAATCGCAATTATTTTATGGAAATGATAATATTTAGTTATGATCCAACTGGACTCCCTTCGCTGCTTTTGCGCCGTCGTCGACGCCGCCAGCTTTCGCCTCGCCGCCGAGCGACTCCACCGCACGCAACCGGCCATCTCCCAGCGGGTCAGCGCCCTCGAGCGGCAGTGCGGCGGGACACTCCTCGATCGCCGAACGCGAAAAACCACCGCCGCGGGCCGCATCGTCTACGAGTGCGGTATGGACCTCCTCCGCGCGGCCGGCCGGATGGAAGCGGAGGTCCGCGAACGATCCGGCGCCGGCGCCGGCGAACTCCGCATCGGCACGAGCGACACAAACGCGCTCTACTTTCTGCCCGCGCGCGTCCGCGCGTTTTCCGCGCGCATGCCCAAGGTGCGCGTGTTCATCCATTGCCGCTCGTCGGATGAAGTCGCCGACGCCGTGCTCAAGGGCGATCTCGATCTCGGCATCGTCACCTTGCCGCTCGACCGCGCGGGACTCGAAGTGCGGCCGCTCTTCGACCAGCGCCTCGTGCTCGTCGTCCCGCGCCGACACGCGCTCGCCAAACGCAAGCGCGCCGCGCTGAAGGACCTGAACGGCGAACCCATGGTCCTCATCCAAACGGAAACGCGCACCGGGACGCTTTTGCGCGCGCACTTCCGCGAGAGCGGCTTCACGCCCAACGTCGTCATGGACAGCGGCAGCTTCGAAGTCCTCAAGCAGTACGTGGCCGAAGGCGTGGGCCTCTCGATCCTTCCCGAAATGACGCTGCGCCCCGACGACCGCCGCCGCATGGCCCCGCTCCAGCTACCCGGCCTACCGCGCGTAGCCATCGGCGCAGTCTGGCGCCAAGGCGGATACGAGCCCGACGCCGCAAAGTTGTTCAAGAATCTCCTGCGCGACACATCGAAAGCCTCCCACCGCGCGCCCTAAACGCCTGCTCGGTCCCTTCGACCCGCGACACGGCAATCCCTCGTGGCGCGGGCTTCCAGCCCGCGACTTCCAGCCCGCGACCCCTCACCCTCGGCCTGCCTCCCGGCCAAAAATCCGCCTAGAGCCCATACAACTCGCCGTACTTCCCCTCCAAATACCTCAAGTACGGCTCGACCCCGGGATCCTTGCCCGTCGCGTCGCGCACGATCTCCGCAGGTAGTCTCCGCCGGCCCACCCGGTGCACCTTCTCGCGCAACCAGCCGAGCAACGCGCAAAAATTACCCTGACCAATTTGCGTCCACAGCTCCGGGATGTCCTGCTGAATCCGGTCAAACATCTGCGCGCCATACACATTCCCAAGCGTATACGTCGGGAAATAACCCAACGCGCCGTGCGACCAGTGGACGTCTTGCAGGCAACCCTGCGCGTCGTCGGGCACGTCGAGCCCGAGATACTTTTTCATCAGCTCATTCCACCGCGCCGGCACGTCCGCCGTTTTCAATCGGCCCTCGATCAGGTCCACTTCGATCTCGAAGCGCAAGATGATGTGAAGGTTGTAGGTGCACTCGTCCGCTTCGAGACGGCGCAAGGTCGGCTCGACGTGATTGACCGCGCGAAATATCTGCTCCGCCGATACGCCCTTCAGTTCGTCCGGAAAATATCCGCGCAGGACTTCGCCGTAATGATTCCAGAAGGGCCGGCTCTGGCCGACGAGGTTCTCCCACATCCGCGATTGGCTCTCGTGAATCCCCAACGACACCGCCTGGCCCAGCGGCGTGCGCCGGTCCTCCTCACGCAGGCCCTGCTCGTAGAGCGCGTGGCCGCCTTCGTGCAGCGAGGCCATCATCCCGGCGAACAGATTGTCTTCGTAGAGATGCGTCGTCACGCGCACGTCGTAAAGGTCGAACTCCGACGTAAACGGGTGCTCGGCCTTGTCTTGCCGGCCCGCGGCAAAGTCGTAACCCATGTCCTTCAGCAGCCGCAGCGTGAAGTCCCATTGCTTGCCCGCGTCCCACGCCGCATCGAGCCACGAGAGGTCCGCCTGCTTGGGCGACTTCACGATCTTGCCGATGAGCGCGCTCTGCCGGCGCGCGAGCGTGGCGAACATCGGCCTCAAGGCTTCCACGCGCAAGCCCCGCTCGTAGTCCTCGAGCAGCGCGTTGTACGGCGATCCCTCGTATCCCATCAGCTCCGCGCGCTCGCGGCACAGGCCCACGAGCGTGTCCAGCTCCTGCTGGAACTCCGCGAACTTGCTTTCCTTCTTCGCCTTGATCCACGCATGGAATCCGCGGCTCGTGGCTTCGGCAAAGCGCGTCACGAACGACTCCGGCAGCTTCGTTGCACGCGCGTAGTCGTAGGTCGTCTCCGACACGAGCTTTCGCTCATCGGCGGAAAGCGCCTTGGCGTCGCCAAGCCGCTTGAGCAATTCGCCGACGCCTTTGTCGGTAAACATCCGGTGCGCGACGCCCGACAGCGTCGCCAGTTGCTGCCCGCGCGCAGGCGCCGCCTTCGGCGGCATGTTCACTTCCTGGTCCCAACTCAGCAGCCTGATCGCCGCGCGCACATCGAACACCTCGGCCAACTTCCCGCGCAGTTCGCCCAACTCAGCAACAGCCATCGCCAAATCCTCGTCGAGATACACCTCACGCATCATATCCGAACCGGGAGGGTCGCGCTCCCGCGCGACCGCAGGCTACACACTGTTGCCAATTTCGGCGGCCGAATTTCACACGAGTCACGTGAAGTCCCGGAGGGACGACCGATAGTAGTCCGGCACTTTAGTGCCGGGTCAAATTTCACACGAGTCACATGAAGTCCCGGAGGGACGACCGATAGTAGCCCGGCACTTTAGTGCCGGGTCCGGGACGTTAGCAAAATCGAGTCCCGTAGGGACGGCTGACGGAGGAAATTGGATCGCGCCAGCCGTCCCTCCGGGACTCATGAATGTCCATATGCGCGGACCCGGCACTGAAGTAGTGCGCTATTTTCAAGCGCCCCTACCGGGGCACAGGACTCAACCGCACAACAAAATTCTTCCGCGGTATCGAAGGGCTCAATCAACGAGAGGAGGTTTACGCCGTCTTGCGCAGTTCTTCCTGAGGTGTCTCGGCGGCATCGACAATCGACAGCGGGCGCAGGTCCTTCATCCGCCGTTCGAGCGCAGCCTGATGCTTTTCAGCCGTCACCATCAACGCAACCACGAGCGCCACGACAGAGCCGCCGAGCATCAGGCCGAGCGCGCTGTCGAATCCGCGCGTGCTATTGCGCAGCAGGATCCCGGCAATGCCCAGCGCGAAGGCCATCATGTAGACAAACAGCACCGCGCCGCGCTGCGAGAATCCGATCCAGGCAAGCCGGTGCGAAAGGTGGTCCGTCGCGCAATGCTCGATGACTTGCCGCAGCGTCTTCGTCTCGCCCCGCACGATGCGCGCGATAAGGACATAGATGAAATCGAAGACCGGCACGCCGAGAATGAGCACGGGAATTGTGCACGCCACGACACGGCTGTCCGCCCATTCACCCATCACGCCCAGCGCCGCAAGGATAAATCCGAGGAAAAAACTACCGGAATCGCCCATGAACACCTTCCCGGGCTTGAAATTGTAGAGAAGGAAGCCGAGGTTCGCGCCGATCAATCCCGCCGCGAGCAAGCCGAACCACGACAGGCTCGTCTCGGTGCCCGCTGCGTAATGCGCGTCAAGCGCGATCGCGAGATACATGGCAGACACGATCACCGCCACGCCGCCCGCCAGGCCATCCATGTTGTCAATGCCGTTAAAGGCGCTCGTCACCCCGACGATCCACAGCCATGTGACGAAAAGGTCGAGCGGAAAAAATCCGAAGAGTTTGAGTTGCACGCCGAACAGCGACATCACCAGCGTCGCCCAGGTGAGCGCCGCGAGCTTGATGACCGCGGGCACGCCGCCGCGGAGATCGTCGATGGCGCCGACGATGAGGCATATGAGCGATCCGATCATCACGCCTTTCATCGGATTGTCGCGGTAGTCCGGGAGCAACACGGCGACGGCGAACGCGAGGAAAATCACAATGCCGCCGCCCCGAGGCGTCGGCAGGGTGTGGATTTTCTCCGCCGTCACGCGGTCCAGAATCCTGTACCGCCGCAGCAACGCGATCGCCGCCGGCATCAGAAATGCCGCGAGCACAAACGCGATCGCACCTGTGTAGAAATACAGCACCGGCCAACTTGGCAACGTCGAGTACATGCGCTTCCCCCAGCTCGCTACTCGTCCCAGCGCAGGCCCCCGCCCGCGCCGCCCGCGCCGCTCAGCTCAAACGAAAAAGCCCCTCACCGAATCGATCACCGACTCCACCTCCGCCTCGCCCATGCCAGGATGGATGGGCAGCGACACCGCCGTCAGGTGCGCCCGCTCCGCGCCCCGGCAGTCCCCGGCGAGCCGCGCGATGTTCACCGGCACGCCGTCCCGCACATGGCGGTGCGCCGGACGATACACCGGGCGCTTGGCTTCGACGCCGTCGCTGTTCAGGCGCGCGATCAGCCGCGCCTGCGCCTCCGTCGTCACGACGAAGCGGAAGAACACGTGGTCCGCCGGATCCGGCAGGCCCACCGGTAACTCCGCGAACGCATCGAGGTACTGCTGCGCGATTGCGCGCCGGCGCTCGATGAATTCCGGCAATCGCCGCAGTTGGACCCGCCCCATCGCCGCCTGCATCTCGGTCATCTTGTAGCAGAAACGCGGGATGAAATCGTCGCGGTTGTCGTAGTCTCGAAGGTCGCGAATGCGCTCTACAAGCGTCCGGTCGTCCGTAAGCACCATCCCGCCTTCGCCCGTCGTCAACATCTTCGTCGCGTAGAACGACACGATCGCCGCGACCCCCGCGCGGCCCGTGATACCACCGATGGACTGCGCGATGTCTTCGATGACCACGCCGCGCGGCAGGATCGGCGCGGCCTTGCCAAACAGGTGCGGCGCGATGACGAAGCGCGCGCGCGGCGGCACGCCGGACGGATCGAGATTGAAATCGGGCCCCACGTCGCACACGCGCGCGACGCTGCCGTTGAGCGCCGTCGCCGTCATCAGCGAGGCGCAGGCATAGGCGGGAATCGCCACTTCCTGGCCGCCGCCGGCGTCGAGCGCGTGCAACACGAGGTGCAGGGCCGCCGTGCCGCTGCTGGTCGACACTCCGTAGCGCCGGCCGACCCGCGCAGCGCATTCATGCTCGAAGGTCTCCACCTCCGGGCCCTGCGCGAGACGGCCCGATCGCATCACGCGCAGGACCGCCGCCTCTTCTTCCGCGCCGATCTGCGGGGCCGAATGCTGGATCAGGCAAGTTGTCCGCACAGGACCCCCAGCGATTCCGGCCCGCAATTCATCAGCAGATCGACGATCGACAAATCCGGCGCGAACTCTCCATGAAGCTGCGGATACACCGGCGCGCGCCACGCTTGCAGATCAAGCGCAATCCCCGCCTGCGCGAGCGCGTCCCCATCGAGATAGGAGTCCAGCGCGTAGGCCCCGCTGTAATACGACTCGCCGCCCACCGCACGAATGAGGTTGACCAGCCGCTCCGTCGCCTCACCCGGCACGCGCAAGGCCGACGAATACTCCACCCGCGTCGTCACGCCAAGCGCGTGCAAATAAAACTCCAGCATGTGCCGGTTCAGGTCGTTCAGCGATTCCCATTCGCGCGCATAGGTCGCCCCAAAAAATCCGGCGTACTCGGAGAAAAACGGCGCGCGCCCGTAGCTCTGCTCGATCGTCTTCCAGTGTTTCTTGCGCCAAGGCGTCCGCTCGTCGATCCGGACTTCGCCGAGCCGCTGCGCGAATTTCATCTGCACCGGCACCGTGAGCAAGACGGCGCCGGACGAGGTCTTCACCCGGTTGCGGTTCTGCCAGCCGTTCTTGTTGAACTGGATGTCGTCCAGCACGACGAACACATCGCAACTCTGAATCTTCTCGAAATACCGCAACCAAGGAAGATAATGGAGTTGATGGATCCCCACCCGCATGCGTTTCCCCCGCATCACCGCGCCCCGCAAGTCCCGCATCCCCCGACGCAGGACCGAAATATTACCGTATGTCAGCCTCGAACCAGCGCAGCAGTCCGATCAAGCCCCGCGCCCGCCGAAGCATGGTGGGTTTCAGACCGCGGACCCGCAGTTTTTCCTTGGCATCCTTGCGATTCTGCGCGACGAGCACCCCGCCAATAAACGACTTCTCGAGGTTTTCGCCGCTGCCTTCAGCCCGAATCGCGTGGTACTCGTAAGTCGGCATCGATCTAAGTCTCCGCGCCGCGCCAGTATAGCACGTAGTTTCGCGATTGCCACACAAAAGTGCGAGTATCCGGAAATACGAGAAGCAGCGCCAAAATAGAGCTATCCCGCGAGAGCCGCACGGCATGCCCTAATCGCGTGCGCGAGCATCGCGTCGTCGATGTCCAAATGGAAAACCGCGCGCAGGCGCTGGGGACCCATCGGAATCAGGAGCACACCCTCGCCGCCCGCCTTGCCGATGAACTGCATGACATCCGGTACTTCGAAGATCACGATGTTCGTCGGATTCGGGAAGGGGAAGCTCAGGCCTTGTAAGCCTTCGAGCGCCTTTCGGAATTCCCGCGCGCGCCGGTGGTCCTCGCGCAGGCGGTCGATGTGATTATCGAGCGCGTAGTTCGCCGCGGCCGCGAGGATGCCCGCCTGGCGCATGCCGCCGCCGAGCATCTTGCGGAAGCGGTGCGCCTCCTCGATCAGGTCGCACGTGCCGGCGAGGATCGATCCGACCGGACAGCCGAGCCCCTTCGAGAAGCAAAAGCAGATCGAGTCGCAATATCTCGCAAATTCCGCGGCGGTATACTTCGACTCGACGACGGCATTAAACAGCCGCGCGCCGTCGCAGTGCAGTTTCATCCGGCTCGCGTCCGCGAGTTCGCGCAATCCGCGCAAGGTCTCCATCGAATAGATATTCCCGCCGCCGCGGTTCGTCGTGTTCTCCACGGCGATCACGCGCGTTTGCGAGTAGTGATGATCCAGCGTCTGCACGACATACGGCTCGACCTCCGCGCGCGAAATCTGCCCGAGCGCTCCCTTGATCGTCCGCGTCATCAAGCCGCCGACCGCCGCGAGGTTTCCTCCTTCGTAATTATAGGGGTGCGCGTCTTCGCTAAGGATGATCGTGTCGCCCGGCCGCGTCTGCGCGAGAAACGCCAGCAGGTTCGCCATCGTCCCGCTCGGCACGAAGAGCGCCGCGTCCTTCCCGAGCAATTGCGCGACCCGCTCCTGCAAACGATTCACCGTGGGGTCCTCGCCGAAGACGTCGTCCCCCACTTCCGCCGCAGCCATCGCCGCGCGCATACCCGCGGTCGGCCGAGTCAACGTGTCGCTGCGCAAGTCCACCATCATCGTTCGCTGCCCTCGCCCCTCTTCCCTTTCGGTATCGTAATCGTTATCGTCGTCGTTATCGTAATCGTAGAGGAGGGCACTCGTGAGCAACAGCGGCATGACCGGCAAGGTCTGCATCGTCACCGGTGCGAATACGGGCATCGGCCTCGAAACGGCCGCAGCCCTTGTCAATCAAGGAGCGACAGTCGTGCTGGCCTGCCGCGACGCCGCCAAGGCGGCGGAAGCGCTGCGCGACATCGAATCTCGCGGCGGCCCGGGCAAAGGCGTCGTGATGGAACTCGACCTCGCCTCGCTACAGAGCATCCGCAGTTTCGCACGAGAGTTCCGTCAAGCATTCCAGCGCCTCGACGTTCTCGTGAACAACGCGGGCGTGATGCCGGGCAAGCGCCAGGTCACTCGCGACGGCTTCGAGATGATCTTCGGCGTGAATCATCTCGGACACTTCTTGCTCACGGGTCTGCTTCTCGACACACTGAAACGAAGCGCGCCGTCGCGCGTCGTCGTGGTCGCATCCACCATGCACCATCGCGGGAGACTGGACTTCGACGACGTGCAGAGCGAGACTCGTTATCGTTCGATGTCCGTGTACAGCACTGCGAAGTTGGCCAACGTCATGTTCACTCACGCGCTCGCGCGCCGGCTCGGCGGCAGCGGCGTCACGGCGAACGCCCTGCATCCCGGCGTCGTCCGCACGAACATCATCCGAAAACAGATTGCCGATTTCCCGCGTCTGCTGCAGCCGCTCGGCGCGCCCGCGATGTTGCTGATGCTCAGTCCCGAGCAGGGCGCGCGCACGAGTGTGTACCTGGCCTCGTCGCCGGAGGTGGACGGTGTCTCAGGACGATATTTTGTGAAGTGCAAGCCCGCGCGGCCCTCGGCGAGTTCCAACGACGTCGACGCTCAGGAACGCCTGTGGAATATCAGCGCCCAACTAACCGGTCTCGACGGGTAGCCTTCGCATCAGACCAGAGCGCGTGCCAGTTCTCGAGCGCGACGGCCGCCTCGGTCTCCTGCCGCGCGAGTGAGACTTCATCGGCCTGCCCCGCGCTCAGAAGATACATGCGAAGCCACCGGCAGAAGTCCCCATGAACGCGCAATCCCTCCGCGGCCTCCGCACTACCTGGGGGCTGCTCCAAAACGGGCCGCAGGCGCAGAACGCTCCCATAGAGCTCCGTCCACGACCCCGGTTCGTAGTTTTCGCGTTGCTCCCGCACCGCAGACCCCGGCGAGGGCGGTCAACCCTCTAAATTGGGCGTGCTGCCGCCCCTCGTCCAGTACTATCGGCCGCCCGCGCACAGGACTTTAGGCCTATCAAAGAAGGTGCAAAAGACGCTCCCGGCGTGATATAAGGCAGTGCAGAACCGTCCGGCCCCCGCGCGATCTTCGCCCAGGCCTCACCAAGGAACCCCGCTGCTTGTTAGAAAAAGAGAAGGTCCTCGAACTCGAAGGCACCGTGACCGAGACTCTGCCCAACGCGATGTTTCGCGTGAAGCTCGATAACGATCACGTCGTCCTCGCTCATATCTCTGGAAAAATGCGCAAATACTACATCCGCATCCTCCCGGGCGACAAAGTAAAAATCGAAATGTCGCCCTACGACCTCACCAAAGGCCGCATTACCTTCCGCTTCCGCTAGTCTCCAGTCCTGCGAATAGCCTGCCACTGCCGCGTAACACTGGTCTTCATCAGTGGCGCGCCCTACAACGCTGAAATGGGCCTTGGCCCGCTGACTGGCACTGTCTATTCAGAGAACTCGACACTAGCCGTTTTCGGACACTGTGGGTCCGAGATCGTGGTCCTCACGCTCCGCGTGAAGCGCCATCACGCGGAGCGTGAGGACTACGATCAGCCATTTACGCAGACCATTCCTGGCGGCCGGCCGGGTCGGCCCGCAAGCGCCGAAATTTCGCAATCCCCTGCGGGCCCGCAGGGGATTGCGGCGCGATGTCTCTACGGGTTTCAATTGCGAACTCCTGAAAATATAGATATCTAGTACTATATATTTTCGGCCAGCCGTCGCAGTCGCAGACCGGCTTCGTCCAAATTTGTGCGTCATGGTATTCAGTTGACAGATTTGTCCACCGCTGGTCAATCGAAATTCGATAAAAACGCCAACATCCCGCAATCGCCCAGAACTCCGTCGCGCTGGCACGAAAACTGCTCAAGTTGGTCAAGAGTTAACCCCGCTGGACTGGCTGTGACGCCTTCGAGGCCATCCTAGTCCGTCCCGCCGGGGATCGCGGGTAGGAGGAAAAAATGAGCGTGCAGCGTCATCGGACCCAACTTTCTCGTCGCCTCGCGTGCGGTCAGCGCGCTGCGCGATTCATGCACGCTGCGCTGTGTTCGATCGCGCTTGGCCTCATCGCCTCGGCCGGGCACGCGCAGGACGCCTCGCCTGAGGCGCCGGTCGAAACCGAGGCCTCCCTCGTCAATCTCTCCATCGAAGAGTTGATGAACATTGAGGTCACGTCCGTCTCCAAGAAGAAGGAGCGCAAGCAGGACGCCGCCGCTGCGATCTACGTTCTGACACAGGAAGACATCCGCCGTTCGGGAGCGACGACGATACCTGATCTGCTTCGTACGGTCCCCGGCGTCGAAGTCGCGCGGCTGACAGCGAACTCGTGGTCGGTGACCGCGCGTGGATTCGGCGGAGTTTTCGCGAACAAGCTGCTCGTGCTCATCGATGGCCGGTCGGTGTACACCCCTCTGTTCTCGGGCGTGTATTGGGAATTCCAGAACGTCGTCCTCGAGGACGTCGAGCGCATCGAAGTCATCCGAGGCCCCGGCGGCACGCTCTGGGGCGCCAATGCAGTCAACGGCGTCATCAACATCATCACGAAGAAGGCGGCCGACACACAAGGCCTCCTCGTTTCCGGGGGCGGCGGTACGGAGGACCAGGGGTTCCTCACGACCCGCTGGGGCGGCGCCTTGGCCGAAGGCGCGGCCCATTATCGCGTGTATGGGCAGTTCTTCCGGCACGACAACGCGGGTCGCGCCGCGAACGGCGGAGACGCTGAAGACGCGTGGCAAGGAGGCCAAGGGGGCGGCCGGATTGACTGGGAGCTGTCCTCGGAGGACACGCTCACTCTTCACGGAGATGCGCAGTCGCTGGACATCAACGGACAGACCACCCTTAATTTTCTCGACGCCCCGTTCACACGCGATGTCAAGATGGATGCCGACGCCGCCACGTGGAACCTCGGTGCGATCTGGCGCCGCGTATTCTCCGACGATTCCAACATCGAGCTCGCCGCCTATTACGACGGCTACCAGCGCGCAAACGCCACTTTCGAGGAAACGCGCCACACCTTCGATCTCGATTTTAAACACCAATTGCAACCGTGGACCAATCAGGAAATCGTCTGGGGGCTGGCGATCCGGCACACGCAGGCGGACACGGACGGCTCGGAGTTCATCTCCTTCGATCCCGAACGCAGAAACGACCAGACGATCAGCGGTTTCGTCCAGGATGACATCGCGCTCACCGAAAAACTCCATCTCATCGTCGGCGCCAAGATTGAGCACAACGGCTATACCGGCGTCGAAGTGCAGCCCAACCTTCGCTTGCGCTGGTCACCGAACGATCGTCACACCGTGTGGGCCGCGATTTCACGCGCGGTGCGCACCCCCTCCCAAGCCGAGGACGACATCCGGCTGCGCGCCCTCACGGCGGCGGGTCCGGTCGGTCCGGTCGAGGCCATCCTACAAGGCAACAACGATTTCGAGGCCGAAGATCTTCTCGCAGGCGAACTTGGGTATCGCGTGCGCGTCACCGACGAGCTGTCGCTGGATATCGCCGGTTTCTACAACCACTACACCAATCTCCGTTCGATCGAATTCCTCGGCGTGCCATTCGTCGAGGACGGCGTCACCGTCATTCCCTTCGAAGCCTTCAACAATACGGACGCCTACGCCTTTGGCTTCGAGGTCGCCGCGGATTGGGCCCCGCTGACCCGGTGGCAGGTGCGGGCGGGGTATTCGTTCCTCGATCTTAACGTCGACGCACCGGCGGCCGATCCTGTTACTGCCGTCACCGAATCGGACACGCCGCAACACCAGTTCTTCGTGCAGAATCGTCTGGACCTTCCGCACCAGGTCGAGTTTGACACCACGTTTCGATTCGTCGATCGGCTGTCCTCGCTGGATGTCGACGCCTATGTCGAAATGGATGCCCGCCTGGCGTGGCGCCCCAGGGAAGATCTCGAACTCGCCCTGGTTGGTCAGAACCTCTTTGACGGCGGCCATTATGAATTCGCTCCGAGCTTTGTCAATGGAGTGCCGACGCAAGTTCAGCGCGCCGTGTATGCCAAGGTCACGTGGAGGTTCCAACCCGGCGGAAAGCACTGAGCTGGCGAACCCTGAGGAGCATCCGAAATGATCGGGCTGGACGACGCGGCAAGTACCTTCGCTGCGAGCGACAGTACGGCGGTCGTCCGGGCGCCAATCAAGAACGGCGAGAACTCCATGCAAACGCTTCACGAAATATCGATATCGGCCATCGAATCCAGCGGGGAGGAACCCCGGGGTTTCGGTCGCCCCTTCGCCCCCGGAATGTCCCAGACCTGGCTGCTCCGCCTTTCGCTCTTGGCGCTGTGGGGCCTCATCGCGCTGCTCTCGTGGGTGCCCGCAGCCTCCAGCCAGGAGACCACCACGCTACGGTACGTGGACGACCTCAAGAACCTCGGCATCGGTGACTACGTCGAGCTCGACGCCCGACTCGCATGGCGGCCGCGCAAAGACCTCGAAATCGCACTGGTCGACCGCAATCTTCTTGACTCCGAGCATGAAGAGTACGATGATGTGATCACGCTGGCCGTCCCGACGCAGATCCAGCGCGGCGTCTACGGAAAAATCACATGGCGCTTCTGACACGCACACACAACGCCCGCCGCTCTTGGGCCGCGCGCTTTGCGCTGGCGGCGGTCGCCGTGCTCGCCGGGCTCGCCCTCTTCGCGCGGCCCGTCTCCGGACAAAAGGCGCGCATCGACGAACTCAAGGCCGCGTTCGTGTTCCAGTTTTCAAACTACGTCCAGTGGCCCGATTCAGCCTTCAAGGATGCGTCGGCGCCCATCGTCATCGGAATCGTCGGGAATGAGGGTATGACCAAAACGCTTGCCACCGCGGTGCGCGGCAAAACCGTCGGCGCACGCGAAATCCAAGTGGTCGATATCGCAGCGGAGAAAGATGCCGAGTCCTGTCACATCCTCTACATTGACGCCACGGATGACAAACGAGCGGACGATTTCCTCGCGGCCGTGCGCGCGAAACCTGTCTTGTCCGTGAGCGACGATGACAATTTTACCGAAGAGGGCGGCGTGATCCGGCTCTTCGAGCGAGACAGCAAACTCCGCATCGAAATCAACATTGACGAAGCGGGGCGTTCCGGCCTGACAATCAGCTCCAAGCTCCTCAGTCTGGCCCAGGTCGTCCACGACAAGAAATAGGCCCCGCCATTCCGCCGGCAGGCCACGGTCCCCATTGATCTGCCGGCCGCGCTCTGGCAGCATTCCTCCCCTACTCCGGAGGACGCCCCATGGACTTCCGTTTGACCCCCGATCAGGTTTCACTCCAGCAGACGGCGCGCGCGTTCGCGCAGAATGAACTGCGGACCGTCGCCGAAGAAATCGAGCGCACCGCCCAGCCGCTCTCGCGCGAGTGGATGCGGCGATACGCAGAGATGGGCTTCCTCGGCATCAACGTCAGCGAGGCCTACGGCGGCCTCGGCCTGGGAAATCTCGAAGCGCTGCTCGTCCTCGAGGAATTCGCCAAGGTCTCCTCCGCCGTAGCCTTTCCGATCTTCGAGGCCAACGTCGGCCCCGTCCGCGCCATCGAACTCTTCGCGCCCGAGGCGCTCCGCCGCCGCATCGTGCCGCGCGTGTGCGCGGGCGAAATCATCGTCGCCGTCGCCATGTCCGAGCCCGAAGCCGGCTCCGCGCTCACTGATCTCACGACCCGCGCGGACGTTCGCGGCGACACGATCGTCATCAACGGCACGAAACGGTGGTGCTCCGGCGCGGGCCACTCCGATGGCTACGTCGTCTATTCGCGCATGTCCAAGGATGCCGGTGCGAAGGGCATCGGCGCCGTCTATGTCGAAAAAGGCACACCCGGCATGACCTTCGGCGATCAGGAAAAACTCATGGGATTCCGAGGCGTCCCTAGCGCGGACATCTACTTCGACGACGTCACGGTCCCGATCGAAAACAGGATCGTCCCCGCGGGCGGCTTCAAAAAACTTATGGAAGCCTTCGACCTCGAACGTTGCGGCAACGCGACCCAGGCCCTCGCGCAAGCCGCCGGCGCGCTCGATGACGTCGTGCGCTACGTGCAGGAGCGCCAACAGTTTGGCAAACCCATCGTCGAGTTCCAGGCCGTGCAGCTCAAGCTCGCCGAGATGGCCATGCGCGTCGAGGCCGCGCGCCTGCTCATCCACCGCGCCGCCGTGAACGCGCAAGACGGCCTGCCCAGCCTCTTCGAGTCCAGCGTCGCCAAATGCTTCGCCAACGAAATCGCCCGCGAAGTCACCGGCCATGCCGTCCAGCTCATGGGCGGCTACGGCTACTCCCGCGAATTCCCCATGGAGCGCCGCCTCCGCGACGCCTGGGGCTGGGGCATCGCCGGCGGGACGATCGATATTCAGAAGATAAACATCGCGTCGGCCCTCGTCGGCAAACGATTCGATCAGCGGAAGTAAGGGCAATAGACAGGATTTTTCAGGATTTACAAGATATTTCTCTGGCGACCGAACAGCCTATCGAAATTAAATCCTGTTCATCCTGAAAAATCCTGTCAATCCTGTCTATATTCGTTTTTCCTACCGGCCGCTGAACACCGGCACCCGCTTTTCCATGAACGCCGTCACGGCTTCGGTCAGGTCATTCGAGATCAGATGCGCGGCGTTGTATTGGGCGATGTATTCGAGGCCGTCTTCTAGGTTGTGTTGTTCGGAGTATTGCAGGACTTGCTTGGTGCCCTGGACCGCCAGCGGCGAATTCGCGGCTATATCCTGCGCCATCGCACGCGCGCCTTCGAGCAGCGCGTCCTTGTCGGGGTATACCTCGTTCACGAGTCCGCAGCGCAGCGCGCGGTCCGCGGTGAGGCGCTTGCCGGTGTAGCCCATTTCGCGCGCCATGCCGGGGCCGACCACGCGCGAGATGCGTTGCAGCGTACCGACATCCGCGACTATCGCGATCTTCGTTTCGTGAATCGAGAAGGTCGCGTCCTGCGTACACAGCCGGATGTCGCAGGCGGTCGTCAGGTCCACCCCGCCGCCGATGCAATGCCCATGCACCGCCGCGATCACCGGCTTGCGGCATTTCTCAGCCGCGCTGAAGCAGGCTTGCAGGCGCTTCACCTCGTTGTACAGGTGGCGGCTCTTCTGCGCGGGCGTCTGGTCGCCGCCCCCGCCCGCGAGCAGGTTCCCCGACGCCGCGAACAAGTCCAGCCCCGCTGTGAACAGCCGCCCCTCGGCCCACAACACGATTGCACGCACGCCGTCGTCCGCGTCCAACTCTTCAAATGCCGCTTTAATCTCCTCGAAGAAGATCGGCGCCATCGCGTTCAGTTTGGCCGGGTTGTTCAGCACCACTTCGGCGACGTGCCCCCGGCGGTCGATGCGAATGACGGTGTAGTTCGCGGACATTGCACTTCTCCTTGGATTGCGGACAGCAGACAGTTAATATGTAAGCAGATTTTCGGCTGCGGGGCGAATTCCCGCGCGTGATTGCGATCGTGCTCGCAATTAGCGGCACAATACCCGTCCACCACCCGGTCGGGACCTGCGGTTTTTTGCACCGTTATGCAGGTTGACCGACGGGGAGATTCTTCGCTCCGCTCAGAGTGACAAAAGAGGGGATATTCCGGTGCGGGGAATTACGCAAGTGTCTGCTATGAAAAACAATTCGGTTCACGCGGAGAAAATGAGGCGCGGATGGTTTCGGTGGCGCGGGCTTCCAGCCCGTGCGCGGCGTGCCTGACCTTTGAGGTATGAGGACCGATACTCGGCAGGAAACGGGGACTTCGGCTCATTCTTCATCGGCCGGAGGCCGATGCTACAACAGGCTGGCGTTTTCTTTCTACAAACTCCGGCCAAAGGCCGGTGGGAACTCAGAATGACGACGCTGGACTTCCGAAACCGCCGCGCGCTCTTCGCCGCGCTCGAGTCCGCGCCCTTTGACCTGCTGGTCATCGGCGCGGGCATCACCGGCTGCGGCGTCGCGCGCGACGCCGCCCTGCGCGGCCTGCGCGTGGCCCTGGTGGACGCGGCGGATATCGCGGCGGGCACCTCGAGCCGCTCGAGCAAACTCGTCCACGGCGGCATGCGCTACATGGCGCAGGGCCAACTCAACGTCGTGCGCGAGGCCGCCACCGAACGCAAGGCCCTGCGCCGCATCGCGCCACACCTCGCACAGACGATGCCCTTCGTCGTGCCCGCGCGCTCGCGTACGTCGCTGCTAAAATTCAAAGCGGGCATCGTCGCCTACGAACAACTCGGCGAAGTCGAGGCCGCTGAGCGGCACCAGATGTGGGACGTCGATCGGCTGCGCGCCGAGGAGCCGCTGCTCAAGTCCGAAGACCTCCGCGGCGCGCTGGTCTATCCCGAGTACTTGACCGACGACTCCCGGCTCACGCTCGCCAATGCGCGCAGCGCGGCCGCCACGGGCGCCGTCGTAGCAACCTACGCGCGCGTCTCGCAAATCATCGTCGAAGCCGGACGCGCCACGGGTGCGACCGTGACCGCAGCGCTGCCGGGCGAGAATCTCGGCGCGGGCATCCGCGCGAAGCTCATCGTGAATGCCGCAGGCCCCTGGCTCGACGCCGTGCGTGCGTTGGAAGACAGCGCCGCGCCGCCGCTGCTCCAACTCACCAAAGGCATCCACGTTACGCTTTCGCGCGAGCGCCTTCCCATCCGCCACACGATCATCATGACGACGCCCGATAAGCGCTCGATCTTCGCCGTCCCCCGCGGCAATTTCGTCTACTTCGGAACGACGGACACTTTCTATCCCGCGTCCGACTACTGGCCCGCGATCACGCGCGAGGATATCAACTATTTGCTCCATTGCGGCGAGGCAACCTTCAACACTCCCCCATTCTCCGACAGCGATATCGTATCACTGTGGTCCGGCGTGCGCCCGCTGCTCGCACAGGAGGGCAAGTCGCCCTCGGAAATCTCGCGCCGCCACGAAATCCTCGACGGCCCGCACGGCGTCCTCTCGATCGCCGGCGGCAAACTCACCAGCTTCCGCTCGATGGCCGAGCGTATCGTCGACATTTGCGAAGAGAAACTCGGTCGCGCGCACAAGACCTGCACGACCGCGAACGCGCCCCTGCCCGGCGGCGACATCGCCGGCTCCATCGACGCGCTCCTCGGCCGCCTCGCCGGTCGCGGCCTGCCCGCGCACGAGACCGAGCGCCTCGCGCGGCTCTACGGCAGCGAGGCGGAGAGGGTCATCGAGGCCGGCCATGAGGTCGCCGGCGAGGCGCGCTGGGCCGTCCTCCACGAAGGCGCGCTCACGCTCGAGGACTACTGGGTCCGCCGCAGCGCGCGCGCGCGGTTCGACGTCGATGGCGGCATGGACGCGCTCGCGCCAGCCGCGTCAGCAATGGCGACGTTGCTCGGGTGGAATCCTGCCGAAACCGATCGCCAAATTGCGGAGTGCCGCGACCTCCGGCGCAACGAGATGTCCCCGATCCATACCGAAGGAGCCACGCGTGTCTCTGCCCATCGTTGAAGACTTGCTCGAAACGCTCGGCGAGGAAATGGTCATCACCTCCGGCGATCTGCCCGCGCAGCGCCGCCACGACTACTGGATGCGCAGTCATCTCGACGACGCGCAAGGCCGCCCCGCCCCCCAGCCCGCGTGCGTGGTGCAACCGCGAACGCCCGAAGACGTCGCGGCGGTTGTGAATGCGTGCCGGACCCGCGTCGCCCCGCTGATCCCCTATGGACTCGGCAGCGGCGTCTGCGGCGGCGTCATCACGCGCGAAAACGCAGTGCTCCTCGACCTGAGCCAGATGAATCGCGTGCGTTTCATCGACGAGACCAACCTGCTCGCCGGGTTCGACGCCGGAAAAAACGGCCTCGAAGCGGAGAAGGCCGTCGCCGGACGCGGCCTCACCATCGGCCACTGGCCGCAGTCGATCGGCGTGAGCAGCGTCGGCGGCTGGATCGCCACGCGCGCCTCCGGCCAATTCTCCACCGCGCACGGCAACATCGAAGACATCGTGTACAGCATCGAGGCAGTCCTTCCCTCCGGCGAGATCGTCCACTTGGGAAAAGCGCCGCGCGCGTCCGCCGGGCCCGATCTGCGCCACGTGCTGCTCGGCAGCGAAGGCACGCTCGGAGTCATCACCGGCGTCGTGCTCTCGCTGCGCCGCGCGCCGGAGCGCTCCTCCCACTCCGCGTACTATGCGAAGACCCTCGCGCAGGGGCTCGACGCGCAACGCCGCATCGTCCAGGCGGGATGGCTCCCGCCGGTCGTGCGGCAGTACGACTCGACGGAGACGAACCGTAATTTCCCAGAGTTTGCCCACGACAACGACTCGCTCCTCTTCATGGTCCACGAAGGCCCCGCCGATCGCGTCGAGGCCGAGTTGCGCGGCGTGGACGCACTCGCGCGCAAGGCAGGCCTCGATCCTGCGCCCACCGAGGTCGTCCGCAAGTGGCTCCATGATCGCAACCACGTACCCACCTGGGACAGCTTCCTGAAGAACGGCATCATCCTCGATACCATCGAGATTTCCTCAGCCTGGGACAAGATCGCCGGCATCTACGACGCCGTTACCGCCAGCGTAAAGCAAGTCCCCGGCATCCTCGCGGCCACGGCCCACAGCTCACACGTCTACCGCAGCGGCGTGAACCTCTATTTCACCTTCGCCGCGCGGCCCGAGCGCCGCGAGGACATGGCCGCCACCTACGACGAGTGCTGGCGCCGCGTCGTCGAGACCACCGCCGCGCACGGCGGCGGCATCGCGCATCACCACGGCATCGGCCGCGTGCGGCGCGGCTATCTGCACCACGATCTCGGCGCAGGCGGCGTCTCGCTACTCCGCGCGCTCAAGCACGCGCTCGACCCGGCCGGATTCATGAACCCCGGCGTGCTCATCCCCGATGCCTGAGGCGCTCCTCGCGATCGACGCGGGCACCACCAGCGTCCGCGTGCTCATCCTCGGGCTCGACGGCACCGTGCGCGCCCGCGCGCGAGAGACCCTGCCCATCCACTATCCCGCGCCGGGCCGCGTCGAGCAGGACGCCGCGCACATCTTCGAGACGACGCAGTTGCTCATGCGCGCGGCCTTGCGCGAGGCGAAGCTCCGCGCGCAGGACCTCGCCGCCATCGGCGTCACCTCGCAGCGCGCGAGCTGCGTCGTCTGGGAGCGCGCCACGGGCCGCGCGCTCACGCCGCTGATTAGCTGGCAGGACCTGCGCGGCACGGAACGCTCGGCCGAATTGCGCGACGCGGGCTTCTTCGTGATGCCGCAATCGGCCGCGGCGAAACTCGAATCGGCGATCGAGAGCGTCCCCGACGGGCGCGGCCGCGCCGAGCGTGGCGAACTCGCCTGGGGCAACATCGATTCGTATCTCGTCTACCGGATCTCCGGCGGCGGGATTCACGCGACCGATCCCTCGCAGGCCTGCGCGACGGCCTACTTCGACTACGCGACCGGCGGCTGGGACGCCGCGCTGCTCCGCACACAACAACTCCCCGGCGTCCTCTTCCCGCAACTGGTGGACACGTCGGGGCACATCGGCGATACCGCGCGCGAGGTGCTCGGCGCGCCGGTGCCCATCGCCGCGATCGTCGGTGACCAGCAAAGCGCGGCCATCGCCCAGGGCTGCCGCGCGCCCGGCGACGGCAAAGTCACCTACGGGACTTCGGCCACGGCGAACGTGCACACGGGCCAAAAACCGCTGATCATTCCCGGCGCCTACCCCCTCGCGCTGCGGCGAAGCGGGGACACGACGGAATTCTGCCTCGAAGGCATGGTCATCACCGCCGGGGCCGTGCTCGACTGGCTCTGCGGCGGCATGGGTCTGCTCGACAATCCCGCGCAGGCCAGCGCGGTCGGCGCCGAAGCCGAGGACAGCGGCGGCGTATTCGTGCTGCCCGCATTTCAAGGTCTCGGCTCGCCGCACGGCGACACCACGCGCCGCGGCCTCATCACCGGGCTCACCCGCGGCACTCGCCGCGAGCATCTCGTGCGCGCGACGCTCGAAGGCATCGCGTTCCGCGTGCGCGACGTGCTCGATGCGATCTACCACGGCGCGAAACTGCCCCGGCCGGACACGCTCCGAGCCGACGGCGGCGCCTCGGCCAATGATCTGCTCATGCAACTGCAGGCGGATTTCCTCGGCCAACCCGTCGAACGCATGCAGCCCATCGAGGCCACGGCCTTCGGCGCGGCCATGCTCGCCGGCGAAGGCATGGGACTCATCGCACCCTCCGCATGGAACTTGCTGCGCCGCGTCGATCGCGTCTTCGAGCCGCGCCTGGGCACTGACGCGCGCAATGCACGCTACGTGGCCTGGCGCGAGGCCTGCGGCTTGTCCGTGGCCTAAATTCCCCCAGTCGCGATACGAGCGACAAACGTCCTCTCATCGCCCCATCCGCAGCCTGGACAATCGGCTCGTTTCTGTGGAACACTGGTGCTGATCGCCATACCTTTTCTCTTGGGAGGATTCACCATGCGTTCCGTATGTATTGTCGCCGTAGCGTTGTTTGCCGCCGCGTTTGCCGCTGCGCAGGTTGCCGTTCCGCCCGACCAGGATACCGCCACGGCGGTGCTGAAGGCCTCGACGCGCCACCAGGAATTCGTCCGGCTCAAGCTGCCCTCCGGCGGCGAAGTGAACACCTTAGTCGTCTTCCCCGAACGCCCGGACAAAGCGCCGGTCGTCATCGTGATTCACGAAATCTTCGGCGCGACGGACTGGGTCAATTCGGTCGCGGACCAATTCGCCAAGGAAGGCTTCATCGCCCTCGCGCCGGACATGATCACCGGCATGGAGGGTAACCCGATGGGCGTCGTGCGCGCGCTCACAAAGGAGCAGATCATCGAGCGGCTCAACGTCGTGCGCGATCACGGCCTCTCGCTGCCGGCGGCGAACGGCAAGATCGGCTCCGTCGGTTTTTGCTGGGGCGGCAGCTCGAGCTGGCTCTACGCCACCGCGCAACCCGCGCTCGACGCCGCAGCCGTCTACTACGGCACCGCGCCCACGAACGAAGAACTCGCCAACGTGAAGGCCCCGATTCTCGGTCTCTTTGCGGAGAACGACGCGCGCGTCAACGTCACCATCGAACCGGCGAAGAAGGAACTCGACCGGCTCGGAAAAACTTTCGACTACACGATTTTCCCCGGCGCGGGACACGGCTTCCTGCGCGCACAGACCGCGATTCCAGCCAATCTCGATGCCGCCACGAAAGCCTGGCCGATGACGCTGGATTTCTTCCGGAAGCACCTCGAAACCAAGAAGTGACAGCGGAACGAAACGACCGCTCAGCGGTGCTCCAAATGAGTCAGTCGGCTCCAGATACCGTGGGCCTTCGCGGGAGCCGGCGCGATGGCGACTGGCGCCGCACTTGGACTGCCTGCGGGCCTCGGTAGCGGGGAGGCGGCAGGCGCCACGCCGCGTGCAGTTTCGAGTTGCGCTTCTAGCAACGCATTTTTCGCTTCGAGCAGCGCCAACAAGTGTTCGCGCTCGGCCAGCCGCGCCGAAAGTTGCACAATGCGCTCCCGCGACTCACGGACCGCCGCGATAAATTCGTCCAAGGTCGCGACCAGTTCCCCGTGAAACGCACCCGGCGATTCGGCGAGCGCGAATATCCACCCGAGTTCTCCCTGCGGACCCCGACCCTCGCCTATCGGGTCCTCCGCCCGGCAAGGCACAAGCACCCGGCTGCTCGCGCCGTGGCGTCTCTTCGCGCTGCTCGATCAATCCCTGCCGTGCATTCACCAATCGGATCGCCCCAACCGCTTCGATACTCAGCACGGGCCAACCGCACCAAGTGGGACACCAGCGGGTGGTCGAACATAGCAGAGGGTGTTCTGCAGCGCAAGAGGTCTCCGGGATATTTTTCAGGCAGATCTCGTGGCGCAGAAAAACACTTGACCCCGGCGCACACACACCAGGCAGCGATGTGTTGATAAGCTCGATTTTCACAGCCGATGTGCACTATTTCACGCCGCTCCCGCTACCGAAATGGAGACGGCCTGCGTTCCGGTTTCTCTCGTGATATGATTCGGGCCGCTTTTTGGCGGATGTGTCGCAGGCTTTGCGATGGCCGTACCCGGAGTTGCAGTGCGAAACATGTCGAAAAACACGGCTAGGCAACTTGCCGCAGCGCTCCTCTTGTCGCTCTACGCCGCCGGTGCCGTCGCGCAGTTCCGGTCTGGAGGACCGCCTTCGGCTTCCGTGTCCAGCGATCCTCCCAATGTCCTGATCTTACTCGCGGACGATTTCATGCACGCCACGCTCGGCGTCGTCGACCCATACATTCAGACCCCGAATCTCGATCGGCTCGCCGCCCAAGGCGTCCGTTTCACGCGCTACGTGACGAATCATCCCGTGTGTTCGCCCAGCCGCGCTACGCTGCTCACCGGACTCTACGTGCCAATCCACGGAGTGTGGATCAACAACTTGTTCATGAATCCGCCGCACACGACCTACCTCGCGGAAGTATTCGAGCGCGCGGGCTACGGTACGGGCTACTCGGGCAAATGGCACCTCGACGGAGGCGGCGATCCCGCGACGGGGGAGGTCACCCTCGGTTTCCGCCCTCGCGCGGAGTCCTATGTCTGGCCCAGCCGCCGCCGGGGCTTCCAGGATTGGCTGGGCTACGAGTGCTGCACCGATCACGACGCTCCGTTTTTGTGGGACGACTCCGTCGATCCGCCCGTGTACACGCCCGTGCCGGAATTTGGCTGGGAGCCGCGATTTCAGCGCGCGGCATTACGCGACTTCGCCGAGCGCCAGAAAAATGCGGACCGCCCGTGGATGTATGAAGTGGCGATCGGCCCGCCGCACACACCCAACGAAGCGCCGCCGGAATTCATGGCGCTGTACGACCCCGATACCATTCCGCTTCCGGGCTGGATTCCCGAAGGCCTCACTCCGGATCAGGAAATCGTCGCGCGGCAAACGCTCCAAGTGGTCTACGCGATGGTCACGTTTGTCGATTACGAAATTGGAAACATGCTCGCCGATCTCGAAGCGCTCGGCGAGGCCGATAATACAATCGTGATCTTCACCGGAGACAACGGCGATCTCCTCGGGAGCCATTGGGACCGCTTCAGCTTCAGGCCCCCCGATTTCCGCTACAAAGACCTTCCGTATCAGAACGCGTTCCGCGTTCCGCTGATCATGCGGTGGCCCCGGGAAATACCCGCCGGCCAGCAACTGGATACTATCATCAGCACGATCGATCTCGCGCCGACCATCCTCTCGCTGGCCGATCTCCCCGTGCCTTGGCGCATGCAAGGTGACGACATGAGCGCGTGGGCGCACGGCGGGCAGGGTCCCATCCACCCCGGCGCGTGGCTGCACCTCGAAAAGATCTTCTTGCCCTCCTGGTTCGCCGTCTGGACGGGAGACTACATCTATTCCGAAGGCGACGTGCGCCACCTGTATGACGTCCTCGCCGATCCCAATGAGACCACAAACCTGTTGAATCTTCCCGAGACGGCCGGCGTCCAGGCCGAGCTGGCCTCGCTTTTGTCCTCGCTCACCGCGGAAGCGCTTTCGCCGCCCACCTTACCCGACGCGTGCGGCGAGCGAGAGCGCGTCGAGGCTCAACTCGACGATGCGCTCTCCCTCTTCGGACAGGCAGCGCTCGTCGACGGGGTTTCCGTCCGCGCCTACATTAAACTCATGCTCGCCATCGCCTGCGGCGAGGGTAACAACGCCCCGGTGCGCACGGCGCTTCTCAACGCCTTCGGGCGCAACATGGACGCATTCGATCGTACCGACTTCATCGAAGGCCGCCGGTTTCGCGCGCTGGTGACTCTTGCCATGTCGGGAAGCGACGCGCTCGCGGGCCACATCAGAACGACCCTGCAGAACCGACGGAACATCACGCTGCGCGCCGCATACGAACATGTCGCCTGCGAGGAAGGCGGCGCCTGCACCCCCGAGGACCCCTTCCCGCCCAGCATCCGCTCGGAGGGCACTCCGCGCGCCACGATCGAGCCGCTCTCCGGCGCCGGCGACGTCGATGGCGACGGGCTGTCCAACGCCGTCGAATTTCACAACGCACGGACAGCCGGTACCGGCGTCGATGGCTTCGTCCTGGCGGCCCTGGACCCCGCGCGCGACGGCACCGAGCCCGGCCCCGGTGGCGGAGAACGCGGCGCGTGCTTCATCGCGACTGCCGCCTATGGAACGCCGCTGGCCTCGGAGTTGGATCGCTTCCGCGCCCTGCGTGACAATACCCTTCTACCCGGCGCCGCTGGCGCAGCGTTCACCGACGCGTACTACCGCCTCAGTCCCTCCGCCGCAACCTGGCTCGCCGCACGCCCCTTCGCAAAAGCGTCCGTGCGAACGGTCCTCGCGTTGTCACTGGACCCCTACTCGTGTACGGCCGGACTCGTCTATCTTGCATTCGTGGTGGGTGCTTTCAAGGAGCGCCGTAGGGGCCGCGCAAACTCCGCACGAAAACGACGCGCGTTCCCAGTCACGACGGGCCCGATGGCCCGATCAAATAATTCCGGGGGCGCGTCCTCGGCTAGACGCGGCGGGAGGCAAACGACGCCCCACCGGCGCTAAATCGCCGGTACCGCGCAAGCGCCAAAAAATCCGGTACAGTGACCCCCAAGAGGACCGCTACTCAATCGCATCCGCGACGACAGGCACAACGAGTTCGGCGAAGAGGCGGTTGCCCGAGACCGTAAAATGGGTGTCGTAATCGTAAAAACACTTCAGACCCTTGGCCCTATCCCGAAACGCCGCCGTCACTTCTGCGAACGGGACCCCGGCGCGCTCGCACGCAATGCGCGCGGCCTCATCGGGCACGGTCGTCACCAGCGACTCCGCGTTCTCCAGTGTCTTCGATTCATCCGCCGCATCCGCGTACAGGCGGGTCCAGCCCGTCGGCGTAACGTAACCCATCGCCGGCACGGAAATAACCAGCACCTTTGCGCCGCAGGACTCCGCCGCCCGCTTGATGCGCCCCAGGTTCTCCGCGCAGATGGCGATGCGCTGCTGCATAAGCGTCGACTGTAGGTCGAACTCATCCGAAAGCCGCGGCGGCCCCGCCTTGTCCGCTCCCGGAATCCCGCCGCCGCGAATCAAATTCAACAGACTCATGGGATTGAGATCGCCGTTCTCGAACGCGCGCTGGAGGTGTTCGGGCAGCGTATGAAATCGGGCCAATTCCGATTCGTTAAAGGTATGGATGAAGGTCCGGTGTTGCTTCTTCCATTCGTTCTGGATGAAGTTCCATTTCCTCTCGGACTTCTCGTCGAGATACTTGTACATCGCAATCCGCCGCGCGGCGGACACACCAGCCAGATTGGGAAAGAGATCGTGCCTGACGAAGCGGACGATTCCCGGCTCCCCCGTGTCGCCCGCGGCCTTCGTGTTAATCGGTCCGGCCGCGGGAATCGCCGCACCCGGAGAATTCGCGGGATCGGGTGTGAGCACGCGATCGCATTACCGCAGATCGTCCCCCTGCAACAGCGCCACGACGATCAGATCCGGCTTGAGCACCGGCCACTGCGTCTTCGGCCGTCTCCGCGTAGCGCCCCGGCCAGGCGCCCGGAATTCCCAGGTTCAACATTTCGACGTCGTGTCCCGCCGCGCGCAGGCCGTCCCCTACGAGCGTTACCCAGGTCTCGTCCAGCGCCACACCCCACCCATACGTGAAGGAGTCTCCAATCGCGACCACCCGCGCGTTGACGGACGGGCGCGCGTGACCTACTCCGCCACGCTTAACTCACCGCCCCAATCTGTACGCTGCCGTTGGTCGTGCTCATCTCCACGTGCGCGCCCTGCGAACCGACGACGCCGTCCAGCCGCTTCCGAGTCTGCTCGCTCACGCTCGCCAGCGGTAGGTCGCACTTCACCGAGCCGTTCACCGTGCGCGCCTTGATCGAGAACGCCGCGTTTGCCGGCACATACAGCCGCACGCTGCCGTTCACGCTGTGCATCTCGACGTCGTCGACATGTGCCTCGCCGGACAAACTCGCCGACACAGAACCGTTTGTCGTTTTCGCGATAATAGCGCCGGAGATGCCCTCAAGCTCTACGCGCCCGTTCGTGCTCACCGCGCGTACGCGGCCGATCACGTCCTCGATCGAGATCGAGCCGGAGGTCGTCGACACCGCCGCCTCTCCCTCGACGCCACGCACCTGAATGCTCCCATTGACCGTGTTGAGATCGACCTTCGTCTTTCGCGGCGCGGTAATCCGATACGACACCGTGCAATTGACGTCTCGCGATTCGGGATACCGGGTCATCACCGTGCGGCCCTTCTCGTCCCCGGAAAACTCGACGGCCAACTGCGCGAACAGGGCCTGTGCGTCCGCGTCGGTCTCGATCGGGGATTGCTTGAGTCCGATCAGGCGCGCCAGCGACCAGCCGCCGCCGATCTTCATCTGTTTTTCAGCGACCACCCGCACTTCGTCCTTGTCCCAGGTCGATAGCTCGATCGACCCGTTGCGATTCTCGATCGTGAACGTGCCGCCAGCCGTTAAGGCAAAGGTCTGATCGACCGTTTCCTTGTAGCTATCCTTCGCCGGTTCGGCGCCGGCGTGCAGGGCGAACGCGACTGCGAAGGCCAGCGCGGCGCCTCCGGGCTCTCGATCCGCACCGAATGTGGATGCTCGTCGATGAGTTCGCGGATGTGCCGCACCGGTCCCTGCGCCAAGATGCACCCGCCGTGCATCAGCAGGATGTTGTCCGTCACGCGCTCGATCTCATACAACACATGGCTCGACACGATCACCGCCCGGCCGCGCCCAGCCGCCCGATCACCTCGAAGACTTCTTCGCGGCCCTCGGGATCCAGGCCGGACATCGGCTCGTCGAGAATGAGCAGCTCCGGGTCGTGCTCGATCGCCTGCGTAAACTCGGCCGCGCGCGCATGAACGCGTAGCTCGATCCTGCCCGCGTCCCAGTGAGCGATTCGAGGGTCCCGCTGCGCACGACGCGGCCCTGGTTCACGATCACCAGATGGTCGCACACGCGCTGGACGTCCGGCAGCAGGTGCGTAGACAGCACGACCGCGATGTCCCGTTTTCGCACGAGTTCCGCGATGAGGTCCAGCATCTCAATCCGGCCCGCAGGGTCGAGCCCATTCGTCGGCTCGTCGAGCAACAACAACTTCGGATCGTGGATGATCGCCTGCGCGAACTTCACGCGCTGGCACATCCCCTTCGAATACGTCTCCATCTTGCGGTACCGGCTCTCGCCGACGCCTACGTAATTGAGCACCGCGTGCGTGCGCTCCATCGCGTCCGGCCGGCTCATGCCGTGCAGCCGCCCGCAATACACCAGGAACGAGACCGCGCTCACCTTCGGGCTCATCAGGTCGCGCTCGGGCATGAATCCGATCCGCTGGCGCACCTCGAGCGCCTGCGCGGGCATCTCGTGGCCGAGCACGCGCACCCACCCCGAATCCGCGCGCAGGAAACCAAGCAGCGTCTTCATCAGCGTGCTCTTGCCCGCGCCGTTCGGGCCCAGCAGTCCCGCCGCCCCGCGCGGCAGCGTCAGGCTCACGCCATCGAGGGCGACGCGCCGGCCGTAGCGCACCGACAGTCCCTCGACCTCGACAACGTTCATAGGTACCCCAAGCGATATATCTTGGACAAGCCGGGCGCGCGGATGGTTGTGCGGCACGCCTAGATCGCTAAGTTCAACGGCCGCAACTGCTTAGGCGCACGGTTCAGGCGAGCAGATCAGTTACGACCTTGCCATGCACGTCGGTCAACCGGAATCTCCGGCCCTGATACTTATAGGTCAGTCGCTCATGGTCGATGCCGAGCAGGCGCAGCATGGTGGCATGGAAATCGTGCACGTGCACGCCGTTGGACGCCACGTTGTACCCGAAGTCGTCCGTCGCGCCGTAGCTGATCCCCGGTTTGACGCCGCCGCCCGCCATCCACGCCGTAAAACACCGCGGATGGTGATCGCGCCCGTAGTTGTCCGCGGTCAGCGTGCCCTGCGAGTAACTCGTCCGGCCAAATTCACCGCCCCACACGACCAGCGTCTCGTCGAGCAGCCCGCGCCGCTTCAGATCGCGCACGAGCGCCGCCGTCGCCTGGTCCGTCTCGCGGCATTGCTCGCGCAATCCCGCGGGCAAATCGCCGTGCTGGTCCCAGCCGCGATGAAAAAGCTGCACGAAGCGCACGCCGCGCTCCGCGAGCCGCCGCGCGAGGATGCAATTGGCCGCGTAAGTTCCCGGCGTGCGCGAGTCCGCACCGTATTCCTCGAAGATCGAATCGGGCTCAGCGGAAAGATCCGTCACCTCCGGCACGGAGGTCTGCATGCGAAACGCCATCTCATACTGTGCAATGCGGCCGTTCACGGCGGAGTCGCCGATCGTGGACCGGTTCGCCTCTTCGAGTTCGTTCAACCGCGTGAGCAGCAAACGCCGGCTCGCCTCCGACACGCCCGCGGGATTGCCGAGATACAGCACGGGGTCCTCGCCCGAACGAAAGTGCACGCCCTGGTGGTTCGACGGCAGGAACCCGCTGCCCCACAGCCGCGAGTAGAGCGGCTGCCCGCTCTCGCCCTTGGTCAGCATTACCACGAACGCGGGCAGGTTCGCGTTCTCACTGCCGAGGCCGTAGCTGAGCCACGCGCCGACCGACGGACGCCCCGCGATTTCCGATCCCGTCTGAAAAAACGTGATCGCCGGATCGTGATTGATCGCCTCGGTGTACAGCGACTTGACGAAGCAGAGGTCGTCCGCGATCCCCGCGATGTGCGGTAAGGCGTCGCTCACCCACGCCCCGCTCGCGCCGTGCTGCACGAAAGTAAACTGGCTGCCCGCCATCGGCAGCGTCGCCTGGTTCGCCGACATCCCGGTGAGCCGCTGGCGCCCGCGCACGGACTCCGGCAGTTGTTCGCCATTGCGCTGGTTCAACATCGGTTTGTAGTCGAAGAGATCGAGCTGCGAAGGACCGCCGCCCTGAAACAGATAAATGACCCGCTTCGCCTTCGGCGCGAACTGCGGCCCGATCGAGGCGTCGCCATCCGCGCCGATCACCGGCGTGTCCGCGTGAATCAGGTCGCCCAGCGCCATCGCGCCCAGCCCCATCCCAAAGCGCCCAAGAAATTGCCGGCGGCTCAGCCCGCTCAGCGGCGCCTCGCCGGTGCACAAACAGTCGCGGTGCGTCATGATTTCACCTGGAACTCGTCGTAGTTCATGATCAGCTGGACCACCGCCGTCATCGCGGCGAGATCGACTCGATCCATCGTGTCCGCGACCGGCCGCTCACCGGTCTCCGTGTATGCTTCGGCGTCTTTGGGGCTCGCCGCGAATATCTCCCGCTGCTCGGCATACGCGGTGCGCAGAATCTCCAACTCGCGATCCTTCGGCTCGCGCCCGATCAGCCGCTGGAAAGCCTCGACCAGGGCCCCCTTCTCCCGGCGGTGCTCCGCCATCACGCCCTCGGCCAATACGCGCGACGCCTCGACAAACTGCTCGTCGTTCAGCAGCACGAGCGCCTGCAGCGGCGTAGTGGTCGTCTCGCGCCGGGCCACGCAGGTCTCGCGGTCCGCCGCGTCAAAGGTCATCATCATCGGCGGCGGCACAGTCCGTTTCAGATACGTATACAGGCTGCGCCGGTACAGTCCCTCACCGGAATCTTGTTGATACGAAATCTGGCTCGCGTCCTTCCACAAATCTCCCGGCTGATACGGCTTCACGCTCGGCCCGCCCACCGTGCGCACGAGTAGCCCGCTGGCGGCCAGCGCCGCGTCGCGCACCCCCTCCGCCGTCAGCCGCGCCCGCGGCCCGCGCGCAAGCAGCACGTTCTCCGGATCGCGCGTCACCAGGTCCGGCGCCGGCGTCGAGGACTGACGATACACCGCCGATGTAACAATCAGCCGGCACAACGCCTTCACGTCCCAGCCGTTGTCTATAAACCACGCCGCCAGATAGTCAAGCAGGTCCTGGTCCGCGGGCAGACTCCCCTGGCTGCCGAAGTCCTCGAGCGTCGGCACGATCCCGCGCCCGAAGAATTGTTTCCACACGCGATTGACCTCGACGCGCGCCGTCAGCGGGTTGTCCCGCCGCAGGAGCCAGTCCGCCAGCCCCAGCCGGTTGCGCGGAGAGTCCGCCGGATACGCCAAAATGCCCGCCGGCGTGTCAGGCCCGACCTCGTCGCGCGGCGCGTCGTAGGCGCCGCGCGCGAGCACACGCGCCGACGGCGCTTTGGCCATGTCCTGCATCGCCATGATTTCCTGGAGCGAATCGGTGAACTTCGCCTCGGCCTCGCGCGCCGCGCGCAACTCCGCAAGCGCCTGCATGTAGGGAGCGTCCGCCCGATGCAGGTAGTGCTCCAGAGGATCGCCGGATGTCTCTAGGCCGGATTCGCTATCCGCGTATACCGCAGCGACTTCGGACGCCGTCAGGCAAACGTCAAACACGCCGAGTTCGTCCACCGCGCCGTCCTTGAATCCGGGATCGCGGAACCGCGCGGCGATCTGCAATGAATACGGGCCGCCCCGCTCGTAGCGGATCGTCTGGAACAAATTGTCGCGAATCACCTCGACCGGCGCGGCCCGGCCATTGATGTACACCTGGACCCCGCTGGCCCGGCTCGACCCGTCGTAGCTCACCGCGACATGCGTCCAATCATTCGCGGGCACAGTCTCGGCCGTCCGCACGCGCACAGCGTTTCCGGGCCAGAAGTGATTCAGTCCGAAGACCACCGCTCCGGAATCGAGCATCAACTCGTAACCGCGGCTCGCGGCGTCCATCGACGCGGCCGAGTGATGAAGCACCACCATCCGCTCCGTGCCCGCCCCGGGCCGAATCCACACCGCGATCGAAAACGGATCCGTCCGCTCAAAATCGACCTTCTCGGCAATCGCGATCGAGTTCTCGCCGGAGAAGCGTGCGGCCATGCCCTTCCGCCCCGTTACGAGCACCACATCGCCGCTCACCGACGCCGGCGTTTCAGGCGAAACGTCGTTCGGAGTCTTATTCTCAGTTATCGACTCGAGTCCCAGATGCGCCACGGCGCGGGGCGCCGCGATCGCGCTCGACGCCTGCCCCGCGCTGCCGTACCGCGCGATCGCCTCCGTGCGCACGCGCGCAGCACGCGCTTCGGCTTTCCGCACCGCCTCCTTGAGGCGAGCATGCTCCTCCGCTTGTCCGGGGGCGTAGAGAAACATGCCGGGCGTCGCCGTCACATCCGTGAAGAACGAGTACATGCCCGACTCGTCTATGTTGTTGAAGAACGCCGTCAGCGAGTAGTAGTCGCGCTGCGAGATCGGATCGAACTTGTGGTCGTGGCACCGCGCGCACTCAACCGTCAGCCCCAGAAACGCCATGCCAAAAGTCTTCACGCGGTCCGCGGCATACTCCGCGAGGAACTCCTCGTTGATGCTCCCGCCCTCGTTCGTCTGACGGTGCAGGCGGTTGAACGCCGTGGCCAGCACCTGGTCCTGCGTCGGCGACGGCAGCAGATCGCCGGCGAGTTGCCAACGCACAAACTCGGAGTACGGGAGGTTTTCGTTAAACGCGCGGATCACCCAATCGCGCCACGGCCAGACATTGTTTGGTTTGTCGTCCTGGTAGCCGAAGGTGTCGGCGTAGCGCGCGAGGTCCAGCCAGCCCGACGCCATGTGCTCGCCGTAACCCGGCGACGCCAGCAGCCGATCCACCGCGCGCTCGTAGGCCTCGCGCGAGCGGTCGCCGGAAATTGCCGTCATCTCCTCGAGCGATGGCGGAAGTCCCGTGAGGTCGAGCGTCACGCGCCGCAGCAACTGCTCGCGCGGCGCCTCACGTTGCGGCGCCAGTCCTTCCGCCTGCAAACGCCGCAGTACAAACGCGTCAATCGGATTGCGGACCCAACCCGCGCCGTCCTCCACGCCCGGCGTCTCTGCCGGCGGCACGGAACTGAAGGCCCAGTGCCGCTCGTACTTCGCGCCCTGTGCAATCCACGCCCGCAGTGTCTCGATCTGTTCCGGCGTGGGTCGCGGCGTAATATCCGGGGGCGGCATATGAAACTCCGGATCGCTCGACGTCACCCGCTTGATGAGGTTGCTGTTCTCCGGCTCCCCGGGGACGATGGCCTTCTTCTCGACGGGCACATCGGCCACGTCCAGCCGCAACCCCGAGCGCTGCTTGTCCGGCCCGTGGCACTTAAAGCAGTTGTCCGAAAGGATCGGCCGGATGTCCCGGTTGAACTCCACCGTCTGCCCCGCCCCCGCCGCGTAGGCCGCAGGCAACGCCGGCGCGCACAGGGCGCACGCGGCCCACAGCAGATACCCGGCGGCTCCCGACCGATTCATGCGCAACGTCTCCGAGAAAACCTGAAGGGCACCTAGTATATCCGACACTGGCCCAACGTCTCGCGGTTTGCCCGGGCGCGCCCGAAGTGCCACTCTCCTGCGCGTTTCTCGCTATGCCTGCTGACGAGCGCCCGGAGGTTGCTTTGGTCGAACACATCGCGCATTGGATTACTTCCGTCATGTCCACGCTGGGCTACCCCGGCCTGGTCCTGATGATGGCGCTCGAGTGCATGATCGCACCCGTACCCTCCGAAATCGTCCGGGCCTTCGCCGCGTTGGCCGACGGCTACACTTTGTCATTCTGAGCGGAGCGAAGAATCTCCCCGTCGGCCAGCACGAAACCCAGCAAGACAAACCCTAAGCCCGCAACCGCCTACGGCTTCCCCGCGATCTTCGCCGGCTGCGGCGCGATGCTCAGTTCGATCGACTCGCCGATGAACACCGGCTGCGCCGACGACACCGTCTCGATGCGCGCCTGGACATAAATGTCCCGCGTCATCGGCTGTACCCAAGGCTCGACGAAAATCTCCATCTTGCGGTCGAACTCGCCGTCCCGCACGAGAATGCCGTTCAGCCCCGTGTCCATCACGCGCACGCCAAACGGCAGATTGAGCACGTCTATCGGCACGCGGCTGTTGAACCCGTTCGCACGGCCGAGCTTCACGGAGATCCAGCCGGACTGCCCCGGAGCGATCGCGAGCCGCTCTTCGCCGTTATACACGCTGAGGTCGGCCGGCACTTCGCTCACCGTAATCGGGCCCAGCCGCGTCTCGCGCACCGCGGCCTGGCCGTTCAACTCCGCCTCCGCCGTGATCACGAACGTCGCGTCCATGCCGGTCGATTGCGCGTCCGGCCCGGCGACCAACGCGAGCCTCACGGTATCGTCGTCGCCCAGTATCACGCCGGGCGCCGCCGTGAATCCCTGCGGCAGGCCTTGCAGCGCGACCGCCACCGGCGCGTCAAATCCGTCCTTGCGCCGCACCCGGACTTCAATCGGCCGGCGGCTGCCGCGCGAAATATTCACGCGGTACGGCGACATCACCACGTCGAAGTCCGGCTCGTACGCCCGCAACATCAGCCGATACGCGTAGCGCTCGCCCCCGTCGCCCAGCGCGTCGCGCACGCGCACACAATACTCGCCGTCGGCCGGCGCGGTGAACTCCAGGAACGAATCGCCCTCCGCCGTGCCCTCGCCGAAAAAGCCGTCGTCGTTCGTCCACATCAAGGGGAACACCGGCATCCCGTTCGCCGCCGGCGACGCGTCCGGCGGCAACACCTCCACCTTAAACGCCTTCTGGTTCACCGAGTGGTATTCGGGCGTGGTCCCGAACACGCCGTATCGCTGCCCGCTCGGGTACGCCTTGAATCCCACGTCCTCGTCGCCGTAGTCGGGCAGCGCATCGACCTGGATGATCTCGGAGCCAATCATCACATGGTCGCCAATCGCCAGATCGCGCCAACTATCCAGCCGGATGCCGCTGGATTTAGAATCCCGGTTCGCCAGCGTCACGAAGGTCTCCGCCACACACCGGATCACGCCGCGCGCCAATACCGCGCCGTCCGCGCCCAGCACCTCGACGACCGAGTCCACCGGCGAACCCAACCGGGCGGCCATCGTCTCGATGAGGACCGTCTGCCCTTGCGTGGCCGTGAAGCGGAATACGTCGCTGTCCTGGACCGCTCCCCCGGCCGGCTGGATGCGCCCGTTGACGGTGAACGGAAACCCGACGATCTGCGCCTGTTCCGGCGAGTCGTTCGGCTCGACTTCCATCGCCTCGTCATACGCCGCCACGGCGATCGACGGAATCGCGATCGGACTGCCCTCCACGCCCGCAATCGGCAGTCCCAGCGTCGTCTCGTGCGTCGCGGTCGCAGGCGGCGTCACGTCAATCAGACCAGGCGCCACGCCCAGGTTGAACCCATCCACCTCGACCTTGGCCAGCGCCCCCGCACGCACGCCGAGCGGCCACACGCGCGTTACATAGGGATACGCACCCGCGTGCAGCCGATACCCCAGGCCGCCCCGAAGGTCCTTGTCGCTCAACTCGAGCACGTAGTCGCCGTCCGCGGCCACACGATACCCGAACCGCTTCGCGTCTTCGCCCCCGCCTGCGATCGGCCCCGCGACCGCCTGGCCGCTTGCGTCGAGCAACCGCATTGCGGCGTTGATCTCGCTGTCGGTGATCGCGAATACGATCTCCTGGCCCGCGCGCGCCGCGAATCGATACCGATCCACGTCGCCGGGCTGCACGATCTGCCCCGACACGACCGCAGGCCACTCGATCGACTGCGCCTGGTCCGCCGCGTCGTTCGGCTCGGCCTCGACAAGGTCCGGCGCCACGATCACCGTGAACCCCTGCGCGTTAGTCAGCCCGGTCGCCGTGCGGAACATCAATTCGTAGTACCCGGTCGCCGCGTCCTGCGGCACCGAAAGTTTGATCTTCACCTTGTAAGGCCGCGCGTTGTCGAAAATGTCCGCGTCCGTTCCGCGCACCGCCGCCAGCGTGATGTCAGGCGGCGGCATCGCCTCGTTCGCGATCACGGTCGCCGTAATTCCAGGATGCGTCACCACCGGCGCCGCGCCGTCAAGATTCTTGGCATCGATCTCGATCTCGATTTCGCCGCCCCGATGCAGCCGCGAGGGGTTCAGGCCCCCGATGGAAGGCGGCACGGTCGCTTCGATAATCACCGGATCCACGGACAGACTAGTCACCTTCTTGCGCCCGGTCTCCGCCTCGGGCGCGGCCGCCTTGGCGACCGAGACCGGATTGTTTCCCGACAGCGCTTCGCCGGTATCGGCCGCATATATAGTCTCCGTCGCGTCGAAACGGCCGGCGGCAAGCAAGCGGCCATCGGGACTCAGCGCCATCGCAGACACCCAATCAGACTGCGGCTCGAAGGTCTTCTTCTCCGTGAGTAACTCCGCGTCCCACGCCTTAATCACGCGGTCCTCGCCGGTCGAATACAGGGTCGCGCTGTCCGGCGAATAGCACAACGCCAGCACCGCGCCGTTGTGAGCGAAACTCGATCGCAGCAGCTTGCCCATCGACACCGCAGTCTGGTCGAACCGCGCCGCGCCCATCTCCCACACCCGGATGATCTTGTCCGCGCCCGCCGCCGCCAGGCGCGTCCCGTTCGGCGCGAAGACCAGCGCCATCACCGCGTCCTTCGAGTCCGAGATCGTCGTCAGCAACCCACCCGTCTTCGCATCCCAGATTTTCACCATACGGTCGCCGCCGCCGGACGCGATCAGCGCGCCGTCGGGGCTGAACGCGATCGCGAAAACCGCGTCGACGTGATTGCTCAGCGTGCGAATCGGCTCGCCGGTCTCGGAGTTCCATATCACTATTGTCTTGTCATAACTCGACGTAGCAAGCAGTGTTCCGTCCGGGCTGAACGCGACGTCGAGCACGGCGTCCTTGTGCGCGCTCTTGATCCACGCGCGCGATCGATCCGCCACGCGCCACAGCACCACCTCGCCCTGCCGCGACGCAGGTCCGCCGCCCGCGGCGAGAAACGCCCCGTCGGGCGAAAAGGCGAGCGCGCGCACCATGTCGGCGTGGCCTTCGAGCAACGCCGCGGACTCACCCCGGCCCGTCTGCGCGTCGAGCGAAATCAACTGCACCGTCCGCAGGCCGCCCTGCGCAAGAAGCACCCGGCCCGGCTCAGTTCCCGCGGTCCACGCCGAAGAGGTGATCGCCGCAGGACGCACAGGCGCCGCACCGCCCACAGGCGCCGGCGAAACCGCGGCGCGCACGGGCACGATAGATTCGTCAAATCCGGCACCGTCGTCGATCCAACGCGCAATGATCGCGATTTCCTCCGCCGGCAATTCATCGAATTTCTCCGGAGGAGGCATTACCGGATCGCGAGAGCCGTGCAAGCTCAGTATCATCGGACTCGTCGCGCTCGATCCCGGCACGATGCTCGGCCCGCTCTTGCCGCCCGCCAGCGCCGTCGCGCCCGTCGAAAGATTGAGCTCGGCCTTCAGTTGTTCCGCATCCGGAAAGTGACACCCCGCGCAGCGCTTCTGAAAGATCGGAAAAACGTCCTTCTCAAACACCAGCGGCTCGGCCCCGGCCGCCGCGCCCGTGATCAGGCCGGCGGCGATCACGAAGCTCCCTATCATCGAAACACGATTCATGATTCCGATCGACACTCGTTGTCGGGCGGGCCATGACCCGCCTTACCCGCTGTTTCCTCCTGCCGGAGGCCCTCAGTGGTTAAACAAAAATTCCTTGCTCGACAGCACCGCCCACGCCAGATCCTCGAAGGCCTCCCGCCGCGATTCCGGCCCTTCCGTCGCCGCCTCGCCCAGCGCGGCCAGCGCGCCGTTGCGCTCGGTCACGCCCGGCGGACGCGACAGCGCGCGCAGATACAGGTCGTCGAGGACCGCCTCGTCCGTCGCGCCGTCAGCCACGTATTTCGCCAGGCTCGAATTCTCCGCGCGCAATTTCCCGTTCAGCGTGTCGCCATTGGCCACGTGCAGCGCCTGTGCGATGTTGGACGCTTCCGTCCGCTCGCAGGAGCACGTCTGCTGACGCTGCGGCCGTCCGAATGCCGTCAGGAAATACGAGCCCACCTGCGAATCCGGCAATTGAAGCGCCCGATACCCCGCCGGGTACCCGGAGAATTCCGTCGGCACCCCGGTCACCTGCGAGTACCCGTCCAGGATCACCTCCGCGCTCAAGCGGTGCATGACGTATTGCGAATAATATTTCCCGTCCGGCTGCTCCGGGTCGCTCGGCGCGGACGACCGCTGATACGCCGCCGACCGCATGATCGTGCGAATGAGCTGCTTCACGTCGTACCCGTGATCCACCACGTCCGCCGACAGCGCCTCCATCAACTCCGGATTCGACGCCGGGTTCGACAGACGTAAATCGTCCACCGGCTCCACCAGCCCCCGGCCCATGAAATTCTTCCACACGCGATTCACCAGCGCGCGCGTAAAATACGGGTTCTCCGGCGAGGTCATCCAGCGCGCCAGCTCCGCGCGCCGGTCCCCGGCGAAGTCCGCCGCGAGCGCCACACCGTCGAGCGGCCTCGGCGGAACCGCGCGGCCCAGCCGCGGATGCACCACCTCGCCAAATTGCGCGGGAATCACATCGATGCCGCCCTGCGCCGAGGCCTTCATCTTCACGCGCGCAAACAGGTTCGCCATCCCGAAGTAGTCGTCTTGCGTCCATTTCTCGAGCGGATGGTTGTGGCAGCGCGCGCAGGTGATCGACATCCCAAGAAAAGTCTGCGAGGTCGTCTCCGTCAGGTCCGTCGTCTCTTGGTGCATCGCAAAATAATTCGCCGCGCCGTCGTTCTCCGTATTGCCTTTCGCCGTCAATATCTGCGTGGTGAACTTGTCCCACGGCGTGTTCGCCTCGACGTTCTGCCGGATGAAGCGGTAGAACGAACCAAGCGCCGATCCCGGCAGGTTCCGCGACGATAGCAGCAGCAAATCGGACCATTGGTAGGTCCAATAATCGACGAATTCCGGCCGTTCGAGCAGCGCGTCGATCAGCTTTTCCCGCTTATCCGCCGCGCCCTCCGCCAAAAACGACCGCGTCTCCTCCACCGACGGCAACACGCCGATCGCGTCCAGATACGCCCGGCGCACGAACTGCCCGTCCGTAGCGCCGGCCGCCGGCGCAATCCGCAGCGCGTGTAGTTGTTTGAGCACGAGGTCGTCGATGAAATTGTTCCGCGGCGCCGCGGCAAAGATATCCGCCGGTACCGGCGCGTCCCGCGGCACCATCAACTCCGACGAAGCCACCCGGCTCGAGTACCACACCGAAATCGACGCCGCGCCCGGGCCCTGCACCACCACCTTGCCCAGCCCATCGACCGTAGCGACCGACTCGTCCGTCGTATCGAATTTCGCCCAGCGCGTCACGTCTTCGTAACGCCCGTCGCTGTAGTGCGCGCGCACGAGCACCTGCTGCGTGGCGCCCTTCGTCAGCGTGATCAGTTTAGGCAGCGTCTCGATCCGCTCGACCCGCGCATCGCTCTCGCGCGCGACCGGCGCGCCCGCGCGGATCCACTCGAGCAATATCCGGTACGGCTCCGAGTCTTTCTCAAAGCGCAGCCCGCCTTCGTGCGGAATCGCCATCGTCGGCTTGAGCAGCATCAGGCTCTGCTCCGGCTCCGCCAGCGACACCCGCCGCGCGTTCGCCTGCCGAGTCAGCGTCTTGTGGTCCCAATCGAAGTCGTAGCCGCGCAGCGAAAGCTTGAATCCGTTCTTCCCCGCCGCCGCCCCGTGGCACGCGCCGGTGTTGCACCCCATTTTGTAGAGCACCGGCTGAACATGGTTCCGGAAACTTCGCTCGAAGGGCAAGTCCGCGCCCGACACGCGAACCGTCGCCGCGGCCGTCCGCCCGTCGATCGTCGCCGAGATCGTCGCCTCGCCGTTCCCCACCGCGCGCACGCCGCCCGCCGCATCCACCGTGGCCACCAGAGGATCGGACGAAACAAAACTCGCCTGCGCCGTGACGTCGCCGATGTAGCGGCTGCCGTCCGCCTCTTCGACGACCAATCCGTGAAAGGCCCCCGCGTACGCAAGCGCGATCGAGTCGGGCACAAGCGCAAGGTCCGAACCTGCCGCCACCGAGGCTGGGCCCGCGGCGATCAGCGCGGCGATCGCTCCAGCGACGGCCTGGAACTTCACAGCAACTCTCCGATCGGTTTCACGCCGTAATCCACCACAGGGATCGGACGCCCACCCGGCCCCGGCAATTCCGTCTCGAGGTCGATGCCCAGGCACTGATAGACCGTGGCGACCACTTCAGCGGGAGAGACCGGGCGCTCGACCGGGAACGCGCCGATGTCGTCGGTCTTACCTACGACGCGCCCGCCCTGGATGCCGCCGCCAGCCATCAGGATCGACCACACCTGCGGCCAGTGATCGCGTCCGCCGGCGGGATTGATCTTCGGCGTCCGCCCGAACTCGCCCATCGCCACGATCATCGTAGTATCGAGCAGGCCGCGCTGCTTGAGGTCCTCGAGCAGCGTGCCCAGTCCATGATCCAGCATCGGCCCGACAAGATCGCTGTAGCACTCAATCGGACTGAAGGGCGCGGACCCGTGAATGTCCCAGGTAATCTCGTTAAAAACCGTCTCGAACATGTTCACCGTGACAAAGCGCACGCCGCGCTCGACCAGCCGCCGCGCGAGCAGGCAGCTCTGCCCGAACTTGTTATACCCGTAGGCCTGGCGCAGCGGCTCGGCCTCGGTGCTCAGATCGAAGGCCTCGCGCGCAGTCGCCGACGACATCAGCGTGTACGCCTGCTGAAAATTCTCGTCGAGCAGCCGCGCATCCGAACTCGTCTCGAGTTCCTTGATCGACTCGTCCACGATCGCGCGCAGCGCCCGCCGCCGCTCAACCCGCACCGCCCCCAGATAATCCGGCGGCAACAAATCCGGTACTTTGAAGTCCGGCTTGTCCGGTTCCGCGTTCAGAATGAAGGGGTCGTAGGACTTTCCAAGAAAGCCCGCGGTCTGCCCGTGCGGCATGTTTCCGCCGGTGTTCCCGATTGGCCGCGGCATCATGACGTGCGGCGGCAGCCCGTTCTGACTCCCCTTGAGATAACTCAACACGCATCCCGCGTGCGGCTGTTCGAGCCCATTCTGAAACAGCCGCCCCGTCTGCATCATCTGGTGCCCGGTGTCGTGCACGCCCGCGGCCTTGTGATTCAGCGTGCGAATCAGTGAAAACTTGTCCGCGTGGTTGGCGAGCGTCGGAAATATCTCGGAGATTTGAATGTCCGGGCAGTTCGTCTTGATCGGCTTGTACGGCCCGCGGATTTCCGCCGGCGCGTCCGGCTTCATGTCGAAGGTGTCGAGCTGGCTCGGGCCGCCAACCAGAAACAGGAAAATGCAGTTGACGTCCTTCGTCTTGTCCACCGCCCCCGCGGCCTGCATCTGCATAAACCCGGGCATCGACAGTCCCAGGTACGCCAGCGCCCCGGCATGAAGAAAATCGCGCCGCCTCAAGCCGTCGCAAAACTCGACGCTTCGCCGAGCATCCACACGAAGCATGCCGCGCGCCTCCGTTCGACAGCCGCCCGCCCCGGCGCCGCCACTACCCGCCCAGCCATGATTCTAGGCCATTTCGGCGAGGCCATCAAGCTGGAAAAGTACGGTGCAAAGTTGACCGCTCCGCTGCCGATCAAGCCTTGGTGACCCCCGGCCGCGCGACGGCGAAGGGTTTGGACTTCACCTCGAAAAGTCTTACAATCCCCCAAAACTAAAGCCTTAACTGAAGGAGAGGGCGCGCTCCAATGAATCCGAACAAAGCACTCTGGGAAAAAGGCGACTTTACCCGCATTGCGCACAGTATGAGAGAGAGCGGAGAGGCCCTCGTCAAGGGACTCGGAATCACGAAAGGACTCAAAGTCCTGGATCTCGGGTGCGGCGACGGCACGACGGCATTGCCAGAGGCAAGACTAGGAGCCGACGTGTTGGGCGTCGATATCGCGAGGAACCTGGTTGACGCCGGCAACAAGCGTGCAAAGGAGCAAGGCCTCACGAACTGCACGTTTCAGGAAGGCGATGCGTCCAATTTACACGAGCTGAAAGATCATAGTTTTGACCTCGTCGTGAGCATCTTTGGAGCCATGTTCGCGCCAAAGCCCTTTGAGGTGGCCAAGGAGATGGTGCGCGTGACCCGGCCCGGCGGCCGGATCGTCATGGGGAACTGGATTCCCAATGATCCGACATTGGTGGCGCAAATTCTGAAAATCAGCTCCGCATACTCGCCGCCACCGCCGGAAGGCTTCATCAGCCCTATGACGTGGGGGATCGAGGGCAACGTGATCGAGCGTTTCGCAGGCGCGGGGATTCCAAAAGAGAAGATATCCTTCGTCAGAGACACGTATACCTTCAACTATCCCGGCGCGCCATCGGAGCTCCTGGCGGCATTCAGAACATACTACGGGCCAACCATGAATGCATTCGAAGCGGCGGAAAAAAACGGCCGGACCGCTGAGTTGGCCAAGGAGTTGGAAGCGCTGTTCAACAGCCAAAACAAGGGCCCCAGCAAAGATGCCACCTCGATTCCCGCGACCTTCTTACGCGTTACCGTTGCGCGCTGAGAAGGCGGCGGGCCGGAGTGGCAACGGTCGGCACGCGGAGCTCTCCTCCGGTCCCGGCGAGGCGCGAGACGGAATCCGTATTTACACTTTCCTCGCGTGGATGAATATCTGCGGGCCCAGCGGAATCCAATCGTGCACGAAGTACAACCGGTACGCGATCTCGAACAGGATACGCTTCCCGGCATCCAGCCCTCCGTGCATGAAGCCCTTCCTAATTCGATCGAACTGGTGCTTGGTCACCCACTTTTGCAGACTGAAAAACGGGAAACCCCAAAGCCGGGCCGTCACGATCGCGAAACCGCAATCCTCCAGAGTCGCGATGAGCCGGTCGATCTCGAAGTGTTGTACGTGTCCGTAGAACTCATCGGGCGGATCCATCGGAACGCCCGGGGTTGTCAGAATCAAATGGCCGGCCGGCCCGAGGTGCTCAGCGATCCATCGGAGCATATGCTCGTATTCCGCCGTGTGTTCGATGACTTCCGTACAGATCGCAATGTCGATCGGCTTCCCTGGCTCCGGGAACGCACCAACGTAAAAATGGGGCGATGGGATTGCTTCGCGGGCCCGCCCAATTCCCACTTCGGAAATATCGCATCCGCCGAGTTGTTCGTTGCAAAGTCCGAATGCGCGCTGCGCATCGCTCAACACCAGACCCGCGCCGCACCCGTAGTCGAAGACGAACGTTGCGGGAGTGATCGAGCATTTCGCGAGCGTCTTGATGACGAATCTACGGCGGTGCCGGCTGGTTGGGTGGCTGCGGTAAGTGTCGATACCTTCCGCCCAATGCTGGTCGTAGTCGACGGTGCCATCAGCGAAAATAGACACGTAGATGCCTTCACGGTTATGGCCACCACGAACGAGGGCCCAGTTTCGCCAGCATGATACGACAATCGCGACGAACTACACTCTAAAAGGCATCCCAATCGCCCGTCTGCACGCGCCACCGCATCGCGATCATAGTTTCCGCTTTGGCTCCGGAGGGAGCACCAGCCATCAACAATTGCTTCTTGGGCAGTACGAAGGTGGGAACTGGGATAAATCCGGCTGTCAACGCGTTCGCCGGGGGCATCGCGGTATCCAACAAAACCATCTGCGCCAACTTCCTTCCACGAGCCCACGCCGCTATCTGCCGCAGCAACCTCAGTTCGATCGTGTTACTCTCACCTCGCAACTCCATCGCAACGGCGATGTCGCGGCCCATGGCCCTCACCAATCGCACCACAGCAAAGCCGCTCGTCCCGTCATTTTCGTCGTGTACGAAACAAGCATACTCGTGTATCGGGTGGTCGCAGTATCGCCAGTTGAGATAGGCAGCCGAGTGGCGAATACTGACCTGGTCCTTCTTGGCGATACGCGCTGCGAGCGTATCCCGATCGGCCTCGAAACGGTCGATTTCCCTGACACTGGGGACATCCGCCGCGGCCCATGTAGTCCATGGATTCAACCAAGTCGTGACCTTGTGGAGCACTTTCCACCCAATCTTGTCGAAACCCCGCTTCGAATTACCATTGGGAAATGCGAAGAACACGCTGTCCGCTTCGGGGGCATTCGTCAACGCGTTCAAACAGCTCTGGAAGTGACCTTTCCCGCGCGATTCCGGTCGCGTGGCGACATCGCAGATGTGCCAGCCGGACGCCAGGGTCGACGCTACCTGCAGTTGGATCGGAAGCATCGCCGTAACTGCGGCGAGATCTCCACTTTCGCGAACGACCGCGATTTTCGCGCTCCCGCTGGGTGGACGGTACTTCCACGCGTAGTACTCCGGAGTCATATATCCGTCGGACACGTTGGCATTTTGAAGCAGATGTGCGAAAGCCGCTTTCTGTAGGCGCACATAGGCCTCCAGATCAATAGCGCTGGTATCGAGAACGTCAACCTCGGTCATGGGAGAGACTTCGCATGGAAGTGAGTTCCTCGAATTCACGGTCGCGCAGTTCACTCAGCGGAAACCTGCCCAGCGCCGGGCGATTCTTCCACCGGCCCGCCTCGTCGCTGTTGGCGCGTCCAATGTGAAAAAGGACCTCGAGTGTCTCCGCGCCGCGTTTCTCCGCAGCGGCGATACCTGCTTCCGCCGCGGCTCTGGTCATTCGCCCGGTATACAAGATCCCAATGATCGAGTCGAAATGGTCGAGTGCCATGTCTCTGGCGACACGAATCGCAGGTCTCGAACACCATCGCAAGAGACAATGCTTAAGAAAATTTTTCGTAAACTGCGGCGAAAGGCTATCACTCGGATTGCCCGAAATATGGAACGGTTCATCCAAAATTCTAATTCGCGATATGCCAAATTCGCGGGCGAGATTCGCGGCGATCGGGAATAGGGGGGGTAGCATGTGTATGTGAAGATGCCCGTCGATGCAATCCAACCTGCGAGGAGCGCAGGCCGCCGCGATAGTATCGAGTTGTGCGCGCCATTCTGTTTCGATCTGGACTCTAAGCGCCAGATGAAACGACTGCGGTTTTGTTGCGAATTGCCGCATCAGTAGACCCCAACCGCAGCAGAGACTCCCCGCCTCGTCCAACAGCAGCGGCACTCGATCCGGCCTCGCCGAAGGAAGGCCTTCGCTCAAATTAAGGTGCGCAGAAAGCAACACATCCCGGTTCGCATCCTCCCGAAGACCGCGCGATACCTCGTCCAGGCCCGTTCCATTCGCGATCACGCTGAAACTGTCCAGCATTCCGGAGCGCCAAGCCTCGAGGATCCGATCCGTAATCGCAGGCGTCATTCCGATGTCGTCGCAATGAAATACGGTCCGCATACACCCACCTGTCGTCCAAGGTGCCGATGCAAAAAGTATATCCCCTGGCGGAGGTGTGAATCCCCCTTTCCGTTAGGTCGATCGCCACACGCTGCTGGGTTTGCCCCGCCAAAGACCCGCCAAATCCGTATCTCCGTGCGTGCGCACTAGCCGTGTTGAGACGCGTGAGCGGCCACCTACAACATGGAATCGTTTGCAACTCTCATGCACTGCGTTCCATGCACGCCTATCCGAATGCAGCAAGGCCAACAGCCCGGTTGTGCAAGCTGCTGGCCTTTGGGGTCGTGTGTTGGTGGGCGGTACAGGAATCGAACCTGCGACCTCTTGCATGTCAAGCAAGCGCTCTAACCATCTGAGCTAACCGCCCGAGGGAGCCATACGCTAGCAAACGCGCGTGCCCCGATCAATGAGGCGCCGCACGCGATTCAGGCCGCGGACTTCGCCTTGATGTCGAAAAACAGCAGCACGTTTTCGCGGATCAGATCGCCCACTACGCCGGGATAGATCACACCCCACTCCATGCGGTTGATCGTGAACTCCGCGGTGGCCGTGAGCACGCCATCGTCGATCTTGATCTCCGCGGGAAAGGTGATGCCCTTCGTCACGCCGTGCAGCGTCAAGTTCCCCGTCACGTCGTACATGATCCCGACCATCACAATCGACGTCGAGGTAAAGGTCGCCGTAGGAAATTGCTCCGCGTCGAAGAAATCCGCGCTGATCAGTTTCTTGGTCAAGCCCGGATCATCCGAGAAGGTCGCCTTCATGTCGATCGTGAGTTCGATCTGGCCCTTGGTCACGTCGCCATCCGGCACCTTCACTTTCCCGTCAAACTTCGGGAAGCCACCGGTATGCGCGCCGGTCACCTTGTATCCCTCAAAACCGACCGAGCTATTGTCGCCGTTGAACGCATACACCGCCGCTGCCGGCGCGGGCGCAGGATCCGTAGTTCCCGCCGGCGCGGCGACCGGAGCAGGCGCTGCCACGGCCGGACCCGCCGGCGCGCTCATCTTGGCGGCCGTCTTGTCCGCCGTCGGATCCGAGCAGCCCGCGGCCGCCATCAACATCGCCATCGGCGCGAAGCGCGCCATCGATTTAATCGTCACTGTCAGTGCTCCTGGTTCGTTTTCGGATCACACACGCGACCCGCATTCGGCGTCTCGCGCCGGACTGCAAATGCCGGTCAAACGCCCGTCGTTGTGGTCGATGACGCGGAGGTCTGCTGCTGCGCGGGCGCAGGCCCTTCCCAATTCTCGTAGCGGTAGGCGTCCGGCGTCTCGAAATCGAAGGCATACGACTTCGGATCGATCTCCACCACCTTGCCGCCGCCGCGGACGGATTCCATCGCCGAAATGCCGGCGATCGCCGTCATCAACCCAACCATCTGGTTCGCCTTCGGTGGCGTATTATTCATGACGTCACGACCAAAGGCCTCAAATTGAAGCTGGTCGGCTGTCTTCTCATTGAGCACCAAGATCGGCCAACCGTTCTTGAACGCGTCGGTCGAAATCTGCCGCGACTTTCCGGACGTCACGTCCCGAGCGGCCTCGCCGGCTGACTGCGCCGTGTACGCCGCCATCGCCTGCATGTCCGCGTCGTATGCAGGCTCGCCGAAGATGAAACAGCCATCTTCCTCGGTCAGATCCACCGACCCCTTGTCGCCCTGGTACAGCTCGGAAGCGCCGCGCTTGCCGGTCGCCGTCGTGCTCGTGAACACCGCGCGCACGGTATACGCCTGGTTCATCGTGCGTTTGTTCATGTACGGATGGCGCGCCGCGATCGCCGAGAAGCCTTGGTCGCCCGCCTTCAGGTCGTACTCGTACACCAGCGCTACGTTGTCCTCGATCTCGCGGCCGTCGCGCCAGTAGTCGAGCCCGCCCGTGCCATACACGCGCGCGGGCGGTGTGCCCATAAACCAATTCGCCACGTCCACTTGGTGCGTCGTCAATTCCGTCATCAGGCCGCCCGACGTGTCTTTATACAACCGCCAGTTCAGGTGCCGCTCGATGTCCGTGATGTATTTCTGCTCCTCGGGGCTGAGCGTCTGCGACGCATCCACAAAGCGGCGCCACGGATTGTTCCGGTGCCACTGCATCGTGATGTGGTTGATCCGGCCCATCAGGCCTTGCTCACGTTGGCGCCACAGGGCCACGTTGTACTTCGGGTTGTATCGCCGTTGGTGCCCGACCTGACAGAACTTCCCGGTCGCGTGGCACTTCTCCACGATCTTTCGCGCGTCGTCGATCGTGTAACACAAAGTCTTCTGGCAGAACACGTATTTGCCGGCGTCCAGGCAATCCATCGTGATCGGGAAATGCGTGACCAGCGGCGTAGCAATCACCACCGCATCGAGCTCTTCCTTGTCGAGCATCTCGCGGTAGTCAAAGTACCGGCCGACTTTACGCGTCTCGCCGCCGGCCAGTTTCCAGCCGGCTTCCTGGTGCAGGTTGTACACGTCGCACACCGCGACGACTTCGATGTTCTGCGCGCCCGCCAGGCCCGTGCGCAGGTGGAAGCCGCCCTGGCCGCCCGTGCCGATGCACCCGACGCGGACCTTTTGCGTCTCGGCGCGCATGTCGCGCACCTGGGTCGCCGCCAGCGCCACGCCGGCGCCCACGCCCGCGGTCTTCAAGAATTGCCTGCGATTCATCGCCCGCTCCTTCGGCTCAGGGGCCCGTCTGCGGCCCAATCCACACCACGTTTACGCCGGTCCCCGGCGCTTCCGGCACCAAGACCGCCCGCCGGCCCGGATTTCGCTCACAATACTTCCGCGCCTCGTCCACGCCCAGAATCAAAAACGCTTTGCCCAGCGCCTCGGTCTCCGTCGCCGTCGGCGCAATCGCCGACGCGCTCACGATCCCGTGGCGCGCCTGGCCCGTCCGCGGATCGAAAACGTTGCATATCCCCACGCCATCCACTTCCGGCAGATTTCCGTAACAACCGGAGGTCGATAACGACTCATCCGCCAATGTCAGCGTTGCGACGGATTCACCTTCATTATAAGGGTGTCGAATATGGACTTTCCAACCCGGCTCGCCCGGCGGCGTCCCCATCGCGTAGACGCTACTGGTGCCCGCGCTGAGCAATGCCCGCGTGATCCCGCGCGCTCGAAGCTGCGCCACCGCACGGTCGATCGCAAATCCCTTCCCCACGCCCCCAAAATCCAGGCGCATCCCCGCAGTCTCGAATCGGACCGTCCCCGCCGAGCGATCGAGTTTCACTTTATTCATACCGACCCGCCCGAGCGCTTCGCTCAATTCTTCCGCCGTCGGCACATGCCCCCGGCCGTCGTAGAAGCCGTACAATTTAGACAGCGGCCCCACCGTAACATCGAAGGCGCCGCCAGTCCGCTCGTAAAAATCCTTGGACGCGACGAGTAAATCCATCAAGTCCGTCGCCACCCGAACCGGCCCCTCGGCCGCGTGATTGTTCACGTAGCTCGTCTGGCTGTCCGGCTTCCATTCGCTGATGACGCGCTCAAGCTGATCCACGCCCTCGAACATTTCGTCCAGCAGCGCGCCGAGCGCCTCCACCCGCTCGCCCTCGCGCGGATACGCCGTAATGCTCCACTCCGTCGCCATCGCGCGGTGCGTGCGCACCAGCGGCGCCGGCTCCGCGCCGTCCGCCGGGGCCGTTGCGCAGACAAGAGCGCCCAACACCGCCGCCGCCGCGGACCATGCGGTCAACAGCCCGATATGCCCCACGCGCTCAATTCCCTCGCGCACGCCATCCGCCTCTCGCGTCAAAAAAATCGGGCGGGACCCTGAGGTCCCGCCCGTAGATTCTAACAGACGCCCGATTCGCTATCGCGCGCGTGAAGCCTTGCGCCTCACCCGCACGAGCACTACGGCGCCCGCAGCAACCATCGCCGCCACGAGGCCCAAGGTCACACCGAGCGGCAATATTGGGAAGTCAAGATTATCGAGAGGGTCCGTCCCCAAATCCACCTCGATGCCGTCCAACACGCCATCACCGTCGGTGTCAGGATCGTTCGGGTCTGTTCCTTCGATCAACTCTTCGGCGTCGGTAAGCAGATCCTGATCCGGATCCGGAGAGGCCGGCGGACCGGCCGACGCGTTCGAGTAACCGAGATCCTTCAGCGCCCCGATCTCAAAAGCGGCATACGAGCGGTTCTCGACATTGTTCGAAAGAGAAGCCGGCATCACCGCGAGATTGATGAGATCGTTCCCCCAGTGACTCTGACTCGAGCCTGATGTGTAAGGGTTATGGGAGTAAATCGTCGGATTGCTCCCATACGCCGCCACCGCGTTCGCTCCCGTAAATACCAGCCGTGCACTGGTAAGGTTCCCCACCGTCCCCACATAACTCGCCCCGCCCGCGGTCGTCCAAAGCGGCGTCGACGATCCCGTGCCCACCGGGTTAGCGTCATCCAACTGCGTGTTCTGATTCAGTACCGAATACTGGCCAGGATTCCCGGCCGGCAACACCACGCTGTTACCATTCGACCCGGTCAGCCCGAGGAATCCGATGCCGTGTGTAATCTCGTGAAGCAGCACGGTGAAGAGATCAAACTCCGTCGGACCGACCGGACCCGTGTCGCTATTCCAGTTGAATCCAAAGTCAACGGTCATGAAGATGTCCTCGACGGTTCCGTCCGGGTCAGTTCCCGTCGTGATATGTTGGAAACAAAATCCATTCATAAATCCTGCGGCACCGCTGAAGTACGTGCCTGCAAACGCCAGAAATACGCTGCCATCGGTTTCTGAATTATTCACCGTCACGTCGATCGACGCGCCCGTCGTCTCGTTCAATATGTCATCCACATACGTCAGCACCGCTTGCAACGTCGCTTGCCGCGTCGCGCCCAGCGTCGAATCGTCGAACCCGACATCGGTATTGTTCACCACGTCAATGTATGTAATGTTGTATGTAACGGCGCCACCACGGGCGCTGCCGCCGATCCTCGCTTGCGGCGCGCCCAGCGACGCGTGCCGGCCGGGATCGGCCGTGTCCACCGCCTCCAAATTTCCGGTATGCGGTTCGTAGTAATAGACCGTCTCCGCTTGAGCGCCGGAGCTGACTGCTCCCGCCCAAGCCAGCGCGCCCGCGATGGCGACACACGCCCGCCCACTTCGACTCTTGGTCCACATAGAATGATTCCCCCTGTCCCCTTGAGAAACTCGGCGACCCGCCGAGCGAATCGTTGACAGTCGTGAAATTTACGCGAGGATCACTAAATTGTCAATGCAAACTTTTCGTGCGTGAGGAAAATACGTTTCTTTTATCAGTATTACTGGATTTTGCAAGCCGATTTCCTCCACTCGCGCGATGCCCCGGGAGCGCTCAGGATCGCGGCATTGCCAAGTCGGCAGCGCCGAGACGATTGACGACAGAATTCCGGCCTAAGTCGGCGATTCGCCCCCAGACTTGACGCCACGCGCCGCAAAGCGGAATATTCACATCCGCGGACCACCATCCCCGCGCAGGGCCCCCATGCCGGCACAAATCCAGAATCTTGCAACGACCACGCGCGCAGCGCTCGCCAAGACCATCGACCACACCCAAGTGAAGGCCTACGCGACGCAGCTCGACATCGCGGAGCTCTGCGACGAAGCGGCAAGGCTTGGGCTTTTCGCGGTCACCGTCAATCCCGCGTGGGTCACGTACTGCGCCAAGCGCCTCGCGCAGACCGGCGTCGCGGTAAACGCCACGATCGGATTTCCCCTCGGAGTGAACACCGCCCTCATCAAGGTCGCCGAGACCGAGGAGGCCGTACGCAGCGGCGCGGCCGAAATCGACATGGTCATCAACATCGGCGCACTCAAGTCCGGCGCGCACGACTACGTCGCCAAGGAAATCCGCGCGATCGTCCGCGCCGCAGGCGCCGCGCCCGTAAAAGTGATTCTCGAAACGGCGTATCTCTCGCAGGACGAGAAGCTGATCGTCTGCCGCCTCGCCGCGGAGAACGGCGCAGCCTTCGTGAAGACCTCGACAGGATTCGCCCCCGCGGGGGCGACCGTCGCCGACGTCCGCCTCATGCGCGACGCCGTCGGCGATCGCCTCGGCGTCAAGGCAGCAGGCGGAATCCGATCCCTCCGCGACGCGCGCGCCATGCTCGAAGCCGGCGCCTCCCGCCTAGGCACCAGCGCCGCCGCAGAAATCCTGGCCGACTGCCCCGAATAGCAACTCCATCTGACAAGAAAAATCAGCGCTAACAGAAGAATAAGTACCCATTCCGCCCTTGACCCTACTATGTCCTTGTCCTTGTTCTTGCCCTTGCCCTTAGTTCTTGTTCTTGTTCTTGTTCTTGGCTTTGATCTTGACCTTACAATGCCCTCGCTCTTGACCTTACAATGCTCTTGCCCTTGACCGTCTTCGTTCTCTTCGTTACCTTCTGTTCAATGCATTTGTATTTCCCTCCATCGTTTCGCGCCAGTGACCCCATCTAAGACGCCTTCGCCGCCTCCGGGTTCCCCATCATTCTCACAAACACCTCCAGCAACACCGAATCCAATTCCCCCGCCATCCGCAGCCTCATAAGTTGCAGCGCTTCGAAGCTGCCCATCGCCCGCTGATGCCGCCGGCGCGTCGTCAACGCGTCAAAAGTATCAGCAATCGCAATCACCCGAAACAGCGGCTGAAGCCCCGTGCCCTCAAGCCGATCCGGGTAACCGGTCCCGTCCGCGCGTTCATGGTGGTGCCGCACGACGCCGAGCGTGAGCCGGTTCGTTTCGCCCAGTCCCGCCACCATCTCCTCGCCGATCTCCGTGTGCCGCTTGAGCAGATCGAACTGGCTCACCGTGAGCTTGCCCGGCGATTCCCGGATCGACACCGGCACCTGCGTCATCCCCAAGTCCCGCAGCATCGCGCCCGTGCCAAACGCGGCCAGTTCCTTCGGCGTGCCCACACCCGCGCGCAGCGCCAGCCCAATCCCCAGCACGAAACCATTCACCGAGTGCGTGTACAACTCGTAGTCCGTCGACGCCGTCTCGATCAGATGGCGCAACGCGCGGCGCTGACCGTACATGAACTGTATCGTGTTCTTCGCGAGGTCGCGGCTGCGCCCCAGCGCGCCGGCCATCTCCGGGTTCTCATAGATGTCCTGCATCAACCCGTGCGCCGACGCATATAAAATCTCGCTCTTCGCCTCCGTCCCGATCGACGGGTCCTGCAAAATCGCCGGGAGATGACTCTCGAGATACGCGCGATACGACCCCTGCTGCGACCCGCTAATGTACAGGCACTCGACCCGGTTCTCCTGCAAGCGGCGCCGGCTCTTCTCGCCAAACGGCGTGTTCCGCTCGGCATACAACACCACCGGCTCGCCCGGACGCACCTGCAAATACAAATCAAAGCCCGTGATCGAATCCACCCGGAGCGATGAAATATGCACCGGAATGTACTCGTGGTTGGCCTGAACGGCCGCGACGAATTGCTGCGCGATACTGGTGGCCACGCTCTATTCCCCCGTTAGAATAATACCAGATCGACCCACCCTAGGCGCGGCCCCCGTGGCGCGTAGTCCCCCGTAGCATCGGCCTCCGGCCGATGAAGAATGAACCAATCTCCCGACGTTCTGGAACCGGCGCCTCGTCCGCAGTCCATCGGCCGATGGAAAATGAAACCGGCCCCCGTAGCATCGGCCTCCGGCCGATGAAGAATGAATCGGAGCGTCCCAGAAAACCCCCGGGCCACTACTTCCGCATCAACCGCCGCTGACGCTCCAAAAAACTCTCCACAAACGGCGTCGCCGGCCGGTCCAACACATCCTCAGGCGTCCCGATCTGCTCGACGACGCCCTCGCGCATAATCGCGATGCGGTGTGCCAACTCCAGCGCCTCCTCCTGGTCGTGGGTCACGTAAATCGCCGTGATTTTCAAGCGCCGCTGCAACTCCGCCAATTGCCGCCGCGTCGAGTAGCGCAGCTCCGCATCCAAATTACTCAGCGGCTCATCCATCAGAAGAATCTTCGGCTGCACCACGATCGCCCGCGCAAGCGCGACCCGCTGCTGCTGCCCCCCGCTCAACTCCGTCACCGCGCGGCGCTCCATCCCGCTCAGTTGCACCAGTTCGAGCGCCTCGCCGACGCGCCGCGCGATCTCGCGCTTCGGTGTCTTGCGCGCCTTCAAGCCAAACGCCACGTTCTCCCCCACGTTCATATGCGGAAACAACGCATAATTCTGAAACACCATCGCCGCGTCGCGCTTCTCCGGCGGCAACTCCGTCACGTCGCGCCCGTCGAAATACACGCGCCCGCGATCCGGTTGTTCAAGCCCAGCGATCACGCGCAGCGTCGTCGTCTTCCCGCAACCGCTCTGGCCGAGGAACGCAAAAAATTCCCCGTCCGCGATCTCCACCGAAAAATCGCGCACGCCGCCGCCCTCGGCGTACACCTTGGACACATGATCGAGCCGGACCGAACTCATCGCGCGCTGTATACCTCTTTTTCCCAGCGCTCCATCCATTTCTGCTCCTGCCCAGCGAACTTCTCCCAGTCAATCGCCATCGGCTCGATCGTCTCTCGCGCGATCCACGCCGGCAGCCGCTTCGGATCGATGTCCTTGCGCGCCGGGACCTTCGCGTAGGCCTCCGCCTGGTGCACCAGCGCGTCCGCCGTCGTCACGAACTCGTAAAACAATTCTGCATTCTTCCGGTGCGGCGCACCCTTCACGATCGCGATCGCTTCCGTGAGGACCGGCGTGGGTTTCGGTAAATAAAAGTCGAATGGGCTCCCGTTCCGCTCGCGCTGCAACACCGCGTCCGGCATGATCCACACGCTGATCAAGTCCTCGCTGCGCTTGAGGTTGTCGAAGAGCAGTTGCGGCGTCTCCTGATAGCTCTTCGTCTGCGCGTGGAGTTTCTTCAACCATTCGATACCGGCGTCTTCGCTTTCCGCGCGCAGGACCATCGCGCCGATAAACGTGCGCATCGTGCCCGAGGCCAGCGGCTTGCGGATCGTGATCTTCCCCGTCCACTTCGGATCGAGCAATTCATCCCAGGTCTGCGGCACCTCGGCGCGCGTGTACGTGCGCGTATTGAATAACATCGCCAGCGGCGTCTGATAAATTCCGTACCAGCGGTCCTGCGCGTCCTTGTCCGCCGGCGCCATCGCGTCCGACCAACTCGGCCGATACGCCTCCAGCAAGCCCTCCTTCGCCGCCTGCATGAACATCGTGCTCGGCGCGCCCCACCACACGTCGCACGCCGGCCGGTTCCGCTCCGCGCTGATCTTGCTATACACCTCCTGCGATCCCATATCGAGCCACTGCACGTCGATGCCGGGGTGCGCCGCCTCGAACCGCGCCTCGTAGTCCTTCCCCACATCCATACCGTGCGGACTGATGACGACCACGACGTCACGCGAAGCGCCGCAGCCGCAAAGCACCACCGCCACCGCCGCAAACAACAAAAATCGATGCACGTCCACGCTCCACAATTCCCAACTCAGATCAGGAAAGCGTATCCTACAGAACCCAACCCGCGAACTCACCGATGCATCGCCACCCGCTCGCGCGTGCCCAGTTCGTGCTCGTAATCGTGCTCGTAATCGGGGTTCGTTCCCCCTGATACGGCCCACTCCGCTCTTAGGTGATACTACCCGCCCATCATTTTCGCAACCAGCGCGTCCTGCACGCGATCCGGCAGGCTAGCGATAATCTTCTGCGCAGTAGAGTTGTGCCCCATCCGATAGCGCGTCTTCGGCCGTGGCGATTCGAGCGCGTGAATCACGCAATCGAGCACTTCCTGAGGCGGCTTCGCGTCCCTAGCCATCTTCGGAGCGAGCCGCTGCAAGGCCTGCACAAGCCACCCGTACACCTCCATCATCTGCGGAGGCGCGTTCTTCAAGAAAACCTCGCTCTCGCCAATGCCCTTCTCCCAAATCTTGCTCTGGATGCCGCCCGGCTCAAGTAATACCACCCGCACCCCCGTGGGCCGCAACTCCCGCCGCAGCCCGTCCGCCATCGCCTCCATCGCGTACTTCGACATGCAGTAGGGAACGAGCATCGGCGTCGTGAAGAACCCGCCGATCGATCCCGTAATGAGAATCCGGCCCTTCGACTTCCGGATCATCGGCAGAAAAGCCTGCGTCGCCGCCACCTGCCCGATCACATTCACCTCAAGCTGCCGCCGCAAATCGTTCAGCGCCAAAAACTCAAGCGGACCATTCACCGTAATCCCGGCATTGTTCCATAGCGCCATCAGCGGCTCGCCACCGAGCGACCGCTCCACTACCGTAGCAGCCTCCCGTACGCCCGACTCGCTCACCACGTCGATGATAAGCGGTTCGAGTAATCCCGAGGCGCGCCGTTTCAATGCGTCCCCATCCGCAGCCTTCCGCACGCCCGCGAACACGCGATACCCCCGCGCCGCCAGCCCCAGCGCGCAATGCTCGCCCATCCCCGTCGATGCCCCGGTGATGACCACCGCTCCCTTGTGTGCCATGACAGAGTCCTCCCGTGCCCAGTGTAACCCGGATTCAAACCAGAATAGTCCGGCGGCGAGAGCCGCAGAAAGCGCGGGACGTTTCGCAGGAGTCCTCAGATAGTTCCGACCGAATCATTGCGATTTCTGTAGGAGTCCTCAGATAGTTCCGGCCGAATCGTTGCGATTTCCGTAGGAGTCCTCAGATAGTTCCGGCCGAATCGTTGCGATTTCTGAGGGACTTCGCGCTGAGCCCCGGAGGGGCGGCATGATAGTAGCCCGCCGTTTTAACGGCGGGTCTCGGTCCTAGAAAAAATTCCAGTCCCGGAGGGACGGCTGAACTGGACTCGCCCGCTACTTCACAATCTCCCGAATCGCCGCCAACAACGCGTCCGTCTCGGCATCCGTCCCAACCGAAATCCGCATCGCATCGGTCAGTCCGCGCCCCTCGAAATACCGCACAACAATCCTCCGCTCGCGCAGCCCGCCGAAAACTTCCTTCGCCGAAGGCCGTCCATTCCACCGCGCCAACACGTAATTCCCCCGCGACTCCGGCACGACAAACCCAATCTGCCGCAACTGCTCCGTCATCCGCGTACGCGTCGCAATGACCTTCGCGCGATTCGCGCGCATGTGCGCCTGATCGCGCAAGGCCGCCGTCGCCCCCGCCTGGCTCACCGCGCTCATGTTGTACGAATCCTTCGTCTTCATCAGCTCCGCGATGATCTCCGGCCGCGCAAAGGCCAACCCCGCGCGCAATCCGCAAAGGCCATAGGACTTTGAAAACGTCCGCGTCACGATCGCGTTCTCAAAGCGCCGCGGAAAATCCATGCAGTCGTCTTCGTCAAAATCGGCGTAGGCCTCGTCGATCACGACCAGCCCGTCGAAACTCCGGCAAAACTTCTCGACCTCCGACTTCGGCGATGACACCCCGCTCGGCGCATTCGGACGCGCGAGAAAAAATACGCGGCCCTTGCGCGTGTAGAACTCCGGCGTCATTTGGAAGTCCTTGTCGAGGTCCACGCTCGCGTACTTCGCACCGTGCAGCGTCACCAAGGTGTCGTACAGCGAATACGTCGGGTACGCCGACCAAATCGTGTCGCCGGGATCGCTAAACGTCCGCACAATCATCGCGAGCAGTTCGTCCGACCCGTTGCCCGCGATTGCCCACTCCGGCCCCGCGAAGCCGTACAACTCCGCCGCGGTCTTCCGCAGTTCAACCGCGTTCGGGTCGGGATACCTCCGCAGGCCGTCCGCACCCAGCGCCGCGATCGCCTCCATCACGCGGGGCGTCGGCGGATACGGGTTCTCGTTCGTGTTGAGCTTGATGATGCGCTCGCCCGGCTTGGGCTGCTCGCCGGGAACGTAGCCCGTCACAGGCTTCAACAACTCGCGCTGATACTTCATTGGCGCATCTCAATCGCGCGCGCGTGCGCGGTCAATTCCTCGGCACGCGCCAGCCGCAACACGTCCGGCGCCACCTGCTTCACGCGCTCCCGCGTAAATTCGATCACGCTCGATACCTTCCGGAAATTCTCCGCCGTCAGCGGGCTGGCAAACCGCGCGCGGCGCCCCGTCGGCAAAATGTGGTTCGGCCCGGCGTAATAGTCGCCGAGCACCACCGTCGTCGCCTCGCCCAGCATGATGCTCCCCGCCGCGCCGATCTTCGCATACACCGCACGCGGCTCTTTCGTATAAATCGCAAGATGTTCGGGCCCCAGCAGGTCCGACAGCCGCGCCGCCTCGTCCAAATCGCGCACCACCACCATCGCACCGTTCGCGGCGAGTGACTTCTCTATGATCTCCCGGCGGGACAAGGTCTTCATTTCCTCGTCGATCGCCTTGGCGACCTTGTCGCACAACGCGGCCGAAGTCGTAATCAAAATACTTGTCGCTTCCTCATCGTGCTCGGATTGCGCGAGCAACTCGCCCGCCACTAATCTCGGATTCGCATGCGCATCGGCGATTACCACGACCTCCGACGGCCCCGCCTCCATGTCGATATCGACAATGCTGCGCACCAGGCTCTTCGCCGCGGTCACGTACGTATTGCCCGGCCCGGTGATTTTCAGCACCTGCGGAATCGTCTTTGTGCCGTAGGCCAGCGCCGCGATCGCCTGCGCACCGCCCACGCGAAACACGCGCGTAGCGCCCGCGATCCGCGCCGCCGCCAGCACCACCGGATGAATACCGCCCTTGTACGACGGCGGCGAGACCATCACGATTTCCTCCACACCCGCCACGCGCGCCGGCACGATGTTCATCAGCACCGACGAAGGATAAAACGCCTTCCCGCCCGGCACGTACACGCCCGCGCTCGCGATCGGCGCGATCCGCTGCCCCAGCACAGTCCCGTCCTCGAGCGTCTCTTCCCACGACTGCCGCAGGTTCCTCGAGTGAAATCGCCGGATATTCTCGTGTGCGCGCCGCAACGCCGCGATCAATTCCGGCTCGACACTCCCCATCGCCGCGTCGATCTCCGCCGAAGTCACTTCAAATTGATCCGGCCGCAAGTCTGCGCCGTCAAAGCGCTTCGTGTAATCCGCGACCGCGTCGTCGCCCAACTCGCGCACGGCGCTCACAATCGCCCGCGCCGCCTCGGCCTTCTCCAAGATCACCCGGTCCGCGTCCGGCCGCGCCACGGCGTGACACAACTGCGCCACCGCAGCCTCAAAGGATTCATTCGATTGGACACTGATTCGCTTCACGCCACGCTCTACCTGTTCGTACTTCTTGAAGAAAAGAAAAACAAAAGCCCCGTCGTTGCGAGGAGGCCGCGATGCCAGTCTACACTGCCGGGGCGGTCCCGACCCGCGGCCGGCGAAGCAATCTCTCCGGCCGGCCACTCGACGTTTCGTCCTGGCCTAAATCACTCCCGCAGCCGCTTGATGTCCGCGCCCAGCGACGCCAGCCGCTCCTCGATCCGCTCGTAGCCGCGATCGATGTGATACACGCGCGCAATCCGCGTCTCGCCCTTGCTCGCGATCAGCCCGGCAATCACCAGCGCCGCGCTCGCGCGCAGGTCGCTCGCCATCACCGGCGCGCCGGACAGGCCCGACACGCCGCGCACGATCGCCGTGTTGCCCTGCACCTCGATGTCCGCGCCCATGCGCCGCAATTCGGCGACCTGCATAAAGCGGTTCTCGAACACCGACTCGCGGATCACGCTGGTGCCCTGCGATATGCACATCAGCGTCATCATCTGCGCCTGCAAATCCGTCGGAAAACCGGGATACGGCTGCGTGGACACGTCCTTCGACACCAACCCATTCGGCGCGGTCGCCCGGATATCGCTGCCGCGCGTCTCGACCGTCGCGCCCATCTCGCGCAGCTTGTCCAGGAATTGCTCGAGGTGACTCGCGTTCGCCTTCGCCACAGTCACGTCGCCACGCGTCGCCAACCCGGCAATCAAAAAAGTCCCCGCCTCGATCCGGTCGGGAATCACCTCGTGCACCGCGCCCTTCAACTCCTTCACGCCCACAATCGTGATCAGGTCCGTGCCCGCGCCGGAAATCTGCGCGCCCATCGCGTTCAAAAACTCCGCGAGATCCACAATCTCCGGCTCGCGCGCGACATTGTTCAGCCGCGTCACGCCGTCCGCCGTCGACGCCGCCATCATCAGGTTTTCCGTCGCGCCCACGCTCGGGAAATCCAGCCCGACATTGGCCCCGCACAATTTTCCCTGCGCCACCACATACCCGTCCTCTATGCGTATTTCCGCGCCGAGCGACGTGAGGCCCTTCAAATGAATGTCCACCGGCCGCTCGCCGATCGCGCACCCGCCCGGCAGCGAGACCTTCGCCTTGCCATAGCGCGCCAACAGCGGCCCCAACACGAAGAACGACGCCCGCATCTTGCGCACGAGTTCGTAGGCGGCCTCGCTCGAATTCAGCGTCGTCGGGTCCAGCGTCATCGTCTGGCCAGTGAAGTCGATGCCCATGCCCATCGACGTCAGGATTTTGTCCATCGTAAAGATGTCGTGCAGACACGGCACATTGTGCAGCACACAGGGCTCTTGAGCGGCCACCACCGCCGCCATCAACGGCAACGCCGAATTCTTCGCACCGCGCACGACCACCCGCCCCCGCAGCGGTATGCCCCCTCGAACAAGTATCTCGTCCATGCGCAGGCCCCCTAACTTCCCAAACGAACCCTCACCCCTATCGTAACCCGCGTCGTGCCCGTAATCGTGCCACTCCGAGAATCCGCTACACCCACCCCCGCCATCGCGAGGAGGCCGCGGCCACCGGCCCACTTTCGCGGCGGGAAACCCATCGCGGCCGGCGAAGCAACCTCAACTTCCCCGCGCACCGGCTCGCAAGCCACTCACTATATTCTCATTCTCCACGGAGGAAAGCTTCACCGTCATGACCACTCGCAATCGCGCTCGTGCTCGAAAGTCTTATGCTTCCAACCCGCGGCCCAATTAATTCGGGGCCTGCGTTTCCGCGGGTGCCGCTTCCGCGGGAGTCGCCCCGGCATCCGCCGCAGGAGTCTGCCCCGGCGCGGCCGCTTCGGGCGCGACTTCCGCCGGCGCTAGCACCGGCGCAGCACCACTCTCCGCCGCGCCCTGCCTGCCACCGCCAATACCCAGATCTTCCAGACCCGTCGAGGTCGCCGCAGGCCCAGCCCCCCCATCGTCCAGTAGCTCCGGCGCGCGGCCCCGGCCCACGTAGCTCGCTATCATCGACATGCTCAGCGAAATCAACACGAAAATAATCGCCGCCAGATACGTCAGCTTCACCGGCAGCGTCTGGCCCGCGCGCGGACCAAACACCGTCTCCGATCCCGGACCCGCCCCGCCGCCGAAGGCGCCCGCGAAGCCCGTGCCCTTGCCCTTCTGCAAGAGCACAATCAACACCAGCCCGAGGCACGCCGGCACATACATCACCAGCAATACGTTCCACAGCGTGTCCCACGAAAGAATTCTGTCCATCATGAATCAACCCGTCCTTTATCGCGCAGCGCGCGCAGTTTCCGCCGCGCCCGCCGCCACTATGGCCGCGAAACTCTCCACCTCGAGCGACGCCCCGCCCACCAGCGCGCCGTCCACTTCCGGCCGCGAGAGCAAGTCCGCCGCATTGTCCCGATTCACCGACCCGCCATATTGAATCCGCAGCGACTCCGCCGCAGTTTCACCAAACTGCGCGCGCACCAGCGCCCGCACAAATCCCTGCGCCTCGTCCGCCTGCTCCGGCGACGCCGTCACGCCCGTGCCAATCGCCCACACCGGCTCATACGCCAGCGCCATCCGCGCAAGGTCCGCGTCCGTCGCGCCCTTCAGGCCATGCAGCACCTGACGGCGCAACACCGAATCCATGTCGCCCTTCGTCCGCTCGTCCAGCGTCTCGCCGACACAAAATATCACCCGCAAGCCCGCGGCCAGCGCCGCGCGCAATTTCGCGTTCGCCACCTCATCCGTATCGCCGAAAAACTGCCGCCGCTCGCTGTGCCCGACAATGACCCACCGGCACCCGGCGTCTTTCAACATCGGAGCCGACACCTCGCCGGTGAACGCGCCGTTCGCCCTCGAATAGCAATCCTGCCCGCCGACGGCAATCGCCGACCCCCCCGCACCCTGCACCACCGCCGCAATCGCAGTGTACGGCGGGCAAATCACCACCTCGACGCCCTGCGCACCCTGCACCTTCGGAGCCAACGCCCGCACAAATTCAGACGCCTCGCCAATCGTCTTGTTCAACTTCCAATTGGCCGCAATCAACGGTACGCGCACACCGACTCTCCTTCTACGCCGCGACACGGGGAGCCACCACCGAAGAAAAGTCCAGATTTACAGGCGAAAAACGATAAACCTTAGCATAAATCCGCCAACTGCCACAAGTTCGCCCCGGGTACGGAACACGTAGTGTAACACCCGCAGTGGGCGCTAACGAGATCGACGGATCATCGCATCCATTTACGACTAAACTTCGGATACCGTGACGGTGCCGCTTAGCCGAAGCACCCCATCAAGACCTACTCGAAAGAATCGCAATCGGCGGCCGGTGCTTGCCGCGCGACACTACCTCGCCGCGATCTTTCGCGTCGAGGGCAACAGCGCGACCATCGCGGCCCACGCAAGCACTACGGCCAAAGCCATGCGGAACCTCAAGGGCAAGACCGGGAAATCCAAGGGATCATTCGGATCCGTTCCAAGGTCGACTTCGATGCCGTCCATGACCCCGTCATCGTCCGAATCCGGATCCAGAGGATTCGTGCCGGTGTCCGTCTCATCCACGAAGGTCCCCGTATTCGTCTCAGCGGAGTCTTCCAGCAGATCCTGATCGGTGTCCACCGGCGGAGGCGGCGCCGCCGGACTAAACACCACATAGCTCTCTCCCGCAACGTGCCCTGCGGCCCACGCCCCGATGACGACGTCGTCGTATCCGTCTCCGTTCACATCGCCCGCCCCGGATACACTCCACCCCGAAGCATCCACGGGGGTAATCCCAATCATCGCAAAGCCGCCTTCGCCGATATACACGCTCGACAGATTGACTGCCTCGCTCCCAGTCTTTCCATACACGACGTAACTATGCCCTTCAGCCAGTACCGCCCCCTCATCAGACACAGCACCCTCGCCCATGAAAGGCGCGCCCACGATCACGTCGGCGAGTCCGTCGCGATTTACATCTCCTGCGCCGGACACGCTCCACCCGGCCTGGTTGGCTTCAGGCCCTCCGATCGCGAATCCGCCCTCGCCGAGAACAATATCCTCAAGATTCACCGCAGCCGTCCCGGTCCGCCCATACACGACATACGCCCGATCGGTCACACTGCTGCCGATGATCACATCGTCCAGGCCGTCACCATTGACGTCACCCGCATCCGACGCACTCAATCCGCAGCCGCTGTCCGGTTCGCGATTGATGACAAATCCACCTATGCCGGCCGCGACCTCGGAAAGCTCGACAACCGCGGTGTCCCGCTTGCCAAAAACCACCGATTGGCATGCAGTCACCGGTGGGCCTCCCACCCCAAGCCACGGGAAAGAGTTGACTATCGCGTCCGCCAGACCATCGCCGTTAACATCCCCTGCCCCAGAAACACTATAGCCAATCCCGGCTCCCACCGTGGCCGCAATAATGATGAATCCGCCTGTCCCCAGTGCCACATCCGACAGGAGAACCGTTTCGTGAGAGGCTTTGCCAAAGACGACATAACACTCACCTGAATAGGCGTCTGCAAAAAACGCGCCCACTATCAGATCGTCAAACCCGTCTCCATTCACATCTCCCGCCCCGGAGACGCTTATACCTGATCGATCATTGTACTCAATCCCGGCAATCGCAAAGCCTCCAACACCGTTGGAGACCTGCCAAAGGTCCACTGCCGACGTATCGGTCTTCCCGAAGACTACAAGGCTCTTTCCCGCGAGCGAGATAGTCCCGACATCTGCTCCCCACGCTCCAACGATCAGGTCACCCAGGCCATCGCCGTTGACGTCCCCGGCATCCGAGACACTGTAGCCCGACGGCCACAGACGAGTTGTCGAACCATTGATCACGAAACCACCCACGCCTGCCCGCACGTCCAACAAATTCACTCTTGTCGTCGAGGTCTTTCCGAACACGACGTAGCTCCGGCCCGAGAACACACGTCCGTTTACGCGCTCCTCGGGCGCGCCTACGATCACGTCGGCAAGACCATCGCCGTTAACGTCCCCGGCCCCGGACACGCTCCAGCCCAGCTGGTCGCCCACGTTGAGGCCGCTCATCGCAAACCCACCCGAGCCTCCGGCCACCGCCGACAACTCGATCGGTGGCTCTGCAACGGCGGTTCCGTCCGATCCGATCGCCAGCATCGCGGCGAGCGCTACGGCGACCGCAGGTCGACGCACGACGCGATCCGGAAAGGTCCGGCTCCTCCCTCTGTGGCCCTGCTCGTGCATGCACCGCTCGAACCCGCTGGCCGCTGCCCGCCGGCCTGGTGAGACGGACCGCGGGCGCTCAGCCTCGCGAGGGGATTTGCGCCGCAGTGCGTCCACGAGTGACGACGAGATCATAACTACATCTCCTTATAAACGTCTCTACGTAATATATTAAATTAATCTTATACGAGTTTCTCTAGGTTGTCAAGGGATGGCGCCGGTGTACTCGCGGATGGGCGAATGCCGGGTGCAACGGCGCACCGCGGAGATCAGGAACCTCGGACTCGCGAGGCGCCTAGACCTGTGGCGCCGAGATATCGGATGGAGCCCGGCGGCCGCGCATAAGGCCTAGAAGCCCGCCGAAATACCGGCCGAGCCAACCTTGGAAATCGTCCACCAGCGTGTAAAAGAGTGGCACGACAAAGAGGGTCAGCACGGTCCCGGTGATGAGCCCGCCGATCATCGCGCAGCCCAGGCTGATCGTCGCCGGGCTGCCCCAGCGCGCCGAAATCAGCGGCGCAAGCAACGGCGCGGCGCCCAGAATCGTCGCCAGCGCAGTCATCAGCACCGGGCGCAATCGGTGCGACCCGCCGAGCATCACCGCCTCGAAGCGCGCCAGACCCTCCTTGCGCAACTGGTTCACATGGTCCACGATCACGATGCCGTTCTTCACCACCACGCCCACCATCAGCACGCAGCCGATGAACCCAATCGTGTCCATCGCCACGCTTGGCATGCGCAGGTGCGCAAAATACACAACCCACACGACGCCGAGAAACGCCAGCGGCACGGACGTCAGAATCGACAGCGGCAGCACCAGCGACTCGAACAGCGCCGCCATCACAATGTAAATCAACAGCACCGCCATCAGCAGGGTCGAAACAAAATTATACTGGTCCTCCTGCAAATTCATGATCTCGTCGCCGTAATCCAGGCTATACCCCACCGGCAACTCAAAATTCGTCACCACTTTGTTCAGTTGCGACATCGCCCGCTTCAGATCGCCCTCGGCCGCCTGCGCAGACACCAGCACGAAATTCTTCCCGTCGCGCCGGTTGATCGTCTGCGGCGTCGTCCCCTTGCGCATCGTCACGAGTTGGTTCAGCGCCACCAGCGCGCCCGATCGCCCGCTCAGCATCACGTTGTCCAAGTTGGATCGCCCGCGCCGGTCCGCCTCCTGGAACTGCGCCCACACCTGAATCTCGCGCGAGCCCTGCTTGATGCGCGAGAGCTCCGTGCCCATCAGCGCGAACCCCACCGTCTGCGCCACCTGCAACGCATCAATGCCCGCCCTCTCCGCGAGCACATTGTCCACCTTGAGCTGAATCTCCTGCTCCGATCGCTCCGTGTTTTGCCGCACGTCCGTCAGCCCCGGCAACTGCTCCAGCTCCGCCACCAGTTTGTCCGCGTAACGCCCGATCGCCGCCGCATCGTCGCCGCGCAAGCGCAGCGAAATCGAACCGCGCCCGCCGCCGCTGCCCATGTCGAAGCCGCCGCCGCCCTCCGCCACCGTGATCCGCGCTCCCGGCACGCGCTCGGGCACGATGTCCCAAATAATGTCGCGCACCTGCTCCGTCGTATACGGAAAATCCTCGCCCGGCGCCAAGTCCTCCAGTGGAGTGAGAAACGCCCGCACCTCGCCCCCGCGCACGGAGTAGTCCTTAAAAATATGCTTGATCCCGAGTTCCTCGCGCCGCGCATCCAGCAATTTTTCGATCTCGTTGAACATCATGCCGGCCTTGGGCATGTCAAAATTCGGGTCGAGCTCGACCGACACCAGCACCACGCGCCCGTCCATCGCCGGCATGGCCTTGAACTGTATCTTGCGCGCCGGCACCGCGATCGTCAGCGCGACGAACCCCGCCAGCACCAGCAACGCCGCCAGCCGGTTTTGAATGGACCACCGCAACCCCACCGAATACACCGCGTCGAGCCACCGGATCGGCTGAATCCGATTGAACACCCGGCCGATCCGCCCCGCCTGCTCCACGCCCGACTCCCGCCATTGCCGGTAGCGTTCCATCGGCGATCGCGGATGGTACTTCAACCGCGACATCGCCAGCGGAATCACCGTGAGCGAAATGAACAAGCTCGCCGTCAGCGACACCGCCACCGGCGTGGCGAACTCCTTCATAATCACCGACATCTGACCCTGCTTCATGAAAAATACCGGCGTAAACACCGCAATGCTCGTCGCCGTCGACGCCACCACCGCCAGCGCGACCTCGGAGGCGCCCTTGCGCGCGCTCTCCCAGCGGTCCTCGCCCAGATCGTGGTGCCGGAATATGTTCTCGATCACCACGATCGAATCGTCCACCACCATCCCCACCGCGATGATCAGCGACATCATCGTAATCAGGTTCAGGCTCATCCCCGTCGCATACATGTACAAAAACGCCACCACCAGCGATCCCGGAATCGACAGCGCCACCACCAGCGTCGGCCGGATGCGCCACAGAAACAAAAACACCACCAGCACGCACAGCCCCGCGCCAACCAGCGCCGCCTCCTTCAGCCCCTTCAGCGCGCCGTCGATAATTTTCCCCTGATTAAAAAAAACGTGCGTCTCCGAACCTTTGAATTTCGGCGTCGCCAACACCGACTCCAACTGCCTCATCGTGTTCGCACAGGTCTCGGCCGTGTTCGCCGAGGAGTCCTTCGTAATCATCAGGAACACTTGCCGGTTCCCGTCGATACTCTGGTAGTCCTCCTCCTCGCGCGCGCGAAATCCGCCCGAGGCCACATCGCTCACATGCAGCCCATTGCTCAGCCGCAGGCCGGCGTAGTCCCCGATCCCCTCCATCTTGCCTTCGGCCCGCACGTAATATTTCTTGCCGCCTTCGTATAACTGCCCGACGCCCATATCGACGTTGGCGATCGTCAGCTTCATGATGAATTCGTACAGCGACACCCCGTGCGCCAGCATCGCCTGCTGGTCGATGTCCACCATGATCGATTTCTCTTCGTAGCCCATCAGTTCGATGTCGGCCACGCCCTCGATCCGTTGCAGCTTCGGCACCAAGTCCCGATCCACCAGGTCCACGAAGCGGTCATAGTCCCCGTGGCTGGACAAGCCGATCATCAGCACCGGAAAACTCTCGAGCTTGAAGTGCCGCACGAAAATCCGGTCCGCGTTCTCCGGCAACACCAGCCGCAATCGCTCGATCCGATCACGCACGTCCGCCAGCGCCTGTGTCATGTCGATTCCGCCCTCGAACTCGAGCCCGATGAAGGCGCCGTCGCTGGACGAATTCGTCGACATATGCTTGATCCCCGGCAGCGTCTGGAACTCGCCTTCCGCGGGAATCGCGATCTCCTGCTCCACCTGCGCCGGGGTCGCCCCGAAATACGGAATGAAGGCCCCGAGGAACGGCAGTTCCATCGGCGGCATGAACTCCGCCGGGGTCCGCGTCAATGATATAAGTCCGAAGCCCACCACGCTCAACACGATCATCGAGATCGTGACCGGGTGCTTCATCGCGAACTCGGGCAGCGAGAACCGTCGTCTCATTTCTTGTCCCGCCCCGCAAACAGGTGATACACAACCGGCATCACAAACAAGATCAGAATCGTGTCCGATACCAACCCGCCCATCACCGTAATCGCCAGCGGCGCGCGAATCTCCGCGCCCTCGCCCGTCGAAATCGCCATCGGTATCAGGCCCAGCGTCGACGTCAGCCGTGTCATCACGATCGGCCGGAACCGCGCCGTGCACGCACGCACGATAGCCTCGGTCTTTTCCATGCCGCGCTGCCGCAACTGGTTGATGTAGTCCACCATGATTATCGCCGCGTTCACCACAATGCCCGCCAGCACGATCCCGCCGATCAACACCACCACGCTCACGTTGATGTGCGTCAGCGCCAGCGTATACACCACGCCGATCAGCGCCAGCGGCACCGTGCACATAATCAGGAACGGATGCCACAACGACTCGAACTGGCACGCCATCACCACGTACACCAGGAACATCGCCAGCGCGAGCGCGAACAGCAATCCGTTATACGAGGTCTCCAGTTCGCGGTTCTGCCCGCCCAGCACGAAGCTGTACCCCGTCGGCCAGTTCAACTGGTTCAGCCGCGCATCCACCTCGCGCGCCACGCCCCCCAAGTCGCGCCCTTCGACGTTCCCCGTCACCAACACGACCTGCCGTTGGTCGATCCGCCGGATCTCGCTCGGGCCTTCCTCCACTTCCACGCGCGCCACCGACGACAGCGGCGTCGGCGGGAATCCATCCACCACCGACAAATTGCGCAGGTCCTCCAGACTCGTCATCCGGTCCTGGTCCGCGCGCACGCGGATGTCCACCTTGTCGCCCGCGCGATTGAACCGCGTCGCAATGTCGCCGCGCACTTCGGTCCGCAGCAGTTGCGCGACGCTGAAGGGTTCGATGTTTTTCGTCGCCAGCAGCTCGCGATCGAGCACGACGTGGACCTCCGGATACCCCTGCTTGAGGCTCAGATCCGTGTCGTGCAGACCCTCGATGCCCTCGATCGCCGCCAGCGACGCCCGCCCAAGATCGCGCAGCGTATCGAGGTCCTCGCCGTATATCTGCACCTCCAACGCCATCTTGAAGCTGAACAGCGAAGGCAGTGTGAACGTCACGGGGTCCGGCGACACCGCGATCACGCGTTGCCGCATATCCTCGATAATCTTGTCCTGGTACCGCGCGGTCTCGTCCGGGTTCTTGAGTTTGACCGTCAGATTGGCGATGTTCTCGCCCGCTTCCGCGCCCGCGTTCGCGTCGTCGGTCCCCACCTGCACCGTCACCGTATCGACTTCCTGAAATTCCTCGATCACTTTTTCGATCACCGCCGCGCGCCGCTCGGTGTCTTCGAGCCGCGTACCCGGCGGCGCTTCGATGCGGATGCTGAATTCCCCCTGCTTCATGGGAGGAATCAACTCGCGGCCAAGCTTCGGCAGCAAGGTCGCCGCATGCACCGCCAGCCCGAACATCACCAGCAGCACCACCGGCCCCACGCGAAGACTCACGCGCAAGAGCCTCTCGTAGACCGTCTTCGCGCCATCCACCAGGAAACCCATCAGGCGCAGCGGATACAGCGCGATAAGATTGAATGCACGGCCCACCAGCATGAATATCCCGCCGAAGATCGCAATGAACGCCGTGGCCAAACCCACCGCCACCGCCGCGGCCAGTTCCAGGATCAGCCATACCAGGAACACCGCCAACGACGGCAGCATCGCCAACACGCCGATCGCCTTCTCGATACTCGCCCCGCGCGTAATCCTGCCCGTCGCCCAACCCGCCGTGTTGCCCCAGCCCCCGCGCACGCCCTCAATCGCGCGCGACCGGCCCGCGCTGAACAAGCCCAGCGCCGCCCCGCTCCGCGATCGGCCAGACCCGCGGCCCGCGCGATACGCCGCGATCAGCCACCATTCGCTCCGCGCCGACGCCAGATGCATGCCCTCGCGCGATGCGATCATCGGATTGAGCAGCAGCGACACCGCCAGCGACGCCAGCAAGGAAAACGTGACCGTCAGCGCCAGGTCGCGGAACATCTGCCCGCCGATCCCCTCCACAAATGCAATCGGAAAAAACACCGCGATCGTCGTCAACGTGGACGCGATCACCGGCGCCGCCACCTCCTTGGTGCCGCGCTCGGCCGCCTCGATGATGCTGTCGCCCTCTTCGCGGCACCGGTAAATACTCTCCAGCACCACGATCGAATTGTCCACCAGCATCCCGATGCCCAGCGCCAGCCCGCCGAGCGACATGATGTTGATCGACACCCCGCCCATAAACATCGGCACAAACGTCGCCACCACCGAGATCGGAATCGCCACGCCGATGATCAGCGTCGTGCGCACCTCGCGCAAAAACACAAAAAGAACCAGCAGCGACAGCAGCCCGCCGTCGCGCGCGCTCACCTGCACCTCGCGGATCGACGCCTTGATGAATCGCGCCTGGTCCGTGATCATCAACGGAGTGGCATAGTCCGGCAGCCGCGTCCGCAGCCGGTCCGCCATCAACTTCTGGCTCTCGAGCTGTTCGAGCGCCGCCTGCGTCCGCAGATTCGGCATATACTTCGCCGTCAATCGCAGGAACTGCTCGCGCGGATCGCCGCCCTTCACAAATCCGAAGAACCGCTGCAACGTCTCGCTGACTTTGACGACGTTCGCATTGCCTTCTTTGTAGAACGCCAGCTCCACCACTTCCTGACCGTTCACCCGCACGATCGTGTGGCGTTCGCGCGATCCCATCTCCACGCGCGCCAATTCATCCAGCCGAAATTGCCCGCCCGCCCCCGTGCTCACAATCACGCCGCGAATCTGCTCCATGTCGCCGAACTCGTTCAGCGTCCGCACCAAATACTCGCTGCGCCCCTCTTTCAGCCGCCCGCCGGAGAGGTTCACGTTCTGACGTTGCAGCGAATTCACCACGTCCTCGGGCGACAGGCCCAGCGCCTTGAGACGCTCGGAATCGAGCAGAATCTGAATTTCCTCCTCGCGGCCACCCTTCACACGCACCTGCGCAATGCCGGTCTCCGCCTCGAGGTCGGCCTTCAGATACCGCTCCGCCGCATGCCGGATTTCCGTCAGGTCCGACAGCGCCTGCCGCTCGCGCTCTTTCGGGTCGGCAATCGACGTCACGTCGCGGCCCATCAGCGCAACGCGCATCACCGGATCGAGCGTCGGGTCGTACCGAAGAATGATCGGCTTCTTGGTCACGCCGTCAGGAGGATCGAAAAGGTCCAGGCTCTCGCGCACGTCCTGCATCGCGATGTCCATGTCCGTGCCCCACTTGAACTCGAGCACGACTTCGGACAACGCCGCCGAGGACACGCTACTCAACTCGACCACGCCATTCACAATGCTCAGGCGCTCCTCGACCGGGCGCGTCACCAGCTTCTCGACGTCCTCGGGCGCCGCGCCTTCGTATTCCGTGCGCACCGTCAGCGTCGGATACGACATTTCCGGCATCAGGTTGAGCGGGAGTTCCTGGTAGGAGCGCCACCCAAACACCATCAGGGTGACAAAAATCATCAGAATCGTCACCGGCCGCCGGATCGCGAAACGGTGCTCATCCATCGGACGCGGAGACTTCGTGGACTCAGGCGCGCTGGCTTCGGTCATCGGCGGGGCGCCGCGTTAGTGCCGGCGGAAGCCGTCGCGCTCAGCGCCGCCGCCCGCGCCGTCTCCGCCCGCCGCGCGTTTTTTCTCGGCGCGCACGAGCGCGTCGTCCGCCGTCACGCTCGCGTTCTGCCACACCGCGTCGTGCGTGTTCGTCACGCGGACCTTCGATCCCGGCTTCAGCGTGTGCTGGCCGTTCGTGATCAACAGGTCGTTCTCCCCCACACCCGACACGATCTGCACCCGATCGGAATCTTCAAGCCCCGTCTGCACTTCAACCCGCTCCGCGTGATACACCTCACCGGATTCGGCCGGGGCCGCGGACTTGTCAGCCGGTGTCTCGGCCGATCCCGGCGCGCGCGCGGGCGCGTCCTTGCCCGAAATGTTCTCCGGCGCGCGCGCGACGAACACGTAGTGCCGCCCATCTTCCTCCAGCAGCGCCTCCTTGGGCGCAAGCAGCACGCCTTGCAGCGTCGCCATCACCAGCTTCACGCGCGCGAACGCCGACTCGTGCAAGACCTTGCGCACTTCCTCGTCGAAATCGAGCACCACCTTCACCGTGCCGCTGATCGGATCCACGCTCGGGTTGATCCGGCGAATCTCCGCGTCGAATTCCTTCCCGCGCAACGCGTCGATCGACACCTTCGCCTTCTGCCCCACCTTCAACCGCGGCAACTCGCGCTCCGGCGGCGAGATCGTGATATTGAACGAGGTCGGATCCACAATCCGAAATGTCTTTTGCCCCGCGTTCACCAGCATCCCCGACTGGACGTCGCGCGAAGTCACCACGCCGTCGATCGGCGCGCGAATCGTCAAGTTCTCGATCTGTATCTTCTGCGATTCAAGCGTCGCCAGCGACTGCTCGTGCGCGTAGCGCGCGTTGTCCATTTCGACCTTCGGCCCCAGCCCTTCTTCGTATTGCTTCTGCGCCAACTCGTAGGAAGTCTTGTTCTGCCGCACCTGCACTTCGGACTGGCTATACAATGCTCGCGCCTCGTTCTTCTCCATCTCCGCGATGATCTGACCCGTCTTCACCAAATCGCCGACTTCCGCCGACACCGTCTCGCAGCGCGCCGAGGCCTTCGCCGCAACGTCCACCATCCGCTCCGCCTCGACCCGCGTCGTCGTCTCGAAATACATCGCGATGTCGCCACGCTGCGGAGTCGACGCCTCCACCGGGATCACCACCTCGGGCACCCCGCTACTCGAAGTCGTGCTCAGACTCGCCCGGCGATCGCTCGCCCGCTTGGCCATGTTCGGGTCGCAGCCCGCCGCCAACAGCCCACAAAAAGAAAGAAACGCCAGCCACACCCCAGCCGGACACAACGCTCGCGTAGACTTGGACACCCGATGCACTCCCAACGGCGCTATATATATCGTCTAGACTGCGGCAAACACACCGCAGTTTCCACCCGGAATAAACCCCATTCGATCGGCGCGTGTGGGCGGGTGGATATTGCTCGACCGGGTGTTGGAGATTGTGGCGTCGCTGGCGCTGGGCGTCGTCGGGCTCGGTTTCACGTCGTTCGTGACGACGCCTGTATATATAGTCACAGTCGTTGCCACGGCGGTTGCGTGCGCGGGTGCGCTGATCGGACTCACGCAACACGGGTGGATGGCTGCGATCGCGCGGCGGCTCGCGGCCGGGACCCGGCGGCGCTTGGTGGCCGATACGCTCACGCAGACGAGTGCGGAGATTCGCGTGATGTGGAGGCTTACACCGGCGCTGCTCGGCGTGACGCTGGCGGCGAAGATGGGCGATGTGTTCGCGGTGGTGTTGATTTTTCGCGCGCTGGGGGTGGGCGTGGGGTTTATGCTGACCGCGGCGTCGAAGTGCGCGCTGGCGATTGTCAGCTTTGTGCCGATTACGCCGGTGGCCACCGGAGTGCCGCACGCCGTGCAGGGTTGGATGATGAACGCCGAGGCCGGGGTCGCGCCGGAGGCGGTCGTCGCTAGCGTGGGCATTGAGGCTGCGCTCATGCTGATCATTTTTACGGCCTCGGTGGCGATTGCTTCGCGGGCGATTGGGCGCGCGGCGTTGTGACAGAGGGGCGCGCGGTATCGGTCGTGCGAGGGACAAAGGTCAAGAGACAATTGTAGACAGGATTTACATGATGGATAGGATTGGGTCGTCATTGGGTGCGATTCCTGCGTGTTTCGCTCGTTA
>JBCLBO010000005.1:0-77524 GCA_038916785.1 Candidatus Hydrogenedentales bacterium | reverse complement strand
TGGCGGCAGGACGGAGCGGTCAAGGAGTTCGTCTTCGCGCGGCGCTTCGCGAAAATCGCGGCGGACTTGATGGGTGTGCCCTCTGTGCGGCTGTATCACGATCAGGCGTTGTACAAGGAGCCGGGCGGCGGGCCGACGCCGTGGCACCAGGACCAGTTCTACTGGCCGCTCGATACGTCGAACACGATCACGATGTGGATGCCGCTCATCGACATCACGCCGGACATGGGCGTGATGACCTTTGCGTCGGGCTCGCAGAATGAAGGGTACATTTCGGCCTTCGAAATCTCGGACGCGAGCGAGGCGCACTTCCGGGATTACATCGCGAAGCACGGGTTCTCCGTTTCTCAGCCGATGGCAATGCGCGCAGGGGATGCGACCTTTCACAGCGGCTGGACGCTACACAACGCGACGCCAAACTCGACGGCGAAGATGCGCGAAGTAATTGCGATCATTTACTACGCCGACGGCGCGCGGGTCTGCGAGCCGGACAACCAGGGGCGCAAGAACGACCTGGCGGCGTGGTTGCCGGGTTGCGCGGTGGGCGGGCCCGCGGCAAGCGAGATCAACCCCGTCCTGTATCCGTAGATGGCGGAGGACACCCTCGGCACGCCGACTTTCCGCGAGGCCACCCGCACCTGGGGGTATATCGGGCTGAACAGCTTCGGCGGCCCGGCGGGGCAAATCGCGGTCATGCACCGCGTGCTTGTGGACGAGAAGAAGTGGATCGGCGAGGAGCGCTTCCTGCACGCGCTGAATTTCTGCATGCTGCTGCCCGGCCCGGAGGCGCAACAGCTCGCGACCTACGTCGGCTGGCTGCTACACGGCTGGCGCGGCGGGCTGACGGCGGGCACCTTGTTCGTGCTGCCCGGCGCCATCGTCATGCTGATACTCAGCTATATCTACGCCGCGTTCAGCGACGTTTCAACCGTTCAATCGCTGTTCTTCGGCCTCAAATGCGCGGTGCTCGCGATTGTCGTCGAAGCCGTGATCCGCATCGGTAAGCGCGCCCTGAAATCGCGCTTCGCTTACGGCATCGCGGCGGCAGCCTTCGTCGCCATCTTCTTTTTTCAGGTGCCCTTTCCGGTCATCATCGGCGTCGCGGCGCTGGTCGGTTTCGTGCGCTCGCGCATCTCCCCCGGTCAAGCCGCGGTGAAGACCAACGGCTCAGCGCGGCCGACGGTCGCGCGCTCGGCCGGAGTGCTCGCCGGGGGCCTGCTGATCTGGTTCGCGCCGCTGGGGGTGGCCTATCTGGCCCTCGGGCCGGAGAGTGTCTACGTCGACATCGCGGCGTTCTTCAGCAAGGCCGCCGTGGTCACTTTTGGCGGCGCGTATTCTGTGCTGGCCTACATCGCGCAGGAGGCCGTGGGGACCTTCGGCTGGCTGCAGCCCGGCGAAATGATGGACGGCCTGGCGATGGCCGAGACTACGCCCGGCCCGCTGATCATGGTCGTGCAATACGTCGGTTTCCTCGCGGCATTCCGCGATCCGGGTCCGTTGCCACCCTTCGCCGCGGGCACGCTCGGCGCCGCGCTGACAACCTGGGTCACCTTCGTCCCGTGCTTCCTGTGGATTTTTCTCGGCGCGCCCTATATCGAGCGACTCCGCGGCAACAAAGCGTTGAGCGCCGCGCTGGCCTCGATTACCGCCGCCGTCGTCGGAGTGGTGCTCAATCTCGCGGTGTGGTTCGCTTTGCACGCGCTGTTTGCCGAGTTGGACGAAAAAACCGCCGGACCCCTTCATGTGCTCGTGCCTGACCTGGCGAGCATAAACTGGCTGGCGCTGGCCTTGTCCGCCGCGGCGGCCGTCGCGACCTTCAAATATCATGCCGGCATGCTCAAAGTGCTGGCCGGCTGCGCGCTGAGTGGGCTGGTGCTCAGGCTGGCCCTGGGCGTGTAGACCTGCGGGAGGCGCATCGCATGAATCGGATTTCCCGGCGTGGATTTCTCAAGGGTAGCGCGCTCGTCGCCGGCGCGATAGCGGCCGGGGCGCGTACGCGCCGCGTCTCCGCCAATGAACGGATCACCTTCGCCGCGATCGGCGTGGGAGGGATGGGCCGCTTCGATCTTGGCATGTTCCTGACGCAACCCGAGCTACAGGTCGTGGCGGTCAGCGACGTGGACCGCTCGCGGCTCGACTTCGCCAAGAGCACTGTCGACAAGAACAACGGTTCAGGCGATTGCAAGGCCTACGCGGATTTCCGCGAGATCATCGCGCGCGAAGACATCGACGCGGTGCTGATCGCGACGCCCGACCACTGGCACGCCCTGATTTCCATCGCCGCCGCCCAAGCGGGGAAAAACGTCTACTGCGAGAAGCCGATGTCGCTCACGGTGGGCGAAGGGCGCATCGTGACCGATGCGATGAAGCGGTACAACGTCGTCTACCAATCCGGCACGCAGCGCCGCAGCATCCCGTGTTTTCGTTACGCGGTGGACGCCGCGCGCGACGGAAGACTCGGGAAAATCCACGCGGTCCATACTTTTCTCGAGCCCGGCCACACCGTCGGCCCACAACCCGACGAGCCGGTGCCGGATGGTTTCGACTACGACCGTTGGCTGGGGCAGGCACCGGTGAAACCGTACACGGCGAAACGCTGTCACGCGAATTTCCGGTGGATTTACGACTATTCCGGCGGGCAATTGACCGATATCGGCGTGCACTTCAACGACCTGGCGCAGTGGGGCGTCGATAAGGACCTGACGGCGCCGATCGAGTTTGAAGGGACGGCGGAGTTCCCACCGGCGGACGACCTTTTCGATACGCCGGTGCAGTACAACGTCAAGACGCGGTACGCCGACGGGCTGACGCTCGAGATGCACGACGGTTCGCCGCGCTCGGTGCGCTTCGAGGGCGAGCACGGCTGGATCTGCGTGGACGATACCGGGCTGCTCACGGCCGACCCGATCTCGCTGCTCGACGGCGCGCCGAAAGAGCGCGAGGCGTACACGGCGATCAACTATCACCAACGAAATTTTATCGAGTGCATCACGTCCCGCGCGCCGACGATTGCATACCCCGAAGTCGCGCACCGCTCCGCGAGCATTTGTCACCTGGCGAATATTTGCCTGCGGTTGGGCGGCGGAAAACTGGAATGGGACCCTGGGAAGGAGCAGTTCAAGGGTAACGACGCGGCAAATGCGATGTTGACTCGCGCGCAGCGGCAGCCTTGGAGCCTCGAGGGGTGGGATGGAAAGTCGGATGTGTTGGCGGCTTCCAAGTTGGCGTGAAGAGACGGCCCACAGATTACACAGATGTTCACAGAGTGAGGACTTGGCGAACATGAAAAATTCCATTTTCGGAACACTCATGGTGGCGGCGCTCTACGCCGGGCTCGGGCTGGGTATCGCGCACGCGGAGGAGAAAGCGCCCGGCGATGGAGTGGTGCTTTTCGACGGGAAGACCTTTGCGGGGTGGGAGGGCAATCTTGAGATTTTCCGGATTGAGGATGGCGCGATCGTCGGCGGGTCGATGGACACGCCCGTGCCGCACAATGATTTTTTGTGCGTGAAGGGAGAGTACGGCGACTTCGAACTGACGCTCAAAGTGAAGATCAAGGGCAATGCCAATGGCGGGATCCAGTTTCGGAGCCAACGCATCGAAAAGCCTGCGTACGAAATGTCGGGCTACCAGGCGGACATGGGCTGGACGTTTTGGGGCGCGCTGTACGACGAGTCGCGGCGGAACAAGACCTTGGTGCAGCCTGACAAGGCGCTGATCGATCGTATTCTGAAGAAGGACGACTGGAACGAGTACCGCATCCGCGCGGAGGGCCCGCACATTCAGTTGTGGCTCAACGGCGAGCAGACGGTGGACTACACCGAGGCGGACGACGCCATCCCGCGCCGTGGCTTACTTGCCGTTCAAATCCACGGCGGCGGGGCTAGCGAGACCTGGTACAAAGACATCGTGATCAAGGAAATTAAATAGACAGGATTTACATGATTTACAAGATTTTGGAATGAAGCACTGTCAGGTCATGCTCTAAATCTTGTAAATCATGTAATCCTGTCTATAGCTCTTTCCCCTTAGCGGTGCTCGCCGTGTGTGAGGATTGGCTGTGTGCGCCAGATGGCGTCGGGGCCGAAGCGGCGGTGCGCGTATTTCGGATCAAGGACGGCCGCGCCGCCGTAGGCGACTTTGAGGACGAGCGCATAGGCGAACATAAGGACGATCGTCGCCGCCAGCCCGCGTACCCAGATCCGGCGCAAGCGGGGGAGGGGACGCAGCGATAGCGATAGCGGATCGAAGGACGCCGTTGGAAGCGTCGCGATCAGCGCGGTCGCCAGGCAGGCGTTCATGAACACGACCCACTCCGTGATCAGACGGCCCTCCGAGACAGGCAGCCCACGCATGAAGTTTGCGAGGACATAGACCCACAGGACGAATAAGTGCAGCAGATGTCCATTGCTGGCGTCGGACGACGACAACAGCGGCAGCGGCCGGCGCGTATGCACGATGAACACGTACAGAAACGCCGCCGCGGCGAACCACCAAGAGATGTTGAACCAGGTCAGTGCGTCGAGTTCGATGAATCCGAGCAAGGGTGCCTTCATCGACACCGGCACGAGCGGCGCCGCGGCTTCGATCCATGTGTCCACGTTCTTGACCACGTTCAGCCAAGTCAGCACGAACATGACGAAGATGGCGGAGAACACCGAGGTCCACTTCGGCATGCGCTCGCCGCTGGCGCAGGGCGGGGCGCTACGCCAGACCACGCCGAGCGCGATGACCATCGCCAAGCCGAGACAGAAGCCCTGCGACTGTTCCATGACGCTGTGCCAGTTCACGCCCTGGTAGTGTTTCCAGAAATCGGGCACGACGCCGTCGAAACGCTGCGCGTTGCCCGGGATCATTGCGAAGCAGCGCAGGATGTGCGCCGTGGTGAAGGCCAAGCCGCCCAACAGGAAGCCGAGCGTCGCCGCGAGCGTTACGAGCTTGTGATTGTTCCGCCAGGTCCAGAGGCACACGCCCAGGTACACGCCGACGATGCCCGCCCAGTCGTCGCTGCGCGGCGGGGTCATGCGAAATCCGCCGTAGCCCATCATAAAGATGCTGCCGAAGACGGGCATCACGAGAAAGGAGATCAACCAGCCCAGCGACATGTAGAGGAACAGACCAGAGCCGTTCCGCCACTGGCCGAGGACCGCGAAATAGATTCCAAACCCGATGAACGCGCCGATCAACCACCCCACGTGCTGCGGGTAGTCGCCGAAGAATTGCGGCCAGTTCGTCATTAAGTTCACGGGATCGAAGGGTTGGCCCGTGGCCGGATCGATCGCCGACAGGTCACCCTGCGGCACGACGAGGAAGTTCACCACTCCGTCCAAGTGACCCGTCGCGCGCAGCGCGTATTGAATGAATCCTCCGCCGAACGCGCCCAGCAAAATGAGCAGGGGAAGGGTCCACCCGCGCGCGAAGCGCCGATCCCACAGGTCGTACGCGCAAACACCGAGGACGCCGAACAAGGCCGCGAACCAGTCCGAATCGAACCAATACAACGGATTTTCCTGCCGATGCCAAGTATCGTCCATCTTAGACGCCGGATCCGTGTCAAGCCAGTGCGCGATCGAGTCGTAAAATGCGTTCTTTAGAATGATCGCGCTGATGAGGAAGAGCATAGGCCTGTACAACCGGGTAAGCCGGTCGTTGTCCGCCGTCAGCGCCAGCGCCGTGCCTGCTACCCCCAACGCGCACCAGAGCCCGCCTTCGAGGAAGGTCGTCAGGAATCCGTAGTACATCGTCGGGAAATGCCCGGACATGGTGAAGGAAATGGGGTACATGTAGGAGATCGAACCGCCGAATCCGAAGCCGATGCCACCCAGCAGCGCGGCGTGGGGGATGCGTTTTTGCCAGTCCTCGCGCCGCGAACACGCCGCGATGGCAATTGCCCCCAGGGCACCGGGTATCATGGCGCCGGCCTCGTGGCCGAACTGGCCGCGAATGCCCCAGCCGACCGAGACCGAGAGCGCGACGAGTAGCAGAACGAGCGGCGTGCGGAGCGGATTGGCGTCGGCGTTATACATGGCGTGGGCGATCCTCTGCGGGCATGATGCCAGCCGCGGGGCACGCTATCAACGTGAGGAGTTTTCGATGCGATTTTTTTGTGGAGTGGCGGCGTGCGTGGTCTTGTGCGCGGCGGCGTTCGCGGGCGAGCCGGGGAAATCGCTCGGACGAAAATACACGACCATCCAGCGGATGAGCGAGGAGCGTCTGGCTGCTGGACAGGCAGACGTCGCCAAAATCGCGGCGGGGCGGCGGGACGTGGGGAGGAGCCTGGGCCTGAAGGACCTGCGCGCGATCTGCCACGCGCACGCGCAGGACTCTGCTCACACCGGCGGCACCTTGCCGGAGATGCTGGCGGACGCGAAAAAGGCGGGCGTCTCCATTGTGCTGCTGAGCAATCACCACCGGCCTCCCTTCGACTTCATCAGCGATAACTGGCGCGGCATCCACGACGGCGTGCTCTTCATCCCCGGCTCGGAGGCAAAGGGCTTCCTCGTACATCCCATGAATTCGATTATGGACAAGATGGACAGCCCGGAGGAGGAAATTATCAAGGCCTGCACGGAAGGCGCGGGGCTGATTTTCCTCTCGCACATCGAGGAGCGCTTCGACCATCCGATGGACGGCCTATCCGGGATGGAAATCTACAATCGCCACGCGGACGCCAAAGACGACATGGGCATTGTGGTCCCAATCATCGCCGCGCTGACCGATCCTGCGAAGTATGCGGCGATGCGCGCGCTCGTCGAAAAATATCCCGACGAGATGCTGGCGACGCAGTTGGACTACCCCGATCTCTATCTGCGCAAATGGGACCAGGAACTGGCCGCGCGCCGGCTCACCGGCATCGCGGGGAACGACTGTCACCACAACCAGGTCTTCATCTCGAAAATGCTGGACGCGGACACACTCCTCGTCGGCACCATCGTGGATCCGGACGACGGCATGCGGAAGGTCACGTCGAAGCAATACCCCGGCATCAAGGAAATCACCAAGGGTCACCAACCCGGCGACATCGTCGCGCGTCTCGACTTCGACCCGTATTACCGCTCCATGCGAAACGTGAGCACGCACATCTTGACCAATGACCTCACAGAAGACGCCGTGCGCGTGGCGCTGCACGCGGGGCACGCTTACGTCAGCCACGACTGGATGTGCGACCCGACGGGCCTCTACTTCGGCGCGCGCCATACCGGCGACGGCCCCGCCGCCGCCCCGCGCGCGGTGATGGGGGACGAACTCAACTTTGCTGCCGGCATGCAACTCGTGGCGGAATTTCCATCGGAGTGCCACATCCGGCTGATTCGAAACGGGGAGGTCGTCCAGGAAGGCGACGGCCGCGAACTCGTACACGACCTCCAGCAGCCCGGCATCTACCGCATCGAGGGATTCCTGACCGTCGACACCGAAATGCGTTCGTGGGTCTACACCAACCCCATTTACGTCCGCGAGTAGGCTTCGGAGAACCGGCATGCGGCGACCGCGCTACTGGGCAGTGCTCGCCGGCGGGATCGTGCTGAACGCGGCGGTGTTCCTGCTCCCGCTGACACCGTACCCGATCATCCAAAAAATCTTCGATCGCGATTATTTCGAGGTGCGCCGGGGGTACGAGGGATTTCTCGATACCGGCAAGTGGGAGGTGGGGGATCCGGGCTTCGCGCTCGCGCGCGCGCGCTATATGATCGACGTCATCCGCGGGTGGCGTCCGGAACTCGACTCGACCGTGATGCACGGGCTGCGCCTAGACTCGTTCCGGCTTGGCGAATCGACAGACGCTGCGGCAATCCCGGAGAAACGGCCGGTGTACGTGATCTATTCCAACCAGCAAGGCCATGTCGTCGATGGTCAGGAGATCAAAGTGATGACCGCGACCTTCCGCAAGTCATACGCCAATCTCGTGAGTTTGGCGCTGATCGCCGCGGCCGGCACGCTCGTGTTCGTGGGACTGAAGGGGCTGCTCGATTCGCGGATAAACCATTTGAATCAGCAGAGTTCCGGGCCGGCCAAAGATTCATTGTCGAAGAATACCGCTACCTGATAGACTTGTTTCCGTGTTTAATCGGGGTATCAACGAGGAGTCGATCGTTATGTCGAAGATGTCGTTGTTCGTAGTCACCATCGCAGCCTTGGCTTTCGCGGGAGTCGCCGCGCACGCGGATGAAATCACCATCACCGGCGAGCCGGTGGACATCTCTTGCTTCCTGAGCGGAAAAGCCGGCGAAGCGCACGCGGCCTGCGCCAAGAGCTGCGCGGAGAAGGGCCAACCCCTCGGCATCGCCGCCAAGAGTGCCGACGGCAAGGAAGTCGTCTTGTATCTCGCGCTCGGCGGCGGCGGAAAAGCAGCCAAAGACCTCCTCGCCGCGAGCCTGGGCAAACAGGTCAAGGTGACCGGCGCCGTCGCCGACAAAGGCGGCATGAAGATCATCACCGTCAGCAAGGTTGAAGCGGCGGCGGCGGCGTGGCAGCCGGCGGCGGCGGGCTCGGCGAGCGTGCAGAACAGCGCGCCGGCCACCCAGAAGAAGCCGGAGTAACATCGAGTAGACCGGTTGCGATTGATTCAGACCGCACGGATCCCGTGCGTTACGTTCTATAGTCTATCCCGCAAGGGAGCGACACGAAGGAGAAATGCCATGAGGACGAAATTGGCGATCGCGTTGGTACTGACCGTTCTGTCCGTCGCGCTCATTCCGGCTTTCGCCGAAGATGCGACGACCGTCACCGGCGAACCGGTGGACATGGTGTGTTACCTTGACGGCAAGTCCGGCGAAGGGCACGCGGCCTGCGCGACGGCATGCGCGCAAAAAGGCAATCCGATCGGTCTGTCCGTGAAAGGCGCCGACGGCAAGGAAACGCTCTACCTCGCCATGGCCAGCGGCGGCAAGCAGGCGAAGGATCTGTTGGCCCCGTTGATGGGCAAACAGGTCAAGGCCACTGGCGTCATATCGGAAAAGGGTGGAATGAAAATTATCACGATCGCCAGCGTCGAGGCCGTGAAGTAAATTTCTAATCGTCGAATACGCTGCGCGGCGCTAACGCCCTTCCAGGGCGCTTAGCGCCGCGCTCTTCATTTCGTCCAGACGCGGATCATGCCGCCCCGCCGCTTCAAAGCGCCCGAAAATCGCAAGCGCCGCGCGCGGCGCCCCTTCGAGCAAATAGCACTGAGCAAGATTGAGCGCGGCGGGGAGAAAGAGGGGGTCCGTCGCCAGCCCGCGGCGGAAGTAGACCGACGCCGCGGCCACCTGCCCACCCTCGGCGGCGTTGAGCCCCAGGTTGTTGAGCGCGTCCTTGTCCTCGTGCACGTATCTCGCCGCGCGATCGAGCGCGTCCAGCGCGTCCGCCGGGCGGCCCGCGTCGAAGAGCGCGCGGCCCAGCGCCGCCAGGTACTCGTGCGCCACCAGCTCGTTGCTCCAGTCGCCGCGGGTGTCCATCGCGGGCACGGCCAGGGCGTCCAGATCGATCGGCCGGCGCGGCTCGCCGGCGCGCAAATAGCGGTACAGCAGGCCCTCATTCACGCGCGAAACGTTCGACACCAGCCTCGGCACGGCCGAATACACTGGGCGCGCGGTCGTCGCGAGCACCGCTTCGAAGAGGCGTTGTTCTTCTTCCTCCGAGGAGCGGGTGCGCGGGGCGGGCTCGCCGGCCAGCGCGTAGAGCTCCGGCGCGGGATAGCCGTATCGGTTCGCGAGCAGGACGTCCGGCCTGCGCCCCTCGGAGATATGGAGATACACCGCCGGAAATACCGTGTGGTCCCCGCCCCCGAAATACACCGCGTCCGGCGCCATCCCGTCCAGGAGCTCGCGGGCGTAGCCCTCGGCCAGGCGATCGCCGCGACGGTTGGACACGGAAAAATTGAAAACGATAGGACTAATTATACATATACATGCAATAACTATATATGCTATTTTACTATATTTACTAACTAACGCTATTATATATCCAAGGAAACAAGCCGCGGTCACGAGCACCGGAATCCAGTAGGCCGTCCGGAGCCATTCCCAGGGGTACTCCGGCGGGTACTCGGGCACGAACAGCGCCCCCGCCGCGAACGCAAGACCCGCGGCCAGCGCATATACTGCGAAGGGCGGGCTGTGGAGGCCCCGGCCTTTGCCCGAGACTTCGCTCAGGCCCCAGCCACACAAACCCGCCAGCGCCGCCAGCCCGACCCAGGGCGTGAACTCGAAGGCCAACTGGCGCCCCGCGACGCGCAACGGCTCGAGCAACTGCGGGCCGAAGGAGGCTTGGCTCAGCATAAGGTCGCGGTATTGGCCGCGCGACACGACGTCGACGAAGGCCGGCCAGGTCTCCGGATTGCCCCAGTCCATCGCGGGATCCGCCAGCGATCGCAGCGGCAAGTACAGGTAGATCGCCCATCCGGGAATGGACAGCGCGAGAAACCACCCATACCGCCGCAGGCGCCGGGGTCGCACATCCAGCACGAATATATAGATCAATCCCAGCGGCACCAGAACGAGATTGAGCGTGTAATGCGCGGCCGCCAGACCGGCCACCAGCGCCGCGCCATACATCGCCGCGGGACGCCGCGATCGCGACCAGCGGATCAACAGAAGCCAGTGCAAGGCGATCAGCGCCGCGCCAAGCGTATACACCTCGGCCACGACCGCCTGCTGCCAAAACTCGCGGGAGAACGCGAGCGCCAACGCCGCGGCCAGAGCAGCCCAGCGCCGCCCGAATAGCGCGAACACCGTCTCGGCCAGAATCCAAACGCCCGCCGCTCCGAAGAGCGCCGACGCCAGATTCCCGCGCCACGCGACCGAGCCGGCATCCACGACGTGCAAAATAGGATAGGCGAGCAGACACCACAGCGGATAGCCGGGAGGGTGGGGGATACCGAGCGTCCACGCCGCGGCGATCAGCTCCCCGCTGTCCTCACCCGTCACCCCCGGCGCCAGAGTGGCCACATAGACCGCCAGCGCCACAGCCCCCGCGAAAGCGCACACCAGCCGATCGGCGACTGCCGCCCGCCAATACGAAGCCGCACCAAGCGCCGTCAGGCGCAAATTCGGGCTGAGGGGATCCTGGGAGTCCATCGGGGCGCTCCAAGTGTAGTCGATCCTCGCCGCAGCCGTCACACAGCACGAAGAACACAAGAGCGGACAGGATTCACATGATTTGCACTATCCCCCCGCAAAGTGGTCCAGTTGGAGTGAGAGAATCCCGTAGACTTCCGCTTCGGCGGGGAGGGATCTTTCATGAAGGGCAAGCGGTATAGCGAGGAGCAGATCATCCGCATCTTGCGGGAGGTCGAGGGGGGCAGGCCACCCTCTCACTCTGACTGGACCAAAAAAACGGGGTAGATCAGATAGATGTGTGGACAAATCGATTTAAGGGAATGTATTCTAGCAGATGTCGGTATTGTCACTTGGGAATAGGTGGTATGAACAACTGGAGAGGAGAGGACATGCGCGCTCTATTCGGACCAGCGCGGATTCAAAGTCTACGTGCAACAACCCCGCAGAAGTCTTTCGGGGGGTTGTTGCACGTAGACTTTGAATCCACCTAACCTTACCGCCCCCTCCCTGATGATGACTCGATTGCGATACCCCACCAAACGTGTATTTGCGTGCATGCGCGATTAGATGGAGGGACCCTAGGGGGGTATGAGCGGCGTAAGTGTAACCGGGAAATCCGCTGTGGCCCATCCGGGGTACCAGTTAAGGCATTCTCCAGCCTTGCTATACGAAAGCCTTGCTATCCGGCCAGGCGGTTGTTAGTCTGTGGATCCGGAGTTCCCGCGCAGGATCATGATGTCCTTACCATCCTCTGCCGATCCGCGCGCGCCCCGCAGAACGTCGTCGCCGATCATCGTCTGCATCATCTTCTTTTTCTCCGGAGCCGCATCCTTAGTCTACGAAGTCGTCTGGATGCGGCAGCTCACGCTGATTTTCGGCGTATCCACCTATGCCGTCTCGACCATCCTGGCCATTTTCATGGGCGGGCTCGCGGCGGGCAGTTATCTGTTCGGCCGCGCGTCAAACCGAATCAGCAAGCCCCTGATCGCCTACGCAATCTTGGAGGCCTGCATAGGTCTGTATGCCTTTTTCATCGACGACCTGTTCGGCGCGCTGCGCGGCCCTTACATCGCCTTGTACCGCATGGACATGCCGCATCTCGCGCTCGTGCTGACCCGGGGCAGCCTCGTCGCCGCCGTGCTCCTGCCACCGACGATTCTAATGGGCGGCACCTTGCCCCTGCTGGCCAGGTACCTGATTCAACGCCGCGAGGACATCGGCCGCCAGACGGCGCTGCTCTACTTCGTCAACACCGCCGGCGCCGTCGCCGGGTGCGCCGTCGCCGGCTTCCTTTTCATCGAGCACCTGGGTCTGCAGCGCAGCATCCACGCCGCGGCGACAATGAATTTCCTGTTGGCGGGCGCAACCATTGCCCTAAGCTCCCTGGTAAGAACTCCCGCGGCCGCGCCAGTCCTCGACCGGGGCGCAGCCGCCCTTAGCGCTACAACAATTTCACCCTTCGTCGCGCGGGTGACGCTCGCGGCGATCGGCATCTCGGGCTTCGCTTCACTGGCGCACGAAGTCGTCTGGACGCGGGCGCTCTTGCGCTACCTGTACAACTCCACCTATGCCTTCACGACCATGCTCGTGATCTTCCTCACCGGGCTGGCGATAGGCAGTTGGCTCTTCACCGTGCTACCAGGACGTAAGACCCGCCCGGTGGCCGTCTTTGCCGCACTCGAGCTCGGCGCGGGATTCCTGTTCGTCCTCTCCGCGAACTTATTTCTTCATCTGCCCGAGATATCAAATTCGATCCTCGGAGAGCAGGTCTCGTCCTTCGGCGGGACGTTGACTTTGCTCGTGCTGCGTTCGGCCATGATTCTTCTGCTCCCGGCAGTTTGCCTCGGCGCGGCGATTCCAGCGGCGGCCGAAATCCTCTCGTATCAACCTGTCTCAGCCGGCATCACGGTCGGCCGGGTCTACGCCGTGAACACGCTAGGCGCGATTCTCGGAGCCATAAGCGCGAACTTCCTCCTGATCCCTGTCCTGGGAATGTTCCACACGCTCGCCACGCTTATCGGACTCAACATACTCGTGGCCGGCGCACTGCTCTTCGCTACCGCGGATTCCATGGCGCGGAAGTGCGCCGTCACTGCGCTGACCGCAACCGCCATCCTGTGCGGGGTACTCCTGCTTCCGGCCGACCTATTCCGCCGGACCTTCACTCCGACTGGCACCGAACTGGTCTACTATCGGGAGGGTGCCACGGACACCGTCGGCGTAGTCCAGGCACCGGACGGACACCGCGTCATTCAATACGAAGACAAACGCGGCACCTCCGCAACGTTCGCGTATCAATTGAACTTCCTGCTCGGCCATTTTCCAGTCTTGATCCATCCGGGAGAACCAAAAACAGCCCTGCACATCTGTTTCGGGGTCGGTAACAGCCTATCGGCCCTGGCGGCGAGCCCAAGCATCGAACGCGTAGATAGCATTGAGTTGAGCCCCCAGATCCTGGATGCCGCGCACTATTTCTGGACCAATAACGACGTTCTCCGCAACCCAAAAGTTAACACCATCATCGACGACGGCAGGAACTATGTTCTCGCAACGCAAAAAACTTACGACGTAATTGTGATCGAGCCGCCCGAGATTTTCACTTCGGGAGTGATAAACCTGTACACCAAGGAATTCTATCAGGATGTGTACCGCTGCCTTGCGGACGACGGTGTCTTCGTGCAATGGGTCCCCATTGGGGAAGGCTCACAGGACGAAGAAAAGATGTTACTCCGATCCTTCTACGAAGTGTTCCCGAATATGACGGTCTGGGTCCAACTCGTCGAGGACATGACCATTCTGCTGGCGGGAACCAAACATCCGCAGCGTTACGATTACGGACTGATTGAAGACAAGATGTCGCGGCCCCGCGTGAAGGACGACCTGCTCCTGTGCGGCCTCGGACGCCCGGACGGACTGCTGCGCACGTTCCTCTTCGGCCCGGAAGTGCTCGATGCATACCTGAGCGGCGTCACGCCCGTGACCGATGACCGCACGAAGCTCGATTTTTCCATGCCACGCTATCTGGGCTCCGGCTATGGGCTCGGCGCTTTTAATGCAAATGTCCACAAGGAAGGAACAAGTCCGCGTACCGTGGCGACCGATCACATGGCCGCCTACGTGGCCCTGCGGACCAACGTCCGCGCCTATATGATCAACTATCCCGAAAGCGACCCAATGAATCTAAGCAATCAACTTCAAACACCCCGAAAGCCTACGCCGAACTTCCCGCCGAAAATTCGCGCACAAGCCGAATGGAACCGCTGGCCAAACGAATGAACCGAAGCCGCTCTAAACAAACACGAAATGCCCGAAAATCAACTAATAGCCTTGTTTCGCACCGCGCCCTCCGAGTGGAAGCGGCGTCCCGCCGCGTCGCCCTTGTTCCGCACCTGCGGTTCCTCGATGGCAACAACCCGCCCTTAAGTAATTGGTGACGCTAGCTGGTAGCGGGTGACCTGCCCCCCGCAAACTTGGTCACTTCTTCGTTCTCTTCGTTTCCTTCTGTTAAAATTGTCCCTGCTGTGGAACCCGCCTTGCGCCCGACCCGAATCCTCGAGACCTGTCTCTGCGTCGCCGATCTCGGAGCCGCCGAGACCTTCTATACCAACGTGCTCGGACTGACCCCCTTCGCCAAGCTCCCCGGCCGCCACATCTTTTTCAGGGTGGGGGATGGGATGTTCCTGCTCTTCGACCCCCGCGAGACTGCCAAACCCTCGCTGGCCGGCATCCCGGCCCACGGCACCTCGGGACCCGGCCATGCCGCCTTCGCCGTACCCGAGGCGGACCTCGACCGCTGGCGTCAGCGCCTCGCCGAACACAGCGTAGCCCTGGAGTCGGACTACACCTGGCCCGGCGGCGGACACTCCCTGTACTTCCGAGACCCGAGCGGTAATTCCATCGAACTGGCGACCCCCGGAACCTGGGGGCTCGACTCCTAGAGCAGTTTAACTAATGGCGTGGCCAGATTGGGTCGGCGTTTTCGTCGGGCACACTGAAGCCGAAGGCTTCGCAGAAATTAGCCGGGGGTCGTAGCGCAGCGGAGACCCCCGGTGGGCCGCACCCACGGGCGCATCCTGAAGGGATGCCAGATGAGTGCCGGATACTCTGCGACCCGTTCCGGGTCGGCGCCGTTGGGGCATCCGGGTCCGGGGGGCTCCGCTGCGCTACGACCCCCGGCTAATTTCTGGCAACTCTTCGAGTTGCTACCCGGATATAGTTTTCCTGAAAACGCTATAGACGGTCCAGATCGTCCGGAACCCGCCGGTGCGTCGAAAAGTGAAACCACTGAAAATCCTGCGGGGCCATCGACGCTCAGACGCCGACCCAACTCTCGAACTCTAACAAGACCAGCGAGTTGCAGCGCGGGGCTCACATGCGAAATGAGGTACGCATTTGCAGGCTGACTGCATAGCCGACGCAAAAGAGGCCTGACGGGATGATTCAGTCTTGCCACACAGATCGATTTGCTGAACATAATATATATTATCAGACGCTATATTATCTCAAACTAAACTGGTCTCTATTCCTAAAAATCAGGCAACGGCGCGCCCGCCACCCCGGAAACGCCGGCGACCTGTTGCATTCTCGACCCAGTCCAAGCACTTTGCTCATCCTTCAGAGAATCGAACAAGAAAATCACCCTTGTGTCGCCCCGCTACACTCAACCGGAAATCAGCCGACCCGTCCTATTCCGCACCCCAGGGCGCGCGGGCGACTGCAACAGGCGCCTCCGGTATATAGGCGGTCTCGCCGGTCACGCATCTCCGCCGAGGCTTGGGTATCATTGGACGCGGAGCCAACCTCGGGGAGTCTGCCGGATGCTACGGATGATCAGATTGCTGGTGCTAACCCTAGCCACCGCTGGAGCGTTCTCGTCCGCCTTCCCGGAGGATGCAGCTTCTGGGGCTGCCCGGCTCAACGTCATCACCTACAACGTCCAGTTCCTCCCCGGCCCGGCGTCGGCCATGAACGAGCGCAAGGAACCGGAGTATCGGGCGAAGCGTATCGCCGAAGAAGTCTCGAAATTCGATATTGTCGCGCTGCAGGAGGTCTTCGACGAAAAGTACCAAACCCTCATCGCCGACGGCGTGCGGAGCGTTTGGGGCGAAGACCTGGGCGTGTTCGCCAGCCCGAAGCCTGAAGGGCGGTATACAGGCGGTGGTTGCCTGCTGCTGACCCGCTTCCCCATCCTCGACCGGCATTCGATGGTCTTCGAACACTACAGCACCCAGGAAGAGTACGGCGTCCGGGCGGACGGCTTCGCGGCCAAGGGCGTCATCCACGCGCGAGTGGCACTAGATGCGAGCGACCCGGCGCGAAGTATCGACGTCTTCGTGACCCATCTCGAAGCGCGGGCGGATCACCTCCGGCCGGCGCAATACGCCGAGGCGGCGGCCTTCATCAAGTCCTACACCGACCCCGGCCGCCCGGCCTTGTTCCTGGGCGACTTCAACACGAAGGGCACGCCGGATCAATGGGCGGATCCTGCCTCGCAGTATTCGGTCATGATGCGGACCTTCAGCGGGGCGCGCCCGGAATCCGGTTTCCTCGATGTCTGGCCGGTCCTCATGGGCACGGCGCACGGCGGCACCAGCGAACAGGAATCTTCCGAGATCGGCAAGCGGATTGATTACATCCTACTCGGGAATCCAAAACTTACAGCCTTCCAGATTCGGCCGTTATCGATCACGGTCATCCCGTACCTGGATCCGAAAACAGTCGCGCTGTCGGACCATAGCGCGGTGACGGCTGAATTCGCATGGAACCGCTGAGCGAAGTCACTCGTCCCGCTTGAATTCGCGGACCAGCCTATCAATCGTCTTCGAGAGCCGTTCGAGTTCCTTCAAGGTCGTGACTCGATCGGCGTCGGCGTCGTCGCCCAGGCGTTGGGCCTCGGCGGCGAAGGTGAAGGCGGCCTCCAGGGCGAAGGCCTGCGTGTCGATTCGCCCGCTCTGCGCCTCGATGGCTTTAAGGCGTTCGTTGAGGCGCTCGGCCAGCTTCAGGGTCGCCCGGCTGTCCCGATACAACGGGACCTCGACCGTCTTCCCCCCCAGCTTCACCTTCATCCGCGGCCCGATCATGGGCGGTAGGCGTTGCGTAGGGACTTTGTGAGAGTGAGAAGTTTCGCAAGCCGCGCGCGCAGTTGCTTGCGTTCGGCGGCGTATTTCCGGTTCTCGTCCAGCATCTCGTCGTATTCCTTTGAGACGCGCTCGAGGGCCGTGAGCTTCTTGCGCCCACGCCATTGCTCTTGCAGCATTTCTTCCTTTTCCTGATGCTGCAAGGCGAGTTTCGCGCGGTTTTTCTCCAGCGTCTCGCGCAGTCCCGCCAGTTGCTGGTCGATCTGCGCGATTTTGCTCTGCACCATTGGGTCCATGATCGATTACCGGAGTTGCGCCTGGAACTCCCGTTCGAGCGTCTTCACAATCTTGGCGACCGCCTTCGAGATTTCGTCGTCCGTCAGCGTGCGCTCGCGGCTCTGGAACACGAGGCTGAGCGCCACGCTCTTCTTCCCGTCCGCAACACCCTTGCCGCGATAGACGTCGAAGATGTCCACGCGCTGCAGATTGCCGCCGCCCGTGCGGCGCGCCGCCTCGCACAAGGCGCCCGCGGGCGTTGCGTCGTCCACCACGACGGCGAGGTCGCGCAGCGCCGGCGGGTGCACGGGGATTTCCGTGTACTGCGGCGGCCCGAGCGGCGCGGCGAGCAGGCGGCTCAGGTCCATCTCTCCGGCGAAGATGCGTCCGTCGATGTCGTAGGCCGCGGCCGTGGCGCGCGCCACCTCGCCCATCGCGCCGACAGTTTTATCGCCGATCGCGACCGAAGCGATTGCGCCCTTTGTATAGGAAGGCGATTCCGCCGCGGCGAAGCCCGCGGTCGACCCGCTAAACTCCGCGATCAGGGCCTCGATGTGCCCCTTGAGGTCGTACAGATCGAAGGGACGCTCGGGAGCGCTCCAGTGCGGGCCGCCCGCGGTGCCGGCGAGGGCGAGGCCGAGGTGATAGCGCTGGCGGTACTCCCCTTTCTCCAGGAAATAGACCGGCGCGAGCTCGAAGATGCCGACGGACTTCCGGTTCTTGCGCAGGTTGCTCGATGCGACTCGAAGCAGCGCCGGTATCAGAGTTGTCCGCATGAGCGGATATTGCTCCGAAAGCGGGTTCTGGAGCGCGATGGGTTCGAGGTGTTCTCCGGGGGCGTCGAAACGGTGCGCGTCCGGGGCGGCCATGAAGGACCATGTTGTGATTTCGGTCAGGCCCGCGGCAGCCAGGGAATCGCGGATCGCGCGGCAAGTCTTTTCTTGGGGCGCGTAGGATCGCTCCGCAAGCCGGACCTTGGGGAGGGTCGGGGCGATCTTTTCGAAGCCGTAGAGGCGGCCCACCTCTTCGACGAAATCTTCCTCCCACTCGACGTCGTAGCGCCACGTCGGCACCGCGAGCGTGAGCGAGTCCGTGGTCCGTTGCGTCGTCTCGAAACCCAGCGAGTTGAGGATTTTCTCTTGTGTTTCAGGTGAAACACGGACCCCCAGAAGTGCTTCCGTACGTGCGAAACGCAACGACATGATTTTCTTCGCTAGCGGCTTCGGGCGCAGGTCCACGCTGCCGCGATGGAGTGTGCCGCCGGCCGTTTCGAGCATCAGTCGCGCGGCCCGGCGCGAGGCGAACTCGGCCATTTCAGGATCGGCCCCCCGCTGGAAACGTTGCGAGGCTTCGGTGATCTGGTTTAGGGCGCGGGCGGTCCGGCGGACCGAGACGGGGTCGAAGTGGGCGCTCTCGATGAGAATGTCCGCAGTCCCCTCTCCCACTTCGGTTTCTTGGCCGCCTACGACGCCCGCCACGGCGACCGGGCGCTCGGCATCGGCGATTACCAGCATCTCGTCCGAGAGGGCGCAGTCCGCCCCGGTAAGGGCTCGCAAGCGTTCTCCGGACTTCGCGCGCCGGACGATGACCTTTCTTCCGCGCAGGGTATTCAGATCGAAGGCGTGCAGGGGCTGGCCGGTCTCCAGCAGGACGTAATTCGTCACATCGACCACGTTGTTGATGGGGCGTTGGCCGGCCGCGACCAGGCGGCGCGCCAGCCAATCGGGCGAGGGCCTGACCTTGAGACCGGTGATGACCCGTCCGATGTAGCGCGAGCAGAGATCCGGGGCGTCGATGGCGATGCTGGCGGAATCCGCGACCTTCGGCCCGGACTCCGCGAGCGTCGCGTCGGGCCACTTCAGCGGCGTCCCGTAGGCCGCGGCGAGTTCGCGGGCGATGCCGATGAGGCCGGCCCAGTCTCCGCGGTTCGGCGTGACTTCGATTTCGAGGATGACATCGTCAAGGCCGAGAATCGGACGCACGTCCTGGCCGATCGGCGCGGCGGGATCCAGGATTAGCAGGCCGTCCTGGTCTTCGCCGAGGCCGAGCTCCTTACCGGAGCACATCATGCCCTGCGACTCCACGCCGCGCATTTTGCGCTTGGTGATCTCGAAGCCGCCGGGGAGCGACGCGCCGACGACGGCAGTCGGCACCTTGTCCCCCACTTTCATGTTCTTCGCGCCGCAACAGATTTGGAGCGGCTCGGCCTGGCCGACGTCCGTCTTGCACACGACGATTTTGTCGGCGTCCGGATGCGGATCGATGCTCAGGATTTTTCCGACGACGACGTTCTTCACGTCTTCCCCGCGCCGTTCGACCGCCTCGATTTCGAGGCCGAGCATGGTGAGTTTTTCGCACAACTCGTCCACGCTCGCGGGAAGTTCAATGTATTCGCGCAGCCAGCTCAGCGGAATCAACATTACATAAGACCTTTAACAGAAGGAAACGAAGAGAACGAAGAACTGATCTGTACTTCGCGAATTTCGCCACCGCCTCCCGGGTACCCTAATAGCCCTCGAAGTCGCGCGTAGAGCACCCGTTCAGGGCTTGCGGAAACTAGCGTGTTCGTGACCCAGGACGCCGTTTCGCTCTGCCCTGGGTTATCTAAGGATGCCCCTTCGAGGTTCACTTCAAGAAGTCTCATTGCGTTAAAGTCTCGTCCCATTGAACTTACTCAATCGGTTCTTCGTTACTCTTCGTTACCTTCTGTAAAACGATTTCAAAACTGCTCCAGGAAGCGCAGGTCGTTTTCGAAGAGGTAGTGGATATTCGGGATGGAATGCCGCGCCATCGCGATGCGATCGAGGCCCAAGCCAAACGCGAACCCGGAATACTTCTCCGCGTCGTATCCCACGCGCTTCAGCACCCCGGGATGCACCATGCCGCAACCGAGCACCTCCATCCACTTCGTGCGCGACTCGCCGGTCTTCGGGTCGCGCGAGGTCCAGAGCAGGTCCACCTCCGCCGAGGGTTCGGTGAAGGGGAAGAAATGCGGGCGGAAGCGGATGGTGGCGTCCTTGCCGAAGAGGCGATGGATGAAATGGTGCATCGTGCCTTTGAGGTCCGCGAAGGTCACGCCTTCGTCCACGAGGACGCCGTCGAGTTGGTGGAACATGGGGCTGTGCGTGGCGTCGTAATCCACGCGGTAGACGCGGCCTGGCATGATGATCGCCACGGGCGGCTTCACCTTCTCCATCACTCGGATTTGCACCGGTGTCGTGTGCGTCCGCAGCACCATTCCCGGCGCGACGTAAAAGGTGTCGTGCGAGTCGCGCGCGGGATGGTCCGCCGGCGTGTTGAGCGCGTCGAAGTTGTAGTAGTCCGTCTCGATGTCCGGCCCGGTGGCGATTTGATAGCCGAGCTCGGCGAAGATGTCGGAAATCTCGTTCACAATCTGCGTGATCGGGTGCAGGTGGCCCTCCGGCGGGCGCCGGCCAGGCAGCGAAAAATCCACTTGTTCCGTCTTGCCTTCGGCTGCCGCGTCGAAGACGGCCTTCTTCTCATCCACCGACGCCGTGAGCGCCTCTTTGAGCGCATTCGAGGCCTGGCCCGCGGCGCGGCGCTCCTCGGGCGACAGTTCCGCCAATCCGCGCAGCACGTCCGTGATCAAACCCTTGCGGCCAAGCCATCGCACGCGAAAGGTCTCAAGGTCCGCCGCATCGCCAACAGAATCCAACTCCGCCCGGCTCTGCGCGGCGAGTTGTTCGATTCGTCCGTTCACATCCATCCGCGCACGCTCACTCCGTTGCTTCGTGTTCGGCTTTGAAAATGGCCGTCCCAATGCGCACTTCGGTCGCGCCTTCCTCGATGGCGACCTCGTAGTCGTTCGACATGCCCATCGAAAGCGCCTTCAGGCCGAGACTCGCAGCAAGTTCGCGCAGTCCGCGGAACACCGGCCGCACCTGCTCCGGATCGTCCACAAGCGGCGCCAGGGTCATCAGCCCTTCGACAACCAGGTGCGGCATCCCTCGTATGGTATCGAGCGCCTGCGGCAGCTCCGCCGGCGCGAATCCGCTTTTCGCGTCCTCGCCCGAGACGTTTACTTCAAGCAGCACGGGCAACTTCTTCGCCAGCGCTGCGCTGCGCGCTTCGAGCGCCTCGGCGAGTTCGAGGCGATCGACAGAGTCTACACGGCTGAAAAGCGCAGCAACCTCTCGCGCCTTGCGCCGCTGCACGTGGCCGATCATGTGCCACTCTACCGGCGGCCCGAGCGCGGCGATTTTTCCCTCGGCATTCTCGATCCGGTTTTCGCCGAGATGCGTGTAGCCCAGTTCCCGAAGTATCCGGCATTCTTCGATGCCGACGGTCTTGGTCACCGGAATAAGCCGCACCTCGCCCGCCGAGCGCCCGGCGCGCTTGGCGGCGGCAGCGATCCGCGCCTCGATGTGCGCTAGGTTCGTGCGGATGATCTCCGCGGAGGTTTGCATTTGTTCCGTCGCCGCTTCCATGTGTGCATCCGCCCGGGCGTGGGGCAAGTCCTTTGCCAGCACCGCCTTGGCGCGATCCCCCGGTCGTGATAGGATACACGCACTGGGAGCCGCGATGCGAGAGAGCACATCGAATTGCCGCCGTTGGCGATGGCTGCCGATGGCGGCGGCGGTATTGGCCTTACTCCCCGCGTGTTCACCGGCAGAGTCCCGCGCCCGCGCGTTCCAAGGCGAACGGGCCTACGCCGATCTCAAGCACATCGTGTCGCTCGGCCCGCGCGAACCCGGCTCCCTCGCCAGCGCCGCCGCCCGCGCATACATCCGCAGGCAGGTAGAGGCCGCGGGACTCACGCTCCAGGAATTACCCTTCGTCGCGCAGACGCCACACGGCCCGGTGAACATGGTAAACCTCGTCGCGGAGGTGAAGGGCACCGGGCCCGGCCTCATCCTGCTGACGAACCACTACGACACGAAGATTTTCCGCGACTTCACTTTCGCCGGCGCGAACGACGGCGGCTCTACCGCCGCATGGATGATCGAGATGGCGCGCACGCTAGGTCCCGCGCGCCAGGGGCGGACCGTGTGGCTGTGCTGGTTCGACGGCGAAGAGGCCTTCGTCGAATGGACCGAGAGCGACAGCCTCTACGGCAGCCGGCACATGGTCGATTGGCTGCGCGAGACCGGCCGCCTGGGCGAGGTGCGCGCGTCGATCAACGTCGACATGATAGGCGACTGCGCGCTCAATATCATCCGCGACGCGGACGCGCCGCCGTGGCTGATCGGCATCCTCTGGGACGCTGCCCGAGAAATCGGCGCGGACGGATTTTCGCTGTTAAGCGAGACGGTCGAAGACGACCACATACCCTTCCGAAACGCGGGAATTCCAGCGCTCAACCTGATCGATTTTCGATACGGCGGCGGCGCCATCGAGCACCGGCAGAACTGGCACACCGCGCGCGACCAGATAGAGCTTGTCTGCCCGGCCAGTCTCGAAGCGGTCGGCGAAGTGGTTCTCGCCTCGCTGCCGGCGATTGACGCGGCCTTGTCTAAGGGGACCGCCGGCCGTGAATGACCACGCGCCGGCCGCGGGCCTCCTCGAAGCCACCCCAAAGGAAATGCGCCGCTTGCTGGACGCGCTCTACCGCGTCGAGGCGCTGCTGAACGGCGTGTCGAACCTGGACTCGCTCCTGCAAACGATTATCGACGAGAGCGGACAACTGGCGGACGCCGAGGCCTCCTCCCTCCTACTCCACGACGAAGCCGGCGGCGACCTCTATTTCCACGTCGCGCTCAGCGAAGCCGGCGATCCCGACGCGCTCAAAAAATCGCTGCGGCTCAAACTCGGCGAAGGCATCGCCGGCGCCGCCGCGGCCTCGCGCGCGTCCGTCAATGTGCCCGACGCGGCCGCGGACCCGCGCGTATACCGCCGCGCCGACGCCCTCACGCGCTTCCACACGCGCTCCATGCTGGCGGTGCCGATGGTCGACGGCGGCCGCCTGGTCGGCGTGCTGGAGGTATTGAACAAACGCGGAGGCCGTAGTTTTAATGAACTTGACCAGCGGATTCTCGAAATGTTCAGCGGCCTGGCCGCGATCGCGATCACCCGCGCGCGGCTGATCGAGGAGAACCTGCGCGCCGCTCAGCTCGCGGCGGTGGGCCAGGCCGTCGCGGGCATTTCGCACCACACCAAGAACATCCTCATGGCGCTCGACGCCAGCGTGGAAATCGTCGATCGCGGACTCGCCCAGAAAAACGAGGGCCTCGTGCGCGACGCCTGGCCCGTGCTCCAGCGCAGCGTCGGCCGCCTCTCGCACGTAGTCGAAGACATGCTCGCCTTCTCCAAACCCCGGCGCCCGATGCTCGAGGCTTGCGACGTGGCGGCGCTCGTCCGCGAGGCGGTCGAGGCCTTCCGCGCGCTCATGGCCAAGCGCGACATCGCCCTCACCGCCGACACCGCCGGCCTGCGCGGCCCCGCCCAGGCCGATGCGCGCGGCCTGCACCACGCCCTGCTCAACTTGCTCACCAACGCGGCGGACGCCGTGCCCGCTGCCGGCGGCCACATCCATATTGAGGCGAAACACGACTTTACGTGGAACTTGGAAATCGTGATCTGCGATAATGGGCCCGGCGTCCCCGTGGCCGAGCGCCAGCGGATTTTCGATCCCTTCTACTCGACCAAGGGCGCCAAGGGCACCGGCCTTGGCCTGGCGGTCACGGCGAAGACGATGCAAGAACACGGCGGCACAGTGAGTGTGGACGACGGCCCCCTCGGCGGGGCGCGGTTCGTGTTGCGCGTGCCCGCACGCGCGGAGAAATAAACGGCATGTCGAAGCAGGCGCCAAAGAAGAGTGAGACCAAGCGCGCCGGTTTGTCCCGCGACCCGGTCGGCTGGGGTTTCTGGCTGTCGACCCTCGCAGCGCTCTACGGACCCGCCTGGTATTTGGCCTACAAGTCCGTCTACGAGACCTATAGGGACAGTTTCGTGCCCTGGGTCATCGCGCTGACCCTCGCGGCGGTGGGCGCGGGGCTCCTCTCGTTTGCCGTGAACACCACCTTGCGGCTGCGCGCGGGCGCGGCCAAGAAGCAGGCGCGGCACGACAAGGAAAAACAGGCGGCGAGAGAATGACCGACGTATGGGAATTGGCGGCGTACGTGGAGGCGCATCCCGCCAACCACGAACAGCGCTGGCGCCTCGCCAAGAAACTCTACACCACCTGGGAATACCGGCTCGCGCTCGAACACTTGCTCCTCCTGAAAAACGAGGTCGAGCCGCGCGAACACGTGATGCGATACATCGCCGCGACCTACTACCGGCTCGGGCGCTACGACGAATCCATAAAGGCTTTGCAGGAAGCGCTGACGGTCTGGCCAAAGAATGCCAAAATGATCGAGCAACTCGCGCGCACGCAGACCGAAGCCGAACAACACGACGCCGCGCTCAAGAACTGGAAGGTCCTGCACACACTGGAGCCGACGCATCCCTTTGCCGCGCAGGCCATTGCCCGCCTGCAAAAAATTGTCGATTACCAGGCGCAGGAAAAGGCCAAGGCGCTCCAGACCACATCGTCCGCCGCGCCAGGCGGCGCAGAGTCCGCTAACGGCGCCTGGCTGCCCAAGGAAGTGAACTGCCCCAAGTGCGGCGAGAAAAACACGCCTGAGTTCAGGCATTGCTGGAAATGTAACGCGCCGCTGACGCGCGGCCGGGATATTCTGGACGAGGAAATCACCAAACCCGAGCGCATCGTGCCCGCCCGGCTGCCCTACCCGATGGGCGTCGGGATCCTCATCGCCGCGCTCTTCGCGTTGGCGGTCTACTGCACGATGCGCGGCTTCGCGCAGGTCAGGGAGTCCGGGCTGGGCGATACGCTGCCGCTGAGCGTGGACGATTTCATGACCCGCTCGCTCCTGTGGACGCGCATACTCCTCGGCGGGGCCTTGCTGGTGATCTGGCCCTTCGCCTGGCGCCTCGCGGCCTACCTCGTTAACGTCGAGACCCGCATCCTCGACGAGTCCCTCTATCAATCCGGGGCCCTCCTCGCGCTCACGGCCTACGCGCTCCTCTGGACGCCGTGGGCCTGGCTGCCCGCGGCGGCCGTAGTGCCGGTGTTGCTCTCCGCGCTCATCGCGTTCTCGGCGCTCAAGCTCAAACTCAGTGATGCGGCCAAGCTCTGGGCTTGGCAGCTAGGGAGCGCCGTGCTCGTCGCGGCACTCGTCATTGTCGCCCGGCATGGCCCGGGCCTGCTGATCGACATCCCGAAGATTGTCTCCTTCGCCCAGAAGACGGGGACGCGTCCCGTGTACGAAGGCAACCTGAACACACAGGGGCAGGTCCGAGTCCAATGGAACAGTTCCGGTTCGCACTGGCTCGACCGCGCCGCCGGCAGCATCCAGTTCATCCTCGAGCCCGGCCCGCACGAGCGGCTGATCTTTCTCGATACGATCCGGGGAGACGATTCGCTCACGTTCTTGCCCGTTCGCGGCGATAGTCACACCGCCCGGGTCGACCACATCCATATCGGGGTCCCCTACCGTTTCGACGTGCGCAGCGACGACCCCGTCGAAGCCAAATTCAAACTGTACAGCCTGCTCCCCTTCACGGTCGAAGGGGAGTCCGCTGCGGCGCCTCCGAAGGCGTCGCCCTAAGCACAGCGTAGTCCTCCGGCGAGAGCCATCGCTTGGCTTCGGCGAGAATCGCGTCGCGCTCGCCGGCCGCCGAGTTCCGCAGAAGGCCCGCGTAGGCCGGCGCGTGATCCGGCCAACGCAGCAGACATTCGCGGTAGAAAAACATGGCGTCGCGGGGTGATTTTCTCCGTTCCGCCAGATACCCTCTAAGATAGTGGATGCTGCCGGTGTCTAGGCCCAGCGTTGCAAGGTACGCCTGCCGTTCAGCGTCCCCTTCGCGCCCTTTGTTTGCAAGTATGGCGGCGAAGTCCTCGTAGGCGATTGGATTGGAAAAAAGGCCAAGCGCTCGCGCGTACGCGTCGTCCGAATGCTCTGGGTCGTTCTCATAAATCTGCTGTGCATGGGCATGCAATGCGCTCGGGATGACTACGCGCAACAGGGCAGCCAGGACGAACACAGCGGCTGCCGCCATCGCGATGAAGCGTATCGCGAATATCGAGAAAACGTCTGCGGGTTTTCCCTGGACAACCGAAGATGTCGACAACGAGCCGGCGAGTAGAAGAACAGCAAGCATGTGCGCCGGGCTATGAAGCGTCGTGTTGACCAGCGAGAAAATGAACGCGGCGGCCAATCCGGACCACGCCGCTGATCGCCGTCGGGGAATCATCAGAATGAATGCAGTAAGAAGTGTCACGCCGACAATTCCTGTGTCGGCGGCAATCTCCAGCAAGTCTGAATGTGCGTGAAACGTGTGAATGTGATTGAACATGTGATAGCCGGGACCACGAATTTGCAACACCTCACCCGCGGCACGCGGGCTGTAGAACGCAAATTCGCCGTTTCCAACACCCATCAATGGATGTTGCCGGATCAAATGCAAAGCCGTGTCCCATATCCACAGCCGGATCCGATACCCGACGTCGGACGAACCGAACGACATGGCAATGCGATCGAAGGTCGCTGATGGCGCCAAGAAGGCGATTCCCGACCCGGCAATTGCCGCGCCAAGTACGACTATCGCGATTGATCTAAGTCGTTGACGACCCTGTATGAGCCCGAAGCTGAGACCAACGAATGCCGCAAGCCATGCCGAACGGCTTCCAGACAGCACCAACGCCGGAAACAACACAGAGGACGAAGCGAAGATCAGCGGTGCACGAATCTCACCCCGCAGCCATAGCGATATGAGCGTAGAAAACGCTATGGCAACGTAACCGCCGAGTAGATTTTGATTGCCGAACACTGAATACATCGATTGATCGTAATCAGGAAACACGGGGAACATCGCCGAGAGAAGTCCCATACGTTGCAGTAGCGCGAGTGCAGCGACCGGGATTGCGGAGAGTGCGACAACCAATGGGATTTTGGATGACTGGCCGCACGGGATCGCAGCCAAAATGAAGAGCGACGAAGCCAGTATGAGTGCGTACGCCGCGTTGGCCCCGCTTTGCGTTCCGGTGAAGGTGTCGGTTTGGCGCATTATCGAGACTCCGGCCCCCCACGCGATGAGGATTGCCAGGGGCACGAATCGTCCGCCGCCTTTTAACTCAGACAATTGCCGCGCGGGTATAACGACAGACAACACCAACAAACCCAGTCCAAGCCCAATAAGCTTCGCGTCCATGAACGACATGAAATGAAAGCTGTAGAGCGACGGCACGATCAGGATTGTCGCCAGGGCGATGGCACGCGCGATGCGCGTCCGATGATCGGGCGAAGCGGCGGGCGTTTGGACGGGGTCGATCATGCGCCTCGCATGCTACCACCTGTGTTTTTCTTTGGAAAACGACGCAGTCGGCCGGGAGCTTCGACGCACCGAGTTCGCCGCCGTGACGCCTACTGCGCGGGCGTTGCGGCTTCTGGCGCGGCGCTCGTCTCCGGGTGCGAATACGCGCACTCGACGAAACGCTTGGGCTTGGGCGCGTCGGGCTGGGCATAGGCGGCCGCCTCGCGCCGCCGCTCCAGCGCGTACTTCTCCGACATCGAAAGAGGCAATCCCCCCTCAAGTTTGAGGTCGATCATGAGATCGCTGAGTTCCTGGAACCCATCAAGATACTGATTGCGCGCGGCGTCAAGATAGCCAATCGCATCGCGGTATCGCCCCTGGCGCGCGTTCTCCAGCGCGGTGCGCCGCAGCAGCCGCGACACGCTGATCGTGTCCACCTTGTCCTTGCTTTCCGTGGCGCTGGCCGTGTACATCACCTGCGCCTTCGCCCATTCATCCGCGCTCATCTTGTCCATCTCGATCGCCACGCGGCCGGCCTCTTCCGCCTTCGCCGTCAGGTCCGCCACGGCCCCGGCATCGCTGCTCGCCGCCCCCTGCCGTTTAAATTCTTCGGCCGCAGCGCGCGCGGCTATGGCGCAGTCGGCCGCCTGGTCGGACTTCGCCTCGGCGAGGTACGCCATGTTGATCGGGATGAATCGCGCCGCCTGCAAGCTGTTCGGGAAACGCGCCGCGTAGTCTTTCCAGCCCTCAATGGCCTCGTCGTATTGCCCGTTGCGCCACATCGCCAAGTAGAGCATGCGCGGCACCCACTGATCGTGCTTGTACCGCCGCGCCTCCTTGAGGTAACGCACCGCGTTCGGATGGTCATTCAGTTTCGTCTCGTAGATCGCGTAGCCGAGATCGAAATAAAGCCGGTACTCGCGCGGGTTCTTGCGGATTCCGTCCTTGAGGAAGTCCGCCGCGATGAAATACCACTCCTCCTTCGGCCCGACCCGGCGCTTATACTTCACGCTGAAAACTTTCTGCGGCTCAGGCGTGTCCGGAAGTTTCGCCGTCAAGTTATACGCCAAGTGCCAGGCGCCCAGCAGGTAGGCATCCACGAAATTCGGATCCAGCGCCACCGTCGTCTTCATCATCGGCAGAAACCGGTGCATCTCCCCGGAATGCCACGCCGTGTCCACCTGCAGCCACAAAAAATTCGCCGCCAATTTCCGGAACCCGAAAAAAAGACTGGTCAGCCCCACGCCCTCGGCCTGGGAGTCCTTGCCGTAGAGGTCCTTCGTGGCGAATTGCGTACCGAGGCTGACCAAGCGCTTCTCGGCCGAGTACTCCACAAACTTCGCCGCGAGCGGCGCGGCCGCGGGGCCGGCAAGCAGATCGTAGATGTCTTGGTCGAGGCCTTGCTGCGCCGCGCGCACCAGCTTGGGCCGGGGATTGCCCTGCGCATCGAGGTCGTTGTCCCCGGTCTCGAGTGTGCCCTGGAGCGACCCCTCCGCCAGCGCGGCAACCTCGGCGAACAGCTCGTCGTCCATCGGCTCCATGTCGCCCGACGTGTCGTGCTCGAGCGTCTCGCCAAAGGCCGAGAAGGTCGCCGCCGTGACGACCCACCGGTAGAAGCGCTCAATTTCCTGCATGCGATCGAGTCGCGCGCCCTGGATCGAGCCCAAGGCGATAAACACCGCCGCCAAGGCAAGCAATCCGAGCTGAGTTCCGCGCGCGCCCGAGGGCATGGCTTACAACTCCTTACGCATGAACAGGAACCACGCCAGCAGATAACCGGCGCCGGCGAACGATAAACTATACAGGATTAAATTCCAGATTTGGACGTCCGCCGGCGGATCGTTCGGCGCGAGGTAGAGTATCTGCGTGCGCATATCAAAATCGCGCAGGTTCGGAAGAATGCGATACAACACCCAGGCCATCTGCCCCACAATTGTCTGAAACCAGTTCTCCGACTGGCCGGTACGGTTCACCACGTCCTTCAAATACTCCGTCAGGTTGCCGGAGATATAGATGAACAGTCCCGCGATCGTCGGCAGCACCGAAGACGTCGACGTGCACGACACGGCAAAGGTGAGCGAGGACACAATCAGGAACTGAAAGTAAGTCAGCAGCGTCGACCAGAACAGCAGCGAAGGGAAAATGCGCTCCTTGGCGTACAGCGCGATAGCGAACAGCACGCTCATCAGCAACAGATTCGCGATGACGATAATCTGCACGCCGAGGAACTTCCCGAACAGGTATTGGTAGCGCCGGATAGGCTTGGAGAGGACCGTGTAGATCACCTTGTTCTCCATCTCCGCCGGCACCACCGAGGCGGAGATGAAAATCGTGATCAAAATGCCGAACACGGAAATCGCGGAGACGCAGATGTCCTTGATGATTTTCGATTCGACGTCGGTCTGGACGTTTCCGATCGAGGTGTCGGCCATGAACGCCGTCATAAACGTCGACCCCAGGATTACCAGCACGCTGAGCAGCAGGAAACCCACCAGCGTCTTCTTGCGGATGCCCTCACGCCAGGTGTACAGCGCGATCGCGATCGGGCCGCGCAGACCCGCCCCTCCGGGGGCCTGCCGCGCGGGAAGTGTTTGAGTTTGGGCGGACATCGAATCCCTTTCCTACTTCTTTGCTGATTTGGCTGTGGTGGATTCCGCGGCGGTCGCGTCGCCCACCGTGCGGACGAACAACTCTTCGAGCGTCTCGCGCCGCGGCGCGACGCTGTGGATGTGTAAGGCATTCGCGCGGCACAGCTCCATCGCGTCGTAGATCGACATCGTCGACGGCGCGCGCAGCAGCACGCGCCCTCTCACCTTGTCCTCCGTCCGCACGCCGCGCGCGTGCAACTTTTCCACGGCCGCCGGCGGCACCTGATCCACTTCGATCGTCAGGTCGCGATCCGTCAGCAATTCGTCCAGCGTCCCCTCGACCTGCAACTTGCCACGGTAAAGTATCGCCACCCGGTTGCTGATCAGCTCGACTTCGGAGAGCTCGTGGCTGGAGATGAGCAGCGACTTGCCTTCGTCGCGCAACGCCGCGAGGATGTCCCGCATTTCCTTGCGCGCCAGCGGGTCGAGCCCGGTCGTCGGCTCGTCCAGAATCAGCAGGTCTGGATCGGCCAGCAGCGCCTGCGCCAGGCCGATCCGCTGCCGCATCCCCTTCGAATAGCCCCGCAGCAGCCGCGTGCGCGCGTATTCCATGCGCACGATCCCGAGTACCCGGTTGATGCGGTCCTCGAGGTCGCGCCCGCTCAGGCCATACAGCTTGCCGTAGTACCGCAAGATTTCCTCGCCCTTGAGGAACTCGGGGTAGTACGCGCCTTCGGGCAGGTACCCGATGCGTCGGCGGACCTCGGGCGAGCCGATATCCGAGCGGCCCATGATCTTCATCGTGCCCGAACTCGGGAATATCAGCCCCAGAAGCATCTTGATGGTGGTCGTCTTCCCGGAACCGTTCGGCCCGAGATACCCGAAAATTTCCCCGGATTCGACCCGGAAGGTCACGTCGCTCAGCGCGTGGACATCCTGGCCGCTAAACCATCCGGCCTCGTAGGTCTTCGTCAACTTGTCGGCTTCGATTGCTGCGGTCACGCGGAGTTCCTTCGTTGGGCGAGTTGATCCCGTTCGCGGGTGCAGATGGTAACAAAGGACGCCACATGAGTCAACGATCTGCCGCGGCGTCCCTGAGCGATCCCCGGGGCCACGAGACCCAATTTTGCGGGCAGCGAGGCGCAGGCCGGTTTGTGGGCCTTCGCGGCCTGTGGTAAATTGCAGCCCGGCGGCGCGGGAGGACGAAATGCTCGATCAGGTGGTGCTAAGAAATCCCTGGGTGCGCGCCGCAGGCGTGGCGCTGGCCTTCACCGCGGCCGCCCTGCTGGCCTACCTGCTGCGGCCCGTGCTCGTGCCGCTGTTCTTCGCGTTCATCGCCGCCTACCTCTTCGACCCGGTGGTCGACTTCCTCGAGCGCAGGCACGTGCGCCGCATGATCACGATCCTAGGCTTGGGACTCGCCGCGCTCGCCGCAGCGATTGCCGCCCCGCTCTATCTGCTCCCCAGCATCATCCGCGAGTCCGAAGACGTCGTCAGAATCGCGCGCGATCGCATCGGCCAGGTTGACGCACAAGCGCAGCGAGACGCGCTGAACACCTGGCTGCACACGCTCCCTCTGGACTCGCTGGTCAATTCGCTAGGCTGGGCGCCCGAGGGGCTCGAAGCCGGTAAGGAGTACGACCCGCTCGCCGTGATCGTCGAGAAGGCGGGCCTGGCGATCCGAGTGCGCACGGCCGACCTCCTCAAGGAGTACGGCGCGCGCGTCGTCGACGCGGGCCAGCGTGCCGGCAGCGGCGTGGCCGGAGTGCTCGCGTCGGCCGGGCGCGGCGCGGTCAATTTCGTGATCGGGATCGGAAATTTTGCGCTCTTCGCGTTTGTCGCCGGCTATCTCCTGCGCGACTACGACAAAATCGTGGCCGCGGCCGGCGCCCTCGTGCCCCCGGCGCGGCGGCCGCGCGTGTTCGAGGTTACGCGCAAGATAGACGCGCAGCTCCGCGGATTCATGCGGGGCCAGGCGCTCGTGTGCCTCTTCCTCGCGGTGTTTTATGCCGCCGGTCTGACGATTGCCGGTGTCCCCTTTGGCCTCTTCCTCGGATTGGCGGGCGGCGCGGCCAGCTTCGTGCCCTACCTCGGCATCGCGCTCACGATCCTCCCCGCCGCAATGCTCTGCATCGTGCAGCACGGCGGCATCGACTGGCACCTGCTCGCTGTGGCCGCCACCTTCCTATTCGGCCAGATACTCGAGAGCACCGTCATCACGCCCAAGGTCGTCGGCAAGTCGGTAGGGCTCGGCCCGGTGTGGGTGATCCTCGCCGTGCTCGTGTTCGGCAGCGCGCTGGGGATGCTCGGCCTGCTCATCGCCGTGCCCGCGGCGGCCACGCTCAAGGTACTCATCGGCGAGGCCGTCACCGAATACAAACGCTCGACGTTCTACGCCACAAAGAGCGGTTAATGCTCTGTTGAAAACCCTGCCTAAACCGTCATTGCGAGGAGCGCGTTTGCCCCCCACGTCATTGCGAGGAGCGCGGTTGCGACGAAGCAATCTCGTTAACCGGAGACTTCCATTGTTCGAGAAAAGCATCGGACTCGAATCCGTCCGTGGGGGGACCACCTCAACAGAGCAAGCATCTAACAGGAGGAACGGGAGAGAACGGAGAACCGGCTACCGCTGTTCAATTCCTTGTTCTCTTCGTCAACTTCCGTAAAACGCTCTCAGATCGGCAGTTGATACTTTTCGCCGGTCCGTACGTCTTCGATGCCGACGCGATCGGGTCCGACTTTGAACAGGCGCAGGGGCGATTGCTGGATGCGCTGCCCTTCGTAGAACGGCATGCGGTTCACCGTCCGCTCGCCGCCGCTGGACTCCTCTTCGAAGGTGATGAGCGCCGATCCCTGCGGGCTCGTGTCGCCGGCGGGCTTGACCATATTGACCTTGAGCCGAATGAATCCGTAACGCGATTGATCCATCGGCGTCAGGATCGGAAGCGACTCGAGCCGCATGTCCTCGTTGCGTGCAACGGGCGGCCGCGAACCCGGAAGTTCGCGCGTGGCGGACGCTTCGGCTTCGGCGGGTCTCGCCGCGACGCGGGTGCGCGGTTTCGATGTTGCCGCGGGCGCCTTCACTTCGGGGCCCGCGCTGCGGGCAGGGGTAAGCCCGGCCGTCGCGGCGACCGACTCGGCTTTCGGCGCGGACTCCTTCTTCGCCGGGACCGGCGCGGGTGATTCTGGAGCGGGCGCCGGCGCTGCGGACTCGGTCTCGCCGGGTTTCGGCGATTCCGCGGCGGGCGCGGACTCCGGCGGGGACACGATTGCCGCTTTCGGCGCGATCTCGGCCGCCGGTGCACTGGGTACGATTGCATCCGCCGGCTTGGAATCGGAGGGAGGCGGCGGGGCTTCGGCCGGTGGCGTGCTCGTTGTCGGCGGAAGCGTCGCCGGGGGTGTCGATGTCTCAAGGGTCACGGGCGCGGCCGGAGCAGGCGCCAACGCGACGGACTCGGCGGGCGGCGCGGCCTCGCGTGCCGGCCGCGTGAACATCATCGCGGCGGCGAAAGTGATCACGACCAGCCCCACGGCGAGCGCGCCGACGGAGACGAGCAATCCCGCTGGAGTCACGCGCAGCGTCACGCGATCGCGCAACATGCTGCGGCCGACGAGTTCGCTCGCGATCGACACCGGATCGGTGTCGGCGCGTTCGGATTCGCGGCTCGCCTGGGCCTTTTCCTGCTCGAGTTTATTCAGCGCGTCGAGGATCGAACTCATGATCCGGCCTTCTCCGCCTCGGCATTCGCGGGAGTCTCGGCGGCGGCCGGAAGCGACTCCGGCAGCGGGATGCTCTCGAGTTCGCCGGAGGCGTCCGCGCGAATCATGCCCGGCAGCGCGAGCACGCGCGCGCGCAGGTTCTCGGTAAATCCTCCGGCGGATAGCTTCGGCGCGCGCGCGCGATCCAGCCAACTGGTGAGCACCATGCGCGTTTGCGGGCCGACGACGCCGTCCACGGCGATCCCGGTGGCGCGCTGAATCCGGCCAATCGCTTCAATGGTCGCCACGTCGTAGTTGCCCGTCGGACCGCGATCGAGCAGACCGAGCGACTTCAGGTCAGTTTGCAGACTCGTGACCGCGTCGCCTTCCGTCCGCGCCCGCATCGGCTCTGCGTTCGGTTCGGGGTCGTTCCACAAGTAGAACGCATCGCCCGTATACGCTTTGCGGAATGCGTCCGGATTGAATTCCTCCTCGCGGCCGTCGCCATACGCCACCTTGATGCTATTGCTCTCAAGAGACGTCACCGCCGCCCACTCCAAGGCGCTCCCAGCGCGAAGCCGCACAAGGACCGGCAGATCGATCGCGGCGATTTGCGTCGTGTTCGGCGACATGCTCAGGGCGCTCAAGCCGTTCGCCGTGGCAAATCGCACAACCGAGGACCACGTGACGTCGGCCGGGGGCGGCTGAAGCAGGGCAATGTCCCACGCGCGAACGATCGCCGTGAGGCCTTCGTGCGGCTGCTGGCCCGCCGGCGGGGGGTCTTGCTCTTTCGCGGGCGGAACCAGGGCCGCCGTCTTTTCGGGCGCGGGGGCCTCCGGCTTCGGCGCTTCCGCGTCGGGCGGCTCAACGCCTGCTGACGCGGGCGCTTCCAATTTCTTTACGGCGGAAACCTCGGCAATGGGCGGAGGCAAGGGCTCCGTTTTCACCATTGCATCCGCCGGATCCGGCGCGACGCTCGCCGCTTCGGCGATGCCGCGCGCGGGAGCCCGGACGGGGCCGGTTTCGTTGTGGGGCGGTCGATCTGGCGTCGCCTCAGCGACTTTGATCGCCTCGCTCACCGGCGTCGTGTCCACCGACGTCACGGCAGGCACAGCGCGGCCGGGCAATGGTGCGGATTCCCAGCCGGGGATGATGCCGATCGAAAAGTCGTACTTCGAAATCGGCCACCACAGCGCGGCCATGATAGCGGCGATGGCGGCCGCGGCGGCGAGCGAGGCGGGGACGAGCCTGCGAAAGCGGCCGTAGCTCGAGCCCGGCCGGCCGGCGCCCTGGATTTCGGCGGCGGCCTTGCGGATGATCGCAGGCGAGATGCTGCGGGTCTCTTTGGTGTAGCCGATGAGCAGCGCGCGGTCGCAGAGCGCATTGATCACGCGTGGCGTGCCGCCGCTGATGCGGTGCACGCTGCGCACCGCGGCCCGGGCGAACTTCACCTTCTTGCGCCCCCCGGAGACGCGCAGCCGGAACGCGATGTAGTGCAGCGTCTCATCCCCGCTCAGGGTGCCGAGATGATAGCGCGCGGTGATGCGCTGATTGAGCTGGCGCAGTTCGACCAGTTCGAGTTTCGCCGCGAGTTCCGGCTGGCCGATGAGAACGATTTGGAGCAGTTTTTCCGTCTCTGTTTCGAGATTCGACAAGAGCCGGATTTGTTCGAGCGTCTCCGTGCCCAGGTTCTGCGCTTCGTCGATGATCAGCACGCAATTCTTGCCCTTGCTCGCGCGATCGAGCAGGTGCGCATTGAGCTCGTCGATCAACCCGCGAATCGTCTCGGCCGTCGAGGCGATTCCGAAATCGGCGTTGATGGTTTGCAGGAGTTCAATGGGCGAGAGTTTAGGGTTGAAGATGAACGCGACCTCGGTGTCGGGGTCGAGCTGCTTGAGCAAACTGCGGCAGATGGTCGTCTTTCCGGTGCCGATCTCGCCGGAGACCATGACGAACCCGCAGCGGTTCCGGATGCCGTACAAGAGGTGCGCGAAGGCTTCTTTATGTTTGGAGCTGAGGTAGAGGAAGCGGGGATCGGGCGTGAGGTTGAACGGTTTTTCGTTCAGCCCATAGAACGCTTCGTACATGTGGATGAGGGGTCCGTGGCACGACGCCCGCGGCGCAGCCCGGCAGGCGGATAATTGTTGACACCTAACGATAACATGGGGCGGGTCCCGTGTCAACCGGCGGGGGCCAAAAACGGCCTGCGCGGCCCGTTTAAAGCGCCATGTTCAGCAGGGATTCGAGCATGCGGTCGGTGACGGTGATGACGCGCGCGGAGGCCTCGAAGGCGCGCTGAAACTGCAGGAGCGAGGAGACCTCTTCGTCGATAGACACGCCGGAGATTTCCTCGCGGCGGCGCGCGTAGTTCTCGTTCAGGGTCTGTTCGACTTCGAGCGCCGCCACATTCGCGCGCGCGTTCACGCCGATGTCCACGATCAGCGATTCGTAGAAGTCGTTGATGGTGCCGCTGCCGTTCAGGAAGAAAAGCCCGTCCTGCACGCCGGACAGCGCCAAGGCCGCCGTGTTGTCGCCCGTCGCGGCGGAGTCGGTGTCAAACGCGCCGGCGAGCAGCGCCGGATCGTCCACGATGGCCTGATTGACGCCGATGTCCTGCGCGTCCGTGCCGGTGAAGAGCGCATTCACTCCCAGCGCCGCAAGCAGGCCCGTGCCGTCGTTCGCAAAGCCAAACGTGAACCCGGCCGCGGCGGTGACGCTGAGCTGGCCGTCCACATTGATCGTTGCGGTCAGGTTGGCGAGGGCGTCGAGCTGCGCGGCGACGTCGTCGAGCGAGTCTCCTGCGGCGATCGTAATCGTAAACGGCGCGCCGGCCACGAGCGCGCCGGTGTTGTCGTAGACATTGACCTGGAAGATGCCGGGCGTGAAGGTGAACGGCAGGCCCGCCGTCGCGAGATCGATCGCGGAGTCGGTCACGCCGTTCGACGCGGTGACGGTCCCGCTGAGGTTCGTCAGTCCGTTCCCCTGGCTGTGGATCAGGTTGATCTGCTGGATCAGCCTCGTCGCCATCTCATTGAGGTCGGAGATGATGCGCGGCAACTCCACGTCGCGGATTTGCAGCGCGCCGAAGAGTGCCCCGTCCTGCACCTGCAGCACCGCGCCGTTGTCGGTGAAGCGCAGCTCGACGAGGTCGGGCCGCGTGGGGTCGATCAGCGAATTGGGAACGGCCTCGACCGAGCGGACCAGGTTCGCGGAGACGAGTTGCTGGCCACCGATGAACACTTCATATTCGCCGCTGTTGGTCTCGGTCACAGAGACGTTTACGATCGCCGCGAGCCTGTCGACGAGAACGTCGCGGTCGTCGCGCAGGTCGTTGGCCTGGGTGCCGGTCGCTTCCTGCACGCGGATGCGATCGTTGAGTTCAGCGATGCCCTGGGCCAGGGAATTGATCTCCGGTGCAAATCCCCTGACGTCGTTGTTCGCGTTCGTGCGTAGATTGTTGAAATGGGTGAAGGTCTCGTTGAACGTGTCCGCCAGCGTCTGCGCCTCGACCATCACGCTGGACCGGACGGGGAGCGATTCGACGTTTACGGAGAATTCCTGGAGCACGGCGAAGAAACGGTTCAACCGGCCGCTCAGCCCGTTTTCCGTCGGTTCGAGGAACACGTCTTCAATCTGCTTGTAATACTGCGCCTGAATCTCGGCGCTGTTCAGCCCGGCGACTTGACTGCGGAAGAGCACATCGAGCAGGAGATCGCGCAGACGATTGATCCCGGCGACCTGGACGCCGCGGCCGATTTGCCCAAAGGAAAAGCTCACCGGCGTGACCGTGGCCAGCTCCACGCGCTGGCGCGAGAAGCCTACTTTGTTTACGTTGGCGATGTTGTGGCCGGCGGTGTCCAGTTGGATCTGCGCGGCACGCAGGCCCGTCTGCCCGATCGACAACGCGCTGAATAATGTTCCCATGCACTACGACTCCGCTCTGGATAGAGCAAACAGTGTTCCGTTGTATCGGCAGAAACGGGATTGGCCTTAATCGCGGGAAATAGGCCGGCGAGACCCTGCGGCGTCCGGGCATTCCTTACCGCAAAGGGAATCTTTTGCCGCGCGACGCCCTAAGTCCCCGCTGCTCTGGGGGATACGTTGCCCGCCTCTCCCGCGTTTGTTACTATCAATCCCCTTGACTCACAAGGCGTTGCGCATGGATCGTCCCCTCGAAATCGCCGGGCGCCAGTTCCGCTCCCGGCTCATGATTGGCACGGGCAAGTTTCCGTCCGCTGAGGCCCTGCGCGCCGCCATCGAGGCCTCCGGCGCGGAGATCGTGACGGTGGCCCTGCGCCGGGTGGACCTCGATCGACCCCACGGCGAGGGCATCCTCTCGGCCATCGACCGCGACAAGCAACTCATCCTGCCCAACACCTCGGGCGCGCGCACGGCCGAGGAAGCGGTGCGGCTGGCGCGGCTCGCGCGAGCGGCGGGCCTCGAACCGTGGGTGAAACTCGAAGTGACGCCGGAGCCGCGCTATCTCCTGCCCGATGCGGTCGAGACCTTGAAGGCGGCGGAGATTTTGGTGAAGGACGGCTTTATCGTGCTGCCGTATATCCAAGCCGATCCCGTGCTCGCCAAGCGGCTCGAGGAGATCGGCACGGCGACCGTCATGCCGCTGGGCGCGCCAATCGGCAGCAATCGCGGCCTGAAGACGCGCGACATGATTCGCATCATTATCGAGCAGGCCTCGATTCCCGTGGTGGTGGACGCCGGACTGGGCGCGCCGTCACACGCGGCCGAAGCGATGGAACTCGGCGCGGACGCCGTACTCGTCAATACCGCGCTGGCCGACGCCTCCGATCACGCCGCGATGGCGCGGGCCTTCGCGTTGGCCACCGAAGCGGGCCGGCTCGCATACCTCAGCGGTCTCGGGCCCGTGCGCGACACGGCGGAGGCCAGCTCGCCGCTCACGGGTTTCCTCGGTGGCCCGCCGCGCGACCTGCGGGTATAATGGCGGGATAGCTGCGCGGCGTTTCGTTTCGCCAGTCAGTCCGCGCACGACGATGAAACCTCCGATGTATACCTTCGCCGAAGAACTCGACCAATGGCCCAGCGAGCGCATTCTCGCGCTCGTCGAGTCGGCCACGCCGGGCGACGTGGCGCGCGCGCTGCGAAATCAGGAGCGCGGTCCCGCAGACCTTGCGGCGCTGCTCTCGCAGCACGCCTGGGCCCGCATGGAAGACATCGCGCGCGAGGCGCAGCGGCTCACGCGGCGGCAATTCGGCCGGACCCTCTCGCTCTTCGCGCCGATCTACATCTCCAACGTGTGCGGCGCGGACTGCACCTATTGCGGATACGCGGTGCGATCGGGAAACCGCGAGAAACGCGTGACGCTCAGCGCGGACGAGTTGCGCCGCGAGTGCGCGGCGCTCGCCGAGCAGGGTTTTCAGAGCGTGTTGCTGCTCACCGGCGAGGCGCGGTATGCGGTGTCGCCCGAGGACATCGCCGAGGCGGTCACCGTGGCCCGCGAGTTTTTCCCGTCGGTCTCGATCGAGGTCTATTCGATGGACACCGCCGACTATGAGCGCCTCAGCGCGGCCGGCCTCGACGGCGTGACGATCTATATGGAGACCTACGGCCGCGAGGTCTACGGCCAGGTGCATCTGCTCGGCGAGAAAGCGGATTTTGACTACCGCCTCGATGCCATCGAGCGCGCGGGCCGCGCGGGCGCGCGCAAGCTGAACATCGCCGTGCTGCTGGGGCTGGGCGAGTGGCGCGTGGATGCATTTCGCACGGCGCTGCACGCGCGCTATCTGCAGCGCGCGTGCTGGCAAAGCTCGATCGCCGTGTCGTTCCCGCGCCTGCGCCACGTGCCGGAGCGATTCGACATCCCCCGGCTGGTCACGGACGCCGAGTTCGTACAGTACCTGCTCGCCATGCGGCTCTACCTGCCCGAAGCGCCGCTCGTACTCTCCACGCGCGAGGTCCCGGCGCTGCGCGATCGCCTGCTCACGCTCGGCGTCACGCACATGAGCGCGGGCTCGTCCACGCGGCCCGGCGGATACGCCACGTACGGGGACGAGGTGCTCGAACAGTTCGCGATCGAGGACCACCGCTCGCCGGCCGAGGTCGAATCGGTGATTCGCCGCGCGGGATACGACCCCGTGTGGAAAGACTTTGATCGCGCCTTCGACGACGCGGCCGCGCCGGGAGGCCGCTAGATGCTGATCACCGTGAACGGCCAGCCGCGCGAGGTGACCGAGCATATCCTGCTGCTCGACCTCCTGCGGAAACTGGGCGTGAAGCCGGAAATCACCGCGATCCAACGGAACGCGGAAATCGTGAACCGAAAGGCGGTCGACTCCACCGTGCTCATGGACGGCGACGCCATCGAACTCGTCCGCATCGTCGGGGGCGGATGAAGATCAGCACAATCGTAGGGCCGGTCCCCCGTGGCCGCCCTGCATCAATCGAAGCCTCCGTGCGCACACAAGGGCGGCCACGGGGGGCCGCCCCTACGACTTTTCGGCCGTGCAACTGCGAGACGGTCTCGTGACGCGCGCGGAGCGCGTGCGGCGCTTCGAGGCGGCGGACCTCTATGTCGTGATCACCGGCGAATTTTGCGCGGGGCGTTCTCCGCTGGACCTGCTCGATGCCGTGCTCGCCGCCGGTGTGACGCTGGTGCAGTGCCGCGAAAAACGTCTCGACGACGGCCAGTATTTCGAACTCGCGCGGCAATTCCGCGGGCGCACTGCGCGCGCAGGCGCCCTGCTCATCGTGGACGACCGCGTCGACATCGCGCTCGCCACGGAGGCCGACGGCGTCCACCTGGGCCAGCTCGACTTGCCGGTGGCCACGGCGGTACGCCTCGCGCCAGAGTTACTGATCGGCGCGTCGACGCACACCCTGGAGCAGGCACTCGCCGCGGAGCGGGACGGCGCCAGTTATGTAAATATCGGGCCCATCTTCGCGACAAAAACAAAGACCAGAACCACAAAGCCGCTGGGACCCGGTGCGATCTCCGAAATCGCGCCGCGCATCCGCGTCCCGTTTTCATGCATGGGCGGAATCAAACTGGAGAACATCGGCGAGGTAGTCTCGCGCGGCGCCAGGCATCCCGCCGTCGTCACCGCCGTCACCGCCGCCCCGGATCCGCAAGCCGCCGCGCGCGCCCTGCGCGATCAAATCCTCCGCCAATCCCCGTAGGGGCGGCCCCCTGTGGCCGCCCTGCACCAACCGGCGCCTTCTCTTTCGCACAAGGGCGGGCCCCCGGTGACCGCCCTGCGCGATCAAATCCTCCGCCAATCCCCGTAGGGGCGGCCCCCCGTGGCCGCCCTGCACCAACCGGCGGTTTCTCTTTCGCACAAGGGCGGCCACGGGGGGCCGCCCCTACGGTTTTGCAGCGACGACAAAAGTTCCGCCGTTGGGACAGTGCATCGAAACGCGCCCGGCCGCCGGATCGACCTCGATTGACTTAAACTCGACCCACTTGGATCCGTCAAACTCATACAACGCAGGCGTGGCCCCCTTCATGCGCTCGGAGCCAAGCAAGAAGTCGAAGTACATACCCATCGTCGAAGCCGAGAGGCCGTCCGGCTTGAGCACGACGAAATCGCTGAGTCGCCGCTCTGGGAGCCCGGCCTCCGTCGATTCCGGATTCACCGGGACCCGCGTCGCAATCGTCACGCCGCCAAAAATGTTGCAACACGGAACGTAGCGCACCGTGTACTCCGGGCCGCCGAGGGGATACAGCAGCGCGATCGCCGCGTCGCCGGTGATGTCGAGTTCCTTCTCGAGCGCGAGAGGAATCTTGCGCATCTCGGAGCGAACTCTATCGTCAGTTCCCGCGCCGATGGCGGCCTCGGCAAAGTAGGCGACTTCCCCGGGTCCGGCATCAAGCACAGCAGGCAGCCGAAAATGAAAAATCGCGGAGTCGGCATTGTCCCGCTCTGCAGTCACGCGCCCCTTCGTCCCGCCAGGATACGTATAGCCGACCTCGATCTTCGTGACGCGTTCTAAACCGTCCACGCGCACGGTTGCTTCGAATCCGGCAGCGCTCGACACCCACGCCGGCTCGTCCTGGAAAACGAATACGATGCGTGCTCCACCGGCCCAAGAGATTGGACCGGCCACGACAATCACAATCAGCGCCAATCGCGCTAAGGGTCCGAGCATCCGCGTCGACCTTCCCATAACCGCTGATTCTATCACCTCCTTCGGCGTTTGACCGCCGGTGTCTACGCCGGCGAACATGGACCCGGCACCGGCATGCGCCAACGCGATCCGAGCGAGAACCCTGCTATACTGTGGGTAATCGAGCAGATTAGGACGCAAAACGACATGAGCGTGGACGATATTCTTCAGGAAGTGAAGACGCTCACGCCGGAAGAACAGGCCCGGCTTGTGGATTCTCTTCTCGTGTTGATGCATCGACCCGATCCGGCAGTCGACGCCGCGTGGGCCGAGGAAATCGATCGCCGAGTGGACGAGGTCAAGTCCGGGACGGTAAAACTCATTCCCGCCGAAGAGGTCTTCTCTAAGCTGCGCCAACGACACTAAAGCGGATGAGAGTTCAATTCCATCCAAAAGCTGCCGCCGAGTTGGACGACGCGATTTCGTTTTACAACCACCGTGAACCCGAACTCGGCGATGTCTTCGCTGCCGCGGTGCAGGACGCGCTCGATGCCATCGTCAAATTTCCCGAAGCGTCGCCAAACTATCGTCGCGGCACACGGCGCGCCGTCCTCGAACGATTCCCGTTCGGAATCGTGTATTCGGCGATTGACGAAGGCCTCGTCGTGTACGCGGTGATGCATTTCGGACGACACCCAGACTACTGGCTCAACCGACGCTGACGCTGAGCGCGGCGAGTAACGGAATACCGTTGGCTCAGCGCCGCCGCTCGACCACGTATTGCGCGAGCGCGCGGAGTGCGTCCGCCTCGGGGCCGAAGGCGGCGAGCGCAGCGAGCGCGCGGTCCTTGGCCTCTTGCGCGAGGCGCTGCGCTTCGGCCAGGCCGACCAGCGCAGGATAGGTGGACTTGTTGCGCGCGCGATCCTTGCCCGAGCGCTTGCCCATCACGTCGTCGTCGCCGATCTCGTCGAGGATGTCGTCCACAATCTGAAACGCCAGCCCGAGGTGCTCGCCGTACTGCGTGAGCGCGGCGACTTGCCCGGCTGTCCCCTTGCCCAGCCGCGCGCCCGAGCGCGACGCCGCGCGAATCAGCGCGCCGGTCTTGAGGCGATGCAGGCGCCGCACTTGCTCGAGCGGAATGCGCTGTCCCCCGCTCGCTGCGTCCAAGTACTGGCCCCCGACCATGCCGCCCGGCCCCGCGGCCTGCGCGATCTCGCGCGCCACGGCCGCCGCGCGCAGGTGCGTCAGCAGCTCAAACGCCATCGCCTGCAGGCCGTCGCCCACGAGCACGGCCGTCGCCTCGCCGTATTTTTTGTGCACCGTCGCCAGGCCGCGGCGGATCGCGTCGTCGTCCATGCACGGCAGATCGTCGTGCACCAGCGAGTAGGTGTGGATGAGTTCGATCGCGCAGGCCGCATACAGCGCGGGCGCCGGATCGCCGCACACCGCTTCGCACGCGCCCAGCGCGATCGCCGGACGAAGCCGCTTGCCGCCCGGAAACAGGCTGTAGTGCAGCGCCTCGTGCAGACCCTCGGGCACGCCTTCGTAGGTGGACAGGAAGCGCTCCAGCGCCTCGTCGACACGCCGGGCGTGCGCGGCGAGGTATGCGCTCAGGTCGATCAAAACAAGAGCGCTCCTTCGCCTTCTTTCTTCTCCCCCTCGCCGTCCTCGTCCTCGACGTTGCGCTTGCGTTTTGGAGGCGCTGCGTTTTCCGCTGCGGCCTCGCCACTCTCGCCGAAGGGCTGGGCTTCGAGTTCGCCGTCGGCGTTCTTCGTCAAAATTTCGATCTTCTTCTCCGCCGCGCTCAGCGCCTTGTCGCAGCGCTGCGCCAGGCGCATGCCCTCTTCGAATTTCTTGATGGAGACATCGAGCGAGAGCCCGCCTTCCTCGAGTTCCTCGACAATCTTCTCGAGGATCTCGAGGTCCTTCTCAAAATTCGACTCGGTCTCGGCTTTTTTCTTCGCTGCCATGCTTCTACCCGTCCGTTGGTTTTTGTACCGTCGCTTCCACGCTGCCTTCGCCAAAGCGCACGCGCACCGCGTCGCCCGGCCGCAATTGACCCGCCGTCCGCACCAGCGTCTCGCCGGGGAGCTTCCACGCCACCGCATAGCCGCGGCCCAGAATCGCCACCGGGCTGAGCGCATCGAGCTGCGCCGCGCGCGTCCGCAGTTCGGCGCGCTTGCGCAGCGGCGCCGCCAGGCCCGCGCCAAACAGCCGCTGCCGCACGGCGAGCAGCCGCTCGTGCGCGCGGCGCACCTGCGCAGACGGCGAAAGCAGCGCGAGCGCGTGCACGGCCCGCTCGATGGCGTAGCGCTCGTCGCCGAGCCGCTTGCGCAGCGATTGCTCGATCGCCATGCGCGCGTCGTCGCAACGTTGACGCAGTTGCCGGAGTATTTCCTCCGGACGGCGAAATAGGAAACTTCCCTGCGCGCGTTCGAGACGCCCGCGCAGTTGCGCCATGCGCGCCTCCAGCGCCCGCACCAGCCGGCGCTGCTGGTTCGCGACGGATTGCGCGAGCGCCTCCTGCTCCTTCACCACCAGCTCGGCCGCCGCGGAGGGCGTCGGCGCGCGGACGTCCGCCGCGAAATCCGCCAGCGTGAAATCGGTCTCGTGGCCCACCGCGGAAATGATCGGCGTCTTCGCCGCGGCGATCGCGCGGACGACCGACTCCTCGTTGAAGCTCCAGAGGTCTTCCAGCGAGCCGCCGCCGCGGCCGACGATCATCACGTCCACGCCGTAGTCGTCGAGCGCCTGGATGCCCGCGACAATCTCCGCCGCGGCGCCGTCGCCCTGCACGCGCGCGGGATAGATCAGCACATGCACGTGCGCGAACCGCCGCCCGATGACGTTGAGCATGTCGCGGATCGCCGCGCCCGTAGGCGAGGTGACGATGCCGATGCGCCGGGGCAAAAGCGGGAGCGGTTTCTTGCGCGCGGGATCGAAGAGGCCCTCGGCCTCCAGCTTGGCTTTCAACTTCTCGAAGGCGAGCTGCAGCGCCCCCATGCCGCGAGGCTGCATCTCGTCGCAGATGATCTGGTACTCGCCGCGCTGCTCGTAGACGCTGATCGCGCCGTGCGCGAGCACTTCGAGGCCGTTGTCGACTTCGAACTTCACCTGCGAGAGCCGGCCGCGAAAAATCACCGCGCGGAGCTGACTGCCTTCGTCCTTGAGCGTGAAGTACGCATGCCCCGCGGGCGACACGCGCCAGTTGCTGATCTCCCCCGCCACCCAGACCGAACCAATCTGCGTCTCGAGCGCGCCCTTGACGCGGCGCGTCAGTTGCGAGACGGTCCAGATCTCGCGCGGCTCGGCGGCAGATTTGGGGATGGTCGCCATTGCGGGATTGTACCGAAACGGCAGGAATGCCTACACTTCACGACGAAAATACCAACAACCGGGTGGCACCCTCTCTACGGAAGTCTCGGCCGTCTCAACCATCGGCTCGGACGGGTCTCGATCAATTACTGCGCGATGTTCCCGTAGATGCTCAAGGCGTCCTGGTTCTTCTTCGCCTTGCCCGCCTTGATGACCTTGGCGAGTTCGGCGGCGTATTCCTTGGGCTCGCCGATGCCGAGGGCCTCGAGCGCGGCGCGGTCTTTTTCGGCGTCAGCGGCCCGGCCGAGTTGCACGAAGAGGACGCCGCGGTAGTAGAGCGCCTGCGGGAATTTCGGCGCGAGTTCCAGCGCGCGGTTGTAATGCTGGAGCGAGGTGTCGGCGTTGTCGAGCGAGTGCATGCGCAGCGAATACGCGAGATTGTTGTGCGCTTCGGGAAACTCTTCGTCGAGCGCGAGCGCCTCTTCGAAGTGTTTGCGGGCCTGCGCGTAGTCCTTGGCGTCGAGCGCCGTGACCCCGCGGTTGTACGCGGCGATTTCCGCCGGCGTGTAGGGGCGCATTCCTGCGACCGCATCGCCGCCGTTTTTCGCAGCGCCACTTTGAAGCTTCTTGCTCCGGGCCGCTTCTGCGCTGAAGGCCACACACACCACGAGCGAGAAAATGCACAGGGCCTTCAGGGTACCCATCTGATTTTCCTCCAGGGACACGGGGGCCATTCTACTCCAAAAAAATAAGCGCGGCAGCTCGCGGTTCGTATCGCACGTTCTCGAGTTCCGATTGAACAGAAGGCAATTCAAGTCGCGGTGTTGGATAGCTCTCTCATCCTTCGAAGCAAAGCGGTAACAAGTACTCCGTATTCAACCTGCGTCAACGCCGGAGTCGATCTGAGAAGCGGCAAATCAACGGGACCTCCTCGATCGCGATGAGCTGATTCAATGAGTCGGAGCGATGACCGACATTCAGGCACCGTCGAGACGCACTCCCGCGGTCTGAAACTGAGCCAAACACTGAGCTCACCCCATGACTCCGCTCGTGGGACTGGCGACCCGCTACGTACCAAGCCCGCGAGTCGGCGCAAGCGATGTCGCGTCATCCGCCATATGGCGACCAGAAGTGATCCAAGGACGCTGGCGAGCAAGGAAAAAAGAATTAGCGAAGATATCAGGAAATATAGCGGGAACTTCAGATCGACATCTAATAGTTGTGGAACCCAAAACGCGATGACGGTTACCAGAACCAGAAGCGCGATCGGTACGAGGGTGACTCGGCCGCCGGCGGCGACCGCACCGCGAAGCGACAAAAATTTCCGTCGCATAGCCGAAGCTATTGTAAACGCGGTCAATTTCTCTCCGACTGCGCGAAACGCCACACGTCCCAACTGCGCGAGTATCACTGCGTCCATGAACGCTACCGCTGCGGCTACACAAGCCGCCCAGAGATTTCGTTCGTCGATCGCCCGATACACAGCGAGTAAGGTGCTGACCGTCAGCACAAAGACAAAATATGATAGTAGGGCGAGTACGACGGGAACTGATGAACTCGTCGCTGAGAATCTAGCCTGGCCCAAAACCCTGGACTGAATCGCGCCGTTGATCGTTGCGGAGAAGCGCTCAACGTACCTTGCAAGATTCCAGGTCTTTCGTGCCCGCGCCACGATCCATCTTGCACCCACACTTGGAGGCAGCCGGTGCGCGATTGCTTCCAATCGAACGATTTCCGCACGTTGCGTGGTGGCAAACAATCGATCGCCGAGCTGGACCCGAAACCATTCTGCAACTTCCTCTGGCAATGTATTCAGAAAGGCAATGTTTGAGAACGCAGCATCCCAATGGTACACGGTTCCAGATTCCATCGCCCATCGGACCCATTTCTTGTACTCGGCTTCGGGCGCCAGTGCTCCATGCAACAATACTTGTTGGCGGTCGTACGAGTCTCCATCGTTCCATGGTGGGGCCATAGCGGATTCGATCTTGTCCCGAAGATCTGACGGTACTACTTCCGGTCGCCGACTCGTTCCTTCCTGTAACATGCGCAGAAGGCCACCGGCGGCAGAATTCGCCCACTCAAAATAATGCATGTTCGATCCAAAGGCAGGCAGAACCTCAATCGGGGAATTGGACAGGCAGTATTCGTCGAGAACGCGTCCGGCTTCCTCGAACAAAGGTCCGAGAACTTCCGGAGGCGCTGTCTGGAGTAGCGTTACGGCGTAGTCACGCCATTTCAAGTCCGTTAACAGTGCCCTCGGTGACAAGTGATCGGGGTTTTGCATTAAGTGCCGGACAAATAACGTCTCCTGATAACGCCTATGGGAAAATGCAAATCGCCTATCGCCCACCTTCGCTTCCTTGACGTCGCATCGTCCGATCTTCGCATCGATTAGCGCCGCCAGAAGATTCTCAAGATCGTTCATTGGATTCTCAGGCGAAAGCGAGCGGACTATGTCATCGATTGTTGGAGCCAAACTTAGAGCAGGATCCTCGGCAAAAAGCACGGCCAGCTTAACGCTTCCTTCGAGCAATTGCTCGGGTTTGAGACCGTAGCGTTTCGTCAAGTATTCAGGTTCCCGATTAGCCAGCCATTCGATGTGCCTTAACAGAAGTTCATTGTCGCTCGTGGGTGGACCGTTGACTTCTTTGACGTACCGGCAAAGAAGCGTTAGGAATAGAGGATTGTTAAGTATTCCCTGGCGGCTGGACGCAACGTGAAGCAGCGCAATGCTCTTTTGGTTCGGCAAGAGAAAAGAATTCTGGACCAATTCCTCCTGCCGGGCCGCGCTCAAAGGAAGGATTCTAAATTTTTGCCACGGCAATGCATCAGGCCCCTTAAATTCTCTCGATGCCAAGACACCCCGACACGAACTCATTCCTTCGAAAAACTTGCGAATCGCATCGGCATGAAGCCGTATTGCAGTGCTTCCCGTAGGCGCATGGAGCACCGCCGGAATCTCATCGAAAGAATCGAAGAGAAAGAACCACAACCCAAGATCTCGGTAATGCAACCAATTCTCGCGGACGTACGCTGCCGTGTCAGCGTCGCCTCGGCGGATATTGTCGAGAACAAAGTCCTTGATGAAGTCTGCAGTTGGTCCTCCAGGAGGCGGTGCTGGCAATTCCTTTAGGTTCAGATAGAGAGGAATCCTCTCGTCTTTCATTCGTGATTTCGATGCTCGTTCCGCGATTTGATTCGCTAGATGTCGTAACGCCACGCTCTTGCCGCTTCCGGGATCTCCAGTGACCAATATGCACTGCTCGGTGCTGGTATCAATCGCTTGTATAAGTGAGGGGACGCGTCGTAATCCCGATGACTTACGCTTCAGTAGGCGATTGACCGGAGTTGCGTAGTACCCCCCTTCCGCCTCGACTTCCGCTTCCAAATCGGCGAAGTACTGGTCGTTCCAATTTTCCGCTTTCGCTAAGACCGCCAAGTCTGCATAGAGCACCTTACAGAACTGCTGTCGGCGACGGCGATGCGTTAGTTCCTCGGGCGATACTGATACAGGCAGTCCAATCACCTTCCACGATTCTACAAGTTTCGCAATCAGCACGACAACATGTTTCGTAATCAGGAGTAGGACATAAATCACTAAAACTCCGACGACCAGCCGAGCCAGCAAAGCGCCCGGCGTAGACCAGTCATCGATATGGGAAACCCAGGTCCATACACGCGAAAGTATGTCCAGGAGATCCATGTCTTTGAATTCCATCGTCGCCGATGCCTCGACATTGAAGTATCGCCGAGTTTACACGATCACTTTCACTACTTACACTAGTAGCTACTTCGCGGCGAGAGATCCATTGGCCACATCTGGCGAACTCGACTCGCATGCAATTCTCCGGCTAGTCGTACGGCACGGTAACTTGTTGCCGGGCAGTAGGTTGTCGGCTGAACGGACCCTTGTTTGGCACCGGATATTTCTAGGCTAGATCACAGTGCAACAAGAATGAAGATACGTATAGGGACTTCGGCGACGGCAAGCGATTGGTGATGGCGTGGTCCGCCTGCCTCTGGGGCCCCGCCTAAGACCAAAAAATACCCGGCGTCACCGGGCGGGACGCATGGGCGGGCCGCCCATGCGACGGGGTAATCGATCCGTTTAATCCGTCGGATCCGTGGCTGTTACCGCGACGTCAGCTAGAGGCCGATGCTACTTCGCGGCAGGCGCCGCAGCCGTGGCGTGGCGGCGCTTGAGGAGGTCCTCGTATTGCTTGATGCGGGTGTCGAAGTAGCCGAAGAGCTTGTCGTAGAGCGCCGGGTTCGCCGCGCCGATGATGGAGCGGTTGTTCGTGTCGCTCGAATCGAGCAGGAGCACGTCTTCGAGGCCGTTTCCGTAGGCGTCGGTGACGATGCAGCCGGCCTCGTGCGCGACGAGCAGGCCCGCCGCGAAGTCGTAGGGGCACACGCCGACGACGTTGCCGCGTCCGGCGTTGATGAACTGGTCCTTTACAATGTTCGGGATGTCGCGGTAAAAACGGTTCGCGAAATCCACGCAGGCGTCCAGTTGGTTGCTCACGAGCCGCGTGAGGCTGTACGAGGTGCTGTTGCACGCGAAGAAGCCGCCCTTGAGGCTGCTCAGATCCATAAGGCGCGCGGCGACCGGGAAGATAAGCTCCGCAGGCCGCGCGGGCACGGTCATGCTCCATGCGAGCTGTTCGAGGTCCGTGTTCGTATTCAGCGTGATCTTGCGCGGATGGCCGTCCACGTAGAGTTTCGTGCCCTGGCCGCGCTCAGCGTAGAACGTGCGGTTGCCGACAATCTCCATCACCAGCGCGTTATCGGCGTCCGCGTAGCTCGGCCGCTCGATCACGCGCGTGCTGCACACATTAATCACACAGCCCTCGAATCCACTGCGTGCGGCGCGCGTGCCATCGATGGGATCGATCACCAGCAAGTTCTGCGGATGCCCAGTCGCAAAGGTCGTGTACCCGGAATCTTCGCTGTAGTACGCGACCGACTTGCGCGCGCGCTTCAGGAACCCGAGCAGCGCCTTCTCGGCGACCATGTCAATCTCGAAGGTCGCATCGCCGCTCTGCGCCTGGCCGACGATCTCGCGGCCCTTGAGCGAGAGCACGAGCGGACGCACGGCCTTGCGCACGGACTTCGCCAGGTCGACCAGAAATTCGCGCGGAAGAATTTTTGCTCCGCTGGCCTCGCTGCGCGCCGAGGGCCCCGCGGGTATCGGCTTGCGCTCGGGCAGCTTGAGCGCCGGGCGCTTCGTCGAAGGCTTCTGTCCCTTCTTCAACGCGGCTGCGGGCGGTGTCGTGGATTCCCCCGCAACCGGCTTGGCGGGAGCCGCAGCAGTCTTGGCCACAATCGCGGGCTTCGCAGCCGGCTGCGCAACCGCGGCCGGCTTGGGTTTTACGGCAGCTTTTGCGGGAGCTTTTGCGGGAGCTTTTGCCTTCGCGGGGGCCGGCTTTTTGGCTGGGATAGCCTTCTTGGCGGTTTTCGGGGCCGACTTCGTCTTGCCAGACTTGGCTTTGGTGGTGGACTTCTTCTTCACCTTCTTAGACGCCATGCGGCCTCACGATCTCCCTGCCAAACCTTCTCGACCACCAGACATAACCTATTGAAATATAACGACTTATATACGCGAATTGCCCGTGATCGGCGCAAAATCCGCGAGAGTCCGGAGCCTGAGTTTGGCGCGCGATCTTAGCATTTACCGTCCGACTTGTAAAGCCCTAAACCCTTGGGGGAAAACGTACTGCAAAGCGTACACTACGCCCGCGCGACGCGTTGCGCCGCTTTTGCGCGCTGTGTTGTGCGCGCGCTGCGCCGCCTGCGCTGAATTTCTCGAGTCTCTCTTTGGAGCCCACTCACCGATGGATCGGCCGCTCATTCTCGCCACGAACGACGACGGCATCGCCTCGCCGGCGCTCGAGGTCCTGGTCGAGAGCATGCAGGACTTGGGCGAGGTCTGGGTCTTCGCGCCCGACCGCGAGCAGAGCGCCGTGGGGCACGGCGTGTCGCTGCACCGCCCGCTGCGCGTCAAGGAAATCCGCGATCGCTGGTTCATGATCGACGGCACGCCCACCGATTGCGTCCTGCTCGCCGTCCGCGAATTCCTGCCGCGCAGCCCCTCGCTCGTCGTCTCCGGGATCAACACCGGACCCAACCTCGGCGACGACGTGACCTATTCGGGCACCGTCGCCGGCGCCTACGAAGGCATGCTACTCGGTTTCCCGTCGTTCGCCATTTCTAACGGCGGCTACGAACCGACGGACTACAAGACGGCGGGGCGTTGCGCCGCGCTCATCGCCACGCATGTGCTCAAGCACGGCCTCCCGCCGGACACGGTCCTCAACGTGAACGTGCCTGACCTACCCTTCGACAAACTCAAAGGCATCAGCGTGACGCGCCAAGGCCTGCGCAAGTTCGACGACGAGATCATCGCGCGCAAAGACCCCCGCGGCAACGACTACTATTGGATCGGCGGATTCCGTCCTGAGAGCGCACTGATTCCGGGCTCGGACATCGACGCGGTCGAAAACGGCCGCGTCAGCGTGACCCCGTTGCACCGCGACATCACCAACGTTCTGGCGCTGGACGTGCTCCGCGGCTGGGACCTCACCTTATGAAGTGGATTCGTCAGCTCTACGACTGGGTATTGAGCTGGGCGCACACGCCCTACGGCGGCATCGCGCTCTTCCTCATCGCCTTCGCGGAATCGAGCGTGTTCCCCATCCCGCCGGATGTTCTCCTCATCGCGCTGTGTTTGGGCCACCGCAAGCAATGGCTGCGATTCGCGGCCATCTGCACGGCGGGCTCGGTGCTCGGCGCGTGCGCGGGCTACGCCATCGGCTGGGGGCTCTGGCACGCCGTGGACGAATTTTTCTTCACCTACGTGCCCAGTTTCACACCCGAAGCCTTCGAGAATGTTCAGGACTTGTACAAGAAATATGACGCGGGCATCGTCTTCGTCGCGGCTTTCACGCCCATTCCCTACAAAGTCATCACGATAACCGCCGGCGTGTTCGGCCTGAATCTGCTCGCGTTCATTTTGGCGTCCATCGTCGGGCGCGCGGCCCGGTTTTTCCTGGTGGCGTACCTGCTCCACCGCTACGGTAGTCCGATTGGCCAGTTCATCGACAAGCGCTTCAACCTGCTCACAATCGTATTCACCGTGCTGCTCGTCGGCAGCTTTTACGTCCTGAAATTCGTGTTACACTGATCCCGCGCTCTTCCGGGGGATTCTCGCTAATTTATGTGCGGTATCGTCGGATACGTCGGCCCAAAAGACGGCGTCGGCATCGTGCTCGACGGCCTGCGCAGGCTCGAATATCGCGGCTACGACAGCGCCGGAATCTCCGCCGTCCACGCGGGCGCGCTCGACTCCGTGCGCGCCGTGGGCAAGCTCAAAGCGCTCGAAGCCAAGCTGAACACCTCGCCGCTGCACGGCTCGACCGTGATTGGCCACACGCGCTGGGCGACGCACGGCGTGCCGAGCGAGGCGAACGCCCACCCGCACATGGACGACGCCCTCGCAATCGCCGTCGTGCACAACGGCATCATCGAGAACTACCTCGAACTCGGCGCGATGCTTCGCGCGAAGGGCGTCCATTTTCGCAGCGAGACGGACACCGAAATCGTCGCGCACCTCATCCGCCACTATTACCATGGCGATCTCCGCGCGGCCGTGACCCGCGCGCTACAAGACGTGCGCGGCGCGTATGCCTTCGGCGTCGTCTCGAAGGACAATCCGGGCGTGCTCATCGCGGCGCGCAACGGCAGCCCGCTCGTCATCGGCGTCGGCGATCACGAACACTACATCGCGTCCGACGCGACCGCGCTCATCAAGTTCACCCGGCGCGTGATGTATCTCGAAGACGGCCAGATCGCCGAACTTCGCGCGGACCGAGTATCGATCCGAGACTTGAACGGACACCCTCATTCGCTCGAAGTAAAAACGGTCGATTGGGACCTCGCGATGGCCGAGAAGGGCGGCTATCCGCACTTCATGCTCAAGGAAATCCACGAACAGCCGGACGTGATTCGCAACGTCCTGCGCGGGCGCGTCGCGGCCGGAGGCGCGGAGGTCGCGCTCGACGATATCAAGCTCGCGCCGGAGCTGCTCGCGAAATGCCCGCGGATTTTCATCGTCGCCTGCGGCACCGCCTGGCACTCGGGGCTCATCGGCAAGCGGCTCATCGAGTCGCTCGCGAAGGTGCCGGTCGAGGTGGACATCGCCTCGGAGTTCCGCTACCGCGACCTGCTCATCCCGCCGGGGAGCATCGTGATCCCCGTCACGCAGTCGGGCGAGACGGCCGACACGCTCGAAGCGCTGCGCATCGCCAAGCGAAACGGCGCCACCATCCTCTCGTTCGTCAACGTGCACGGCTCGACCATCGCGCGCGAGTCGCACGCCGTCCTCCCGCTGCGCGCCGGCATCGAGATGGGCGTCGCCTCGACGAAGGCCTACACCGCGATGGTCGCTGCCTTCGCGCTCTTCGCGATTCACCTCGGCCGCCTGCGCAATACGCTCGCGCCCGAGGCCGCGGGCGCGTTGCTGTCGGAGTTCCTGCGCATCCCGGAAAAAATCGCGATCTGCCTCGCCAACCAGAAGACGCTGCTAGAGTGCGCGTCGGACCCGCGCTTCCGCGACGCCGCCAGCGCGCTCTTTCTCGGCCGCGGCTACAACTACCCCACCGCGCTCGAGGGCGCGCTCAAGCTCAAGGAAATCAGCTACATCCACGCCGAAGGCTACGGCGCGGGCGAAATGAAGCACGGCCCCATCGCGCTCGTGACCGACAAGCTGCCGTCCATCTTCATCGCGCCGCAATCCACCACGCGCGACAAAATCATCTCAAACATGCAGGAGGTCCGCGCGCGCAACGGCGTCATCCTCGCCATCGCCACCGAGGGCGACACCGGCATCGCCGCGCACGCGGACAAGGTTGTCTACGTCCCGCCCTGCCCCGAACCGCTCTCTCCCCTGCTCACCACCATCCCCCTGCAACTTCTCGCCTACCACATCTCCGTAAACCGCGGCTGCGACGTCGACCAGCCGCGCAACCTCGCGAAGAGCGTGACGGTGGAATGACAAGATCGAATCTGCCACCGATGAAAAGTGATGAACGCCGATGGGCTGCCGCGCGCTGGCTGGGCGCGATCGCGCTTTGGACGGGCCTCGGTTTTAGCCTCGGCTGGTACTACACCTTCACGTACTACGGTCACGCGGGCTGGCCGATGCCTATGGTCGAAGTCTGCGCGGCGATTATTTTGTATTACTTCTCCGTGCTCAACGCAGCCACCGAGATTCAGGCGATTCACTGGATGTGCGTGTTTCCCGTGGCGGGCGCGTTGTGGGCCGGGGAAGTGTGGCACTTGGCGCTTTACTTCGGGCGTAAACGCCCGCAACTCTCTCGATGGCTTCTCGATATGTCATTGAGCGCCGTGCCGGTCGCCATCGCGGGTCCAGCCATGACGTTGGTCGCAGGGAAAACGGACGCTGGGTTCAGCGGACAGCGCATGATCGACGTCGCGCTTCGCCACGGCTTCGTCGATCCGCCCGGCTGGCTCAGTCCGCTGTACTTCGCGCTCGGGCTTCTCGGCCTCGGGTGGCAAGTCTACGCATACCAGCGACACTTTCCCGGACCGGTGTTCCGCGGACTGATTCACACCCTTGTCGCGGCTCTGCTCACAATCCTCGCGGCATGCGTAATCGGCGCGACGCTGAGCGTTCCCTTGCGGTCGATTCTGGAGTAGTCCGAACTTATCCCAACTGCGACGTACAGTTCGGGCAGCGCTTGGCGGCGAGGGGGATGTCCGTGCAGCATTGCGGGCAGGGTTTTGTTGTTGGCGATGTGGTGGCGGGTTTCTTGCGGTCGAGCCGCTGGATGGCGCTGATTAGGAAGAACATCACGAGCGTAACCAGCGCGAAGGCGATGACGTTGTTGATGAATATGCCGTAGTTCAGCGTGACCGCGCCGGCGGCTTTGGCTGCCGCGGGACTCAGGCCGTGGGCGAGGTCTGCTGGCCCCTTGAGCACGACGTACATGTCCGCGAAGTCTATAGTTGCCCATCAGCGCGCCGACGGGCGGCATGATGATGTCGTCCACGAGCGACTTGGCGATGGAGGTGAAGGCCGCGCCGACGGTGAAGCCGACGACCCAGTCGATGACGTTGCCGCGCAGCGCGAAGTTCTTCAGGTCCTGGACGAGTTTCATGCGTTTCCTTCCCTTTGCCGCTTCATTGCCCTTGTGCAGCGCAGGCTTTATAATACACGCGTCGGAATCCTCCCTAACCCGGCCGGAACCCCAATGAACCTGAGCAGCGTCCTGTATAACGAAATCCTGCCGAAGGTCGAGAAGCCCTCGCGCTATCTCGGCACGGAGGTGAACACCTCGCACAAGGACCCGCGCGCCGTGGAGCTGCGCGTGTCGCTGGTGTTCCCGGATTTGTATGACCTCGGGCTGGGCAACCTCGGCATCCTGATCCTCTACTCCATCCTGAACGACCTCGATTGGGTCTGGTGCGAGCGCGCGTATGCGCCGGGGCTGGACATGGAGGCCGAACTTCGCAAGCGGGCGCTACCGCTCTTCTGCAACGAATCCAAAGACTCGCTCGCCGACATGGACATGATCGGCATCACGCTGCAGAGTGAGCTGACCTACACGAACATCCTCAACGTCATCGATCTGGCCGGCTTCCCCCTGCGCACGAAGGACCGCGCCGAGGACGCCCCGCTCTTCTTCGCGGGCGGCCCCGCCGTGTTCAACCCGGAGCCGCTCGCGCCCTTCATCGATTTCTTCGCGATCGGCGACGGCGAGGACATCATCGTCGCGATCGCGGAATGCGTGCGTCCGCTGAAAGGCCGGCCTCGCCGCGAGAAACTCGAAGCGCTCGCGAAAATCGAAGGCATTTACGTCCCCGAGTTGTATCCCTTCGAGACCATGCCGAACGGCCAGATCCTCCCGAAGGAAGACGCGCCGAAGATCGTCAAACAGCTCGTCGATCTCGAAACCGCGAAATTCCCGACCAACTACATCGTGCCCTACACGCGCCAGGTCCACGACCGCCTCTCGCTCGAAGTGCTTCGCGGCTGCACGCAGGGTTGCCGATTCTGCCAGGCCGGCATGGTCACGCGGCCCGTGCGCGAGCGCTCGCTCGAAACCATCGACAAGCTAATGGAAGAGGCGCTCGCGAAGACGGGCTACGAGGAAGTCGCGCTGGTCTCGCTCTCGACCTGCGACTTCTCGCGGCCCAAGCAGCTCGCCGCGCAGGCCGCCGCGCGCGCCGGGCGCGATCGCATCTCCGTCTCGCTGCCGTCGCTGCGGCTCGATTCGTTCAGCGTGGAGATGGCGGACGCCGTGGCCGACGTGCGCCGCAGCGGGCTGACCTTCGCGCCCGAGGCCGCGTCGCCGCGCCTGCGCGCGCTGATCAACAAATGGATCCCGGACGAGGGCCTGCTCGACATGGCCTCCGAAGCGTACCGGCGCGGCTGGGACCACGTGAAGTGCTACTTCATGATCGGCCTGCCGACCGAGCGCGACGAAGACATCGAAGCGATCGCGGACCTGTGCGAGCGCACGCTGGAAGTCGGCAAACCGATCAATCCGAAAGCCAAGGTCCGGCTCGGCGTCTCGACCTTTGTGCCCAAACCCTTCACGCCCTTCCAGTGGGCCGAGCAGATCGGCCTCGAAGAAACCGAACGCCGCCAGCGGATCCTCGATGCGCGCTTTCGCAAAAACCCCGGCATCAAGTTCGGCCGGCACGAGGCCGCGACGACTTTCATCGAGGGCCTGATCACGCGCGCGGACCGGCGCGGCGGCGATCTGATCGAGGCGGCGTGGCGCCGCGGCGCGCGCTTCGAGTCCTGGGACGAGCTCTGCAACCTCAGCGCATGGAAACAGGCGATCGAGGACGTACACTACGACGTCGCGGGCGAGTTTCGCGCGCGCGCGATCGACGAGCGCCTGCCCTGGGACCACATCGACGTGCTGACGCCGAAGAAGTGGTACCAGGACGACTGGAACCGCGCGATGGAGCTGCAGCACGCGCTCGATTGCCGCGCGGGCAAGTGCCACATGTGCGGCGTGATCCTCCGCGAGCCGGAACTCTGCCAGCACATGCTGAAAAACCAGCGCCGCGGCCGCATTGAAGAACGCGACTACGTCACGCCGCCGCGCGTGAAATACGTCGAGCCGGAAGCTGTGCAGCGGCTGAAGCTGCGCATCGGCCGCAGCGGCGAAGCGCGCTTCCTCTCGCACCTCGAATTCATGAACGCCTGGCAGCGCACACTGCGGCGCGCGCGCGCGCCGATGTCGTACTCGCAGGGTTTTCACGCGCACCCGCGGATGGCCTTCGCCACGCCCGCGCCGGTCGGCGAAGAGTCCGAAGGCGATTACATGGACATCGTGCTGAGCCAGCGCGTCGAGCCGGGCGAATTGCTCGCGCGCATCCAGGCCACGCTCCCCGAAGGTTTCAGTTGCTACGAGGCCGAGGAAATCCCGATGCGCGCGCCCTCGCTCATGAGCCAGGTGCAAGGCCTGCGCTATACGATTTACACGGACTCCGCGGACCCGGCCGCGCTCGCGGCGCGCATCGCAGAGCTCATGACGAGCGACGAGGTCACGATCGATCGCAAGATGAAAGCGAAAAAACCGCCCAAGGGCCGCGGCCGCCAACAGCAGCGCCCGCGCACGGCCGCGCTGAATATCCGTCCGATGATCGAGGAACTCGCCGTTCGCGATTCCGAGGACGGTGCCGCCGCGATCGACTTCGCGACGATCGTCGCGGGCGACAAACTCGCTAAACCCAAGGAACTCATCGCGCTCCTCGGCCTCAACCCGGCCTCCACCCGCGTCGTCAAGCGCGACACGCTGCTGGCGGATGCCTTCGCGACGGCCTGAGGTACCGATCATGTAGGGGCGGTCCCCTGTGGCCGCCCTGTATATTTACGGCGTCATCTTTTGAAGACAGGGCGGCCACAGGGGGCCGCCCCTACGAACGTCGATATGGGATTCTGGATACGCGCTGCCATGCGGGCGTCAATCACTAGAGAGTCAAATGGAGGAAGTCGAATGTTCACGCAGTGTATTCGTATCACCGCTACCCTACTCGTTGTCTTGTCGCTCTCCGGCTGCGTCGCGCTCGCCATCGGCGGGGGCGGCCGGGGCCGCGGGCGTGATGTATCACGAGGGCCGCCTGGTGGACAAGGTAAACGCGCCGATCGATCGCGCGTACGACGCCGCGCTCTCGACCCTCGCGGCGAAGAAACTCGCGGTCAGCTCGAAGTCGGCCGATATCGCGTCTGCGCACATCAAGTCGAAATATGCGGACGGCAAGGAACTCTGGATCGACATCGAGGCCATCACCAGCGAGGTCTGCGAGATTAAAATTCGCGTCGGAATAACTGGCGATCAGGACCGCGCCATCGATCTCCTCGAGGGAATTAAGTCGCGGCTCTAGTTCGAGTGACACCTCGCACTTCCCCGTGGTAGACTCGACAGCGGGAGCCCGAGGATGGATTCCGCCGCCGCGAAATTGCACTACACCGAGGCCAAGCGGTTGTTTCGCGCCGGCCAACACGCCGAGGCGCTGGCACTTTTGCAGGCACTCGACGCCGCCACACCGGGCCTAAAGCACGTCCTTCTCGCACAGGCGGAGTGTCTGGTCGCGCTCGGCGATTTCGGCGCCGCGCGAGACATTTGCGAATCCATCCTCGCGCGGGAGGATGACGCACGCGCGCGGCGCATTCTTTTGCGCTGCACCCACGGACCGCCGCCGGTTCCGCCGCGGAATTCCGCCTTTGACGACGTCGAGACCCCCGATCTCCGGCCAACACGATCCTACCGTGCCCCACTCGCGGCAATCGCCGCCGTAATCGCGTGCGCGGGTGCATTCGCGTATTTGGCGGAGCGCGACACGACGCCGGACGACGGGCCCCGAATCCGGACCGCGGCGCGCGCGGATCGCGCGGAGGCCGCCCCCGCCCCCCGGAAACCACCGGCGGAACCCCTCGACCCAGTGGCCGAACACGCCAAGATGCTAGCCGGGCGCAAGGCGAAGCGCGACGCCGCCGCGCTTGAGGCGGAATCCAAACGGATCGCTGAAAAGGAAGTCGCATCGAAACGGCCCGGCTATGAAATCCCGCCCGAGGAATGGAACCTCGATCCCGAGACCGGCGTGCCCGCGTGGCGTCCGGGAACTTATCGCCAACTGCCGGTCAAGGACTCGTGGTTCGAACGGTGGCAGGGCCCGCACACGCTCGATGTCTACATCCCGCTGGCCTACGGCGATCGCCCAGAGGACCTCTTCCCCACGCTGTCGATCACGATGCCCCATGTGAATCCCGGGTTCCTTGGACTCGAGCCGTGGGCCGAGCGCCGCGGCGTGATTCTCATTGTGCTCAACACCAGCAACAACGACGACCATCCCGGCGGTAACACGGAAGCGCAGATCACCGCGATGGACTTCCTGTCAGGCCACCTCCGCGCGCACCCTAGCCTGAACTTCGCGGCCGGAACGAGTGGCGGCGCCAGAATGGCCATGCGTGCGGCAGCCACCTGGCCGGATGTCTTCGCGGGCGTGCTGATGATGGCCCACCCTGGCGACGAACTTCCGCTCGCGCCCCAACTCCGCGTCGCATTCATCTACGGTCGCGACGACTTCAATGCGCCGTACTTTCCAAAGGATGCAGCGCGGCTGCGCGCCAACGGACACGAGGTCCGCGTTCAAGTGATTCCCGGCGGACACATCACTGCGCCGCCTTCCGAAGAGGCGAAAATGCTGGACTGGATGCTCGACGCCGCGCGCCGCGACCTCGAAGGCGCCGCGCCGGTGGAGCAGTCGGAAAATTAGCCACCGCCCTTCTGACGCCTGCCAATGTAGGGGCGGGGCCCCGTCCCCGCCCTGCCTTGCCGCGGCGACCCAGGTACGAAAAGCGGAAAGGGCCATCACGGCGGGGCCGTCACTACATTTTTCGATAAGACACTAGGCAGACTTGAAACGCTTCGTCATCCAGCCGATGAGCAGCGTGTTCAGTTCCTCCGCCTTCTCCTGCTGCGTCCAGTGGCCGCAATGCCCGATCGTGTGCATCTCCAGGCCCGGAACCAGCGCGGCGGTCGCCTCCTGCATAGACGGCGGCAGGATCACGTCGTCCTGCGCGCCGACGTACATCGCGGGCACTTCGAGTTTCTGCGGCTGGCCCTCGGTGGTCTTCCAGTTCCGCTCGATGTTTCGGTACCAGTTGATCCCGCCGGTGAACCCCGTGTCGCGGAAGGTCTCGATGTAGTACGCGAGCTCGTCCTCGCTGCAGACGTACTCGCCGCCGGCGGCGCCGCCGGCCTCGATCATCATTTGGATGTCGAAATTTCGCACGGGTGAGTCCGCCGGCAGTTTGTTGAACTGCTCGGCGGTTAGATCGCTCTTACGCAAAAACGCGCGAAATGCCTTCTCGACGTTGTCGTGCAGAAAGGTGTCCGCCACTCCGGGCTGCTGGAAGTAGACGATATAATTGTTCTCGCCACGCATCTTACGTAGCATTTCGACCGGGTTCATCGGCGAACGCGGCATGTACGGCGTGTTCACCGCGATCACGCCCGCGACGCGGTCCGGATGCAGATGCGCCATCTGCCATACCACGGCGCCGCCCCAATCGTGCCCGCAGAAAACCGCCTTCTCGATCTTCAGCGCGTCGAGCATCCCAGCGAGGTCGCCCGTGAGATGGTGGATGTCGTAGTCTTCGACTTTCTCGGGCCGCTCCGTGCGGCCATACCCGCGCTGGTCCGGCGCGATCGCGTGAAACCCCGCCTTCGACAGCGCAGAGAGTTGATGCCGCCATGAGAATCCCAGTTCCGGGAAGCCGTGGCTGAATACAATCGGGAACCCTTCACCTTGTTCGTAAACCGCCATGCGGATGCCGTTGGTCCGCACGAATCGCGGCTTGGGAAATCCCGCCGCCTCGGCCTTCGCGTAAATCTCGGGTTTCACCTCCGCAAAGGCCTCGCGCACGAGTCCCCCGGTCAGCGCTGCGCCGCCAATTGTTGCCGCGCCCGCCAGGAATCGCCGCCGGCTGATTTGCATCTCTTGAATCGTTGTCGCCATGCTGGACCACCTCACGAAATGTTTCGCCGTCAATCCCATTGCCCTTGCATCGTATCCGGATATTTGGAGCGGATTCCACACCGTAAACTACGCGTATGTTGCTGCGGCGCAACTCACTCCGAATACCGATGGAGTTCGCCGCGGGCGAAGTAGTAAATGGGCGCGTTCGTCCAGGATTGGAAATCGTCCGCGAGCCGGACGATTACAGCGCTCGGCTGGCCATCCGGATTCTCGGCGGCCACTTCGGAGCTGCCCCACCGGTGCCGGTACACGTCGCCCGCATCGCCGGCGTCGAAGCGGTAAAGCGCTTCAGCATTTTCGGGAAACACGAAGCGGGCCTTGTCGGATTCGAGAGCGATGCGCCACGCGCCGGGCGAAAGTTCATCAATGGTCACACCCTGGCGCTCCGGCCCCGCGGGAAACATGATCATCGAGAGTACGGTGGCCTGCGGCGCGCCGCCGGGCATCTCGAGTGGCAGCCGCGCGGCGAAGTGGTGCATATACAGCGGAACGTCGCCGATGCTCCCGGGCAGATCGAGAAAGAGCGCACGGCTGAAGGCTTCGCGGCTGTAATCAGCGCGCAGGGTCTGCATGCACCGGCCCGCTGCGCGATCCATCTCGTGCCAGACCGCTTTTCGCTGCACCCACTGCGCGGAGTAGCCCGCGCCGATCGCGACCACGATAACGGCGGCCGCCCCGCCGCTGCGCGTGCGACTGGGAGCGAGGACGTGGCCCGCGATCAAACAAAATCCAACAGACGGTATGTACAACGCCCAGGGGCTCAGCGTCCTCAGAACGGGCAGCAGGCTGAGCGCGATCCACGCCGCCCCAACAAACACAATCGGCGAGCGCAAGCGGCGCAGCCGTGGGGACGCGAGCGCAGCGCCGGCGACAAGGACCGCGATCACCGACGCAGGATGCAAGCGCGCGATCTCGCGGAGGGAAATCTGAAACGGAAAAACCAACCCGCGCGCGACTGCGTGCGCCATCGCGCGGAGGTGGCCGGGACCTAACTGGACGCCCAGGAGCGTGCTGCCCAGATCATAGCGAAGCAGCCGAAAGAGCACAAACGCCGCGGCGACTGCGACGAGCGGCGCGACCGCGATCACGGCAGACCACAATCGCTTCCGAATTCCGCCTTCGCCAGGCGCGAACGCGAGACAGGCGGCGAAAGCGACGAGCGGCAAGGAATACGCCATCTCCTTACAGGCCAATGCGGCAGCCGTTGCAGCCAGCGCGAGTCCGAGCGCGCCGCGGCTGCGTCGCCGCACGTAGGCCGTGAAACACAGCACTGCGGCGACGTAGAAGATGCCGCACATCACGTCGTTGCGCGTGCCGGCCCACCACATCGGAAGTTCGTGGACAGGATGCACCGCGAAGAAGAGCGCCCCCAGCGCGGCCTCCGTCTCCCGCTGCCTCCCGAGCCAGGAGCGATACAATGCATAAACCATGATGCAACACGCGAGATGGAGCAGAAGCTGCGTAGCCCGATGCGCCGCCGGCCAGTATCCGAAGAGGACCGCGTCCAGGCCGTGGCTGATCACCGGCAGCGGCCGGTAGTACTGCGGGCCGCCGCGCCACATACCCTTGCCGATGAAGGGATACCAAATCTCGTGCTTGACGATTTCGGTGCCCTGGATGAAATCCATGGTATCGTCGGACATGAAGGTGATGTTGAATATGCCGCGATACAACAACAGCGTTACAAGAACGATAGCGACGGCGACGACAATCGGAATGAGATGGCCAGACGCGTCCGGCCGAAGAAAATTCTTCCGCATGGTGCGTGGATTATATAGCGGCCGCGCCGGACCATCAACGCAGACGGGCGGGGGCGGCGGCGGGAATGGACGAAACGCCCCGCGACGACCCCGATTGACGCCGGCGCATAAATGCATTACTATAGAACAAATTACTTGACAACGAGTCTGATGATGGCCTCGACCCTAACAACCGCCCTCGCCGCGTGGCGCAGCGCCCTCGGCAACAGCGCCGTGGCCGATGACGTTGCTACCATTGATCGCTACGCCCGAACTACACAGGTCTCCGCGCCGCGGCCGAGTTGCGTGCTCTATCCGAAGAGCACCGAAGACGTGCAGGCCCTCGTGCGCATCGCCTCGGAGCACGGCGTGGTCCTCTACCCCATCTCGTGCGGGAAAAACTGGGGCTATGGCGACGCCTGCGCACCGACGGAAGGCGCCGCGATCGTGGATCTCGGTCGCATGAACCGCATTCTCGAGGTCCACTCCGACCTCGCGTATTGCGTGATTGAGCCGGGCGTCTCGCAGGGGCAACTCTTCGATCATCTGCGCGACACGAAGTCCGGCCTGTGGATGGACGCGACGGCGGCCGGGCCGGATTCGAGCCTCGTGGGCAACACCGCCGATCGCGGATTCGGCCACACGCGTTATGGCGATCATTTTCTCACCGTCTCAGGAATGGAGATTGTGCTGGCGGACGGCCGCGTGTTGAACACCGGCTTCGGTCACTTCCCCGGCGCGCGCGCGACGCACTGCTACCCCTACGGCGTCGGCCCTTACCTGGATGGCCTCTTCACGCAATCGAACTACGGCATCATCACGAAAATCGGCCTCTGGCTCATGCCCGAGCCCGAGGACTTCAGTTTCTTTTTTCTGCAAGCTGCGCACTTCGAGGATTTCCCGAGGATTATCGAGCGCCTGCGCCCGCTACGCCTGAACGGCACGCTGAACACCGCCATCCACATCGGCAATGACTTCCGCGTGCTCGCCGGCAGCGGCCAGTATCCCTGGGAACTCGCTGGCGGCGTAACACCGTTGCCGCAGAAGGTCCGCGAACACTTACAGCGCCTTGGGCGCGTGCAGGCCTGGCAGGGCTCGGGCTCGCTGAGCGGAACGCGCGGCCACGTGCGCGCCGGAAAGCGCGCGCTGAAGAAAGCGCTGCGCGGCGTCGCCAAGGTGGGCTTCGTGACCGATCGCCGGCTTGCGATTGTCGAAGGCGTGCACCGCGCGCTTAGCGCGATCGGACAACAGCAGAAGCTGGAACGCTTCCTAAAAATCCTGCGGCCGAACTACGAGCTGCTGAAAGGCGTACCCACGCGCGAACCGGTGATGGGCGCGTACTGGCGGCTGCGCAAGCCGCCCGAGCGCCCCGGCGATCCGCTCGATTCGGGGGTCGGCCTGTATTGGGTCTCGCCGGTCATGCCGATGCGCGGCGAGGACGCCATGCGCGTGCTCAATCTCGCGCGGCCGATCTTCGAGGCGCACGGTTTCGATTTCGTCGTCAGCATGATCCTGCTCACCGAGCGCGCGCTCGTCGCAATCATGAACATCGCCTTCGACAAGGGCGTCCCCGAGGAATGCACGAAGGCCTCCGCGTGCTACGAAGCACTGCTGGATGCGCTGCTCAAGGCGGGCTACCCCATCTACCGCAGCGGGCTGCAAGGCATGCCCAAACTCCGCGCGCATGAGTCGGTCTACTGGGACGTCGCGACCGACATCAAGCGCGCCCTTGATCCGAAGGACATCATCGCGCGCGGGCGGTATATCGCGCCGCTGGAGTAACGAAGGTGGCAATCCAATTATCAGACTTTGCCGCCCTGCGTCCGTATCTCTATCACTTGACCCATAAAGACAACGTCGACGAAATTAGAGCCGTGGGCGCGATCTTTTCCGCGACTTCCATTATGCGCGCGGCTGGCAAAATGGAGCTCGAACGAGTTCGACGTGAAGGAGGGGCGTACTTAAATTTCCGAGACTCAATCGTGCATATTCGGGATCAAAAACCATTGATTCGGCGAAACATAAGGTTGACAGGAGGGTGGGAATTCGAAGACTTAGTTTCCGATCTAAACGCACGTGTCTTCTTCTGGCCCGGCAACGAACGCGGACCCATTGACTACGGTCGAAACCACTTTGCTCGCTACCATAAAGAGAATCCAACTATGTTGCGCGTGCATACCGATGAATTATTCTCACGCAACCTGCCTGAGTTACCGCAGTTTTGCAGGTTTAACTCAGGAGCCGCTAGGAAACAAGAGGGCCAGGCGGTACCTCGGGGACCCGATACCTTCTCATATGGGGCGTTGTTTTCGGGTACTCGCGGCGATATCAAAGAGGTGACTTACCGGGACAAGGCCCTGATGCCCGCGTTCGAATCTGGGACTATTGACGATAAGGGTTGGAAATTGATCTGACATGTCGCGCGACAGGATAATCGGGGCATGGACGAACTGGAGAAAATTAAGCCGGAGATTGAAAAGCTTCGCGAGGATCAACTGGCGGCCTTGCGGGTGTGGCTTGAGACCTACCGAAGGAGACCAGCTACACCTCCCAAAGGAGTGGACGAATGGTTGCGTCGGGCGGTCGGAGCTGCAATTCCCGGGCTCACTACTGACGGTCTCCTTCGAATGACACGCGGAGAAGACTGACCATATCTCCGTTCTCTCTGTTGCCTCGTGTCAGACGCTCTTGACGTTCTCTGACGCCGGCGCGACCATGACCATCGTCGCATCTTTGTACCCGCCCAGGTCGAGGGTGACGTGCGTGTAGCCGGCGGCTTTGATGCCTGCGACGACATCGTCGCGCACGGCGGGGTCCGCGAATTTTCCCATGTCGGCCATGTCGATTTCGATGCGGCAGGTGTCGCCGTGGTGCCGCGCGCGGAACTGGTGGAAGCCGTGCTTGCGCAGGGCCTCTTCGGCGGCTTCGACTTTGCGGATGTCTTCAAGCGTGACGCGCGTACCCTTGGGAAACCGCGAGGACAGGCACGCGAAGGACGCTTTCTCCGACGTGGGCAATCCGCGCACGCGGCTCAGGTAGCGGATTTCCGCTTTGCCGAGTTTTGCGTATTGCAGCGGCGCGACGATCTTGTGCTCCGTCGCCGCGAGTGCGCCGAGCCGCGTCGGGTCGAAAGCGTCGTCGGCCATCGCGCCGTAGGCCAGCGTCGTCACGCGCTTGGCCTCGGCGTAGTCCTTCATCCGGCGGAACAGCTCGGACTTGCAGAAGTAGCACCGGCGTCCGTCGTTCTTCAGGTATTCCTCGTTGTCGAATTCCTGCGTGTTCACCACGACGAAATTCCACCCGCGCGAATGCGCGAGTTCGGAGGCGTCCGCAAATTCCGAGCGCGGCAGGCTCGGCGAATCGGCGAGCACCATGTCGACGCGCGCGCCGAGCACTTCGTGCGCGACATCGGAGAGATACGCGGAATCCACGCCGCCGGAGTACGCGACCGCGAGATTCGAATAGCCCGAGAGAATTTCCTTCAGCGCCGTTTCTTTGGCCTCTGCGACGGCAGGGTCAAAGGACGGCGAAGCGACTGCCGCGCCGTTCCCCTTCGTGCCGTTTCCCGCGTGTTCCGTCATGCGCACACCTCGAGAGGGGTCGCGGGCGCAAGTTCGCCCGTCATGAAATCGCCGCAGGATCGCCCCAAGACGACCTCCCGCAACTCGTTCTCCAGTATATCATCGTATCCCACGGCGACGCTGATGTAGTTCCCGGTGTACCCGCTCCAGAGGCCGTTCTCCTCCGATTCGAAGAGGACCTCGACCGCGGTGCCAGCGTATTTCCCGTGGAATTCGGTGAGTTTTCGCCCGCTCAGCGCGCGAACCACCGCGTTGCGCCGGCCCTTTTCCTCCTCGCTCACCTTCTCGCCCATGCGAACCGCCGCCGTACCCTCGCGCTCGGAGTACTTGAACACGTGCGCGTAGGCAAAGGGCCCATCGGCGAGCAGCGAACAGGTCTCCGCGAAATCCTCCTCGCGCTCGCCCGGCGTGCCGACGAGCACGTCGGTCCCGATGCAAATCTCCGGCACGCGCGCGGCGGCGAGCGTCGTGAAGTCCAACAACTCGCCGCGCGTGTATTTCCGGCGCATCAGGCCGAGCACGCGGTCGCTGCCGGACTGTATCGGTATGTGCAAGTACGGGGTCAGCGCGTGCGAGGGATCGTTCATACGATCGAAGACTGCGACCGGAATCGTTGTCGGCTCGATCGAGCTGATGCGGATGCGGCGCAATTCTTCGCTTTCGTTCAGCGCGTCGATCACGTCGAGCAGCGTCCGCCCGCCGTGCGCGTAGGTGCCGATGTTCACGCCCGTGAGCACGAGTTCCTTCGCGCCGCGGGACACGAGCATGCGCGCCTCGTCAACCAGGTTCCCAAACTCGCGGCTGCGCGCGCGGCCCCGCGCGAAGGGAATCACGCAGAAGGAGCACATGAAGTCGCAGCCGTCCTGGATTTTCAGGTTCGCCCGGCGCGAGAACGGCGCGTCGCCGGAGACCTCGATGACAAAGTCGTCGCGCAGAAACTGATCGCGCACCACCAGCGGCCGCTCGTTCTTGCCCGCGCGCACGTAGTCGAGCACGTTCAGCTTTTCCTGGTTGCCGACGATCAGGTCAACGCCCTCGATCTCCGAAAGCGCGCGGTGCCCCATCTGCGAGTAGCAGCCGATGACTGCGACGTAGGCCCCGGGATTGCGCCGGATAAACCCGCGGATCGCCTTGCGCGACTTCGCGTCGGCGTGGTGAGTCACGGTGCAGGTGTTGATGATCCCGAGGTCCGCGCCATCCTCAAACGGAACAATCTGATACCCCTCCGCACGCAGACGCTCCTCGAGCAGCGTCGTCTCGGATTGGTTCAGACGGCAGCCCAGCGTGTGCAGCGCGGCGCGGCGGGGTGATGTGGAATTAGGCATGTGGATTTCTCGCTGATCGCGCTTGTGTAATGCGAATGACCCGTGTCTGGCTGGGCGAATTCATATGGTGAGTGCATCGAGTTCGGACTAAATAGCCTTTCACATTTCCGAGAGACTATTCATTCTCGCGGAAGATTTCATTCAATTTGTCATTCTGAGCGATAGCGAAGAATCTCCCCGTCGGTAGGCCGGGAAACTTTAACGTGTATGATCGCACGCAATCCGAAGCGTAGTTTTCCTCACGAATCAAGTGATCCGGGACTGTGAAAGACTATTTAGATATAAGGAGGAGATCGGACGAGACGAGGCCGTTAGGAATGCGCAGGCGAATACACCAGCGCACGGACTTCCAGCGCGATCACGAGGAGTCCCGCGGCGACGAAAGGCGCGACGACGTTGGTGATGAGGCATAGGCCGGTGACCATCGTGAGGAAGAAAATCTGGCCGGACTTGGCGCCGCCGTCCATGAAACGGCTCATGATCCACGTGCGGTGGACGACCAGACCCAGCACCACAACCAAGGTGGCGTTGAGCACCATACGGCATGCTCCTCGTCCCCCGAGGCCTAAAAAACCAAGCGGCGCCCGCCCCCCAAACTCCCACCGGGGCACAGCGCCGCTGCGCAACCCAAAGCGGCAATAGAATAACAGATAGCGCCGAAAATGTCAGCAGAATTCCGTAGCATCGGTCTCCGTCCGATGCGTAATACCCGATCGCCCAAACACGGCCGGGTCGCCGAAGCATCGGACGGAGACCGATGCTACGTGGATCGTGACTCGCCCAAAACCCACTGGCTCAGCAGCCGAACACCATATCCTGTGGCATGGTCGGCGTTCAGATACGATATGTGCTTTACGCCCCACGCCGTACCGGCAATATCGATGTGCGCCCAGGGCGTCCGCTCGACGAATTCTTTCAAGAAACACGCCGCCACCACCGCGCCCGCGACCCCGCGCGGACCAATGTTCGCCAGGTCCGCGTGCGGGCTCTTGAGCAGGCGCGTGTAGTCCTCGTCCATGGGCATGGGCCAGAGGCGCTCGCCGGTCGCGCGCGCAGTTTGTGTTCTGGCACGCGAGCACGGTGGTGCCGCAGCCCGCGCGAAGTTCCTCGAGGCCTTCCGCGTCGCCGGCGAGCACGGTGATCTCGTGGACGACGGCCGGCGGATCGGACTCGGGTTTCTTGTACGCATGGAAGTCGTACTGCGCGAGCATGATGCCTTCGACGAAGGCCTCGACGGGCAGCGCGTCCTGCGAGGAGGCGTCGAGCACGATATGTGAGTGGCGCTGCTTGGAAAAAACAGAGGCGGCCTCGCCCGCCGCGCGGCGCATGACTTCGGCGTCGAGCGCGTCCGGCTTGCCGAGGCCGAGCGTGAGGATGCCGCCGTAGGGGCGGGGCCCTGTCCCTACTGATCACGCAGACGCTCGGCCTAGAGCACCTGCACCGGCGCGAGCGACTCGCCACGCAGCCAATGGCCCGTTGCCGACGTAATACGGACGGTCACCAGATCGCCGACCTCAAGCGCCGGATCGTGAATCGCCACGGCGTGGAAACCGTCCGTGCGACCGATCATCGTGTCGCGCTCCTTCGTACTCGCGCCGTCGATCAGGATTTCCTGCTCGGTGCCGACGTAGCGCGCGAGCTTTTCCGCGTCGATTTCCTGCTGGAGCGCGATCACGCGTTGCAGGCGCTCCTGCTTGAGTTCCAGCGGCACGTCGTCGGGCATTTCCGCGGCCTTGGTCTTCGGACGCGGCGAATACATGAACGGGAAAATCATCGCGTAGCGCACTTCGCGGAGAACGTCGAGCGAACGCTCGAATTCCTCGTTTGTTTCGCTGGGAAATCCGACGATCAGGTCGGTGCTGAGTTCGAGCGCGGGATTGATCGACCGCATATAGCGAATCTTCGCGAGATAATGGTCAATCGTGTGCTGGCGGCGCATCAGATGGAGGATGCGGTCCGAGCCCGACTGAAACGGCAGGTGCAACTGGTTGCAGATCGTCTTGCGCGAAGCCATCAGGTCGCTGAGTGCGTTCGTCCAGTCGTTCGGGTACGGCGAGGTGAAGCGCACGCGATACAGTCCCGGCACCTGCGAGACCATATCGAGCAACTCATAAAAACCGCAGTCCCGCGCGCGGTACGAGTTCACGTTCTGCCCGAGCAGCCAGATTTCCCGCGCGCCTTGCGCGACGAGCGCGCGCGCCTCGCGCAGGATGTTCTCGGGTTCGCGGCTCACCTCGCGGCCGCGAGTATAGGGCACGACGCAGAAGCTGCAGAAGTTATCGCAGCCCTTCGTGATCGTCAGGAAGGCCTTGCAGCCCTCGACGTGCCCGTGCTCGACCCACTCTTCGGGGATGAAGTTTTGCACGCGATGATCGTGCGGCTGCCACTTCGTCATCAGCACGCGCTCACCTTTGCGCACGCGCGCGAGCATCTCCGGCAGGCGGAAGAGGTTGTCCGGCCCGAAGACCATATCGACCGACTTCTCGCGCGCAAGAATGTTCTCCCCTTCCTGCTGCGCGACGCACCCGCCGACACCGATGATCATGCCGGGCCGCTCCTGCTTCATTTCGCGCAGGCGCCCGAGCTGGCTGTATACCTTGTGCTCGGGGTTGTGCCGCACCGAACAGGTGTTGATCAGTACAACGTCGGCGTCCTCGGGGTGCCCGGTCATCAAAAAGCCCTCGGCCTCGAGCACGCCCACCATGCGATGGGTGTCGTGCTCGTTCATCTGGCAACCGTAGGTTTGGATGAAGGCTTTTTGAGGCATAACAGCGGAAGTTTAACACCTGCGCCGGAAGCCCGCAACGGGAGGGTTCGCGCTCCCGCGCGACCGATTATTCGTAGCGCTGGCCTCTGGCCGGCAAATGGGCGACCCGATTTCAAAGCGACGAGCGGTCTCGCACCGGTCGCCGGTCCTCGCGCGAAGGATAGTCCGCATTTGCCGCCGGGACGGCGGCGCTACGAAGGACGCGGTCGCGCGGGAGCGCGACCCTCCCTTGAACCGTCTCTCGCTTTCGGTTTAACTCTGGTGTCTATGGAGACCACCGCATGAGCTTCTACAGCCGCTACATTCTCCCGCGCGTGATTGATTTCGCGATGTCGAACAAGGACATGCGCAAGGTGCGCACGGCGCTGCTCGGCGATGTGTCGGGCGATATTTTCGAGATCGGCTTCGGCACGGGGCTGAACTTGCAGCACTATCCGAAGACGGTGAAGAAGATCACGACGGCGGACGTGAACCCCGCGATGGGCAAGCGCGCGCAGCGGCGCAGCGCGGAGTCGGGCATCGAGGTGGATTGCCGCGTGCTCAACGCGGAGTCGCTCCCGCTGGACGACGCGAGTTTCGACACGGTGGTCTGCACGTGGACGCTGTGCAGCATCGCGGACCCGATGAAGGCGCTCGCGGAGCTCCGCCGAATCCTGCGGCCGCAGGGCAAGATGTTCTTCGTCGAGCACGGCCTCGCGGACGATCCTAAAGTGCAGCGCACGCAGAACCGGCTCACGCCCTACTGGAAACTCATCAGCGACGGCTGCCATCTGAACCGCGACGCGCGCGCGATGATTCAGGACGCGCATTTCGAAATCACGAAGCTGGACAATTACTACATGGACAACGCGCCGCGCTGGGCGGGGTATCTGTATCAGGGCGTCGCCACTAAAAGCTAAGGGCCATTCGCCACGGATCAGACGGATTAAACGGATCAATCGTTGCCGATCGCACAGGATCGAGGAATGCCCTCAACAACAATTCTGAAGGGTGACTGATCCGTTGAATCCGAAAAATCCGTGGCGGAGTGTTAGTATTGAGGTAGTCGAGGGCTGGACGATGGACGAGATCACGACGATCGAGCAGTTGGACGCCGCGCTCAGCGCGACCGCCGAGCGTCCGGCGTTTTTCTTCAAGCACAGCACCGCGTGTCCCGTCTCGGCCGGGGCCCTGCGCCGTACGAATGAGTACCTCGCGCGCAGCCAGGCCGACGGGGCCGACGCTCCCCCCTTCTACCTCATCAAAGTCATCGAATCGCGCCCCGCGAGCAATGCGCTCACGCAAAAAACCGGAGTACAGCACAAGTCTCCGCAACTCCTCCTCATCGACCAGGGTCGCGCCGCCTGGCACACCTCCCACTTCGACATCAACGCCGAAAACATCGAGAAGGCGTTGGAAGCCCGCGCGGCGAAGTAACGCTCAATATCCGCAAAAATCCTGTTGAATCACGCGCCGACAGAACCTACACTGCGTTTCCGCTCAGCAGATGTGCGTGGCAACCGGAGAAGCACTATGACTAATCAAGGCGATTTGGCCCATCGCTTCGTCTTCGGCTCCAACTACATCTCTCCGGGTTCGCCTGAATCCGATTTCTTCTACGGGATCCCGCACAACCTAAAACGCGCAAATCAACTGGGCGGACAGTTGCTCGAAATCGACCGGAAAAATGCCGCTGTTCTCACCGAAATCGGCGAACAATTGCTTGAAGCCGATCGGCAAACGCTTCGCACCCTACAAAGCAATCACGCGGAGAATACCATTCTTCTTAACGAAATCGGTTATAGCATCAATCAATTGAGTTCTGTCTGTCAGATGGGGTTTGAGAGGGTCGAAGATGCGATTACGCGTCTGGAAGAGTCGGTTTGCGCTGAACTCGGCGAGATCAAATGCATATTGGCTCAGTTGGACGATAAGTTTGCAACGCTGCTCCACCTCGTCAAGTTCCCCCGGGAAACAGAAGCAGCGGAACTCGTCAGTGACGGCCTAAAGGCTTTCAGCACAAATAATTTCGGGGACGCCGAGGATTGTTTTCGGAAAGCAATTGAGAAGAAACGCATCAGCTTTCAGGCCCATCTGAATCTGGCGTTTCTCCTGCTCCACAATAATACTGCGGAAGAAGCGATCACGCACTTCAAGAAAGCCGTGGATTACGCACCGATTGGACTGGACATATTGGCATTGGAAAATCTGGCTAGGGCTCATTTTGCGGCCAAAGACTATTCCGCGGCCCGTCAAACAATGAATGATGTCTTGGAGCTTCGCAAAACACGGAGATTAACTAACCTCAGAAGCTACTATCACAGCGCAATTTACGGCGCATGGGCAGGGGGTGACGGCGTCGTAGACTTAGTCCTACGGATATGCAAAGAGGACCCCGGTTATTTTGCGCTTGCAGGGAAAGACAAGGATTTCTCTGTAATTCGCCCACAGCTTTTCTTAGCTCTTGAAGAGCTCGGACGCACGGAATTCCTTCGAGCGAAAAACCGGCACGCTACGCTGAAAAACCAACTTGAGGACGTCGGAGCCAAATTCGGCGCAAGCATTCAAGCCGAGGTAAAGCAAATAGAGCATCTTCTCGCCGATATCGAAGGCTTGATCATAAAGGAAGATTACACACATTCACATAGGGCGAATGAGGTCTTGAATACATTCTTGCCTGAGGCTGAAACCGTGATTGCATCCTTATACGAACTTCAGGAATTGCGCGGAGAGATTCTGCTTTTGCAAGCTCGGGTCCAGGAAGCAGTCGAATCACAAGAGCAGGCAATCCTTGCGTACGGGTTAAACGAAGAGAACCACGAGAATACGAGAGAGCGATCCAGGAAAAAACGAACAGGAAAAGAGAGCCTGTCGACATTGAGTTATTCGGGTTTCGTTATGATAACGGCGTTGATCATGACAAGCTTGGGCGCCGGAACCGTGGTCGCACCTTTTTCCATCCTATTGGGTCTGACTGCAGGTGGTTTTTTTCTGTACAGATCAATGCGATATTTCGAAGGCCACTCAATGGATCCGAGAATCTCGACAAAGCCTACGCAAAACACAGAACTTGAATATCCTCAATGCAACCTTGCGTACGCCGAGATCGCCGAAGCATGTAAACGAGAAGCTCTAATACTTTCGAAGGTGAAGGATTTATGTCGGCGATTCCGATCAGTGGCATCCTCGGAACGAACGTAGAATTGGCGGATATTTTCGCCGCAATTGCCAGCCGAGATTACCCAATGATTGCAATCCTACAGAGCTTGCTGGTGAAGCTTGTTGAGCAGAATCAGTTATCCCCAATGAGGATCCTTGTTGCTCGCGTGCGGGTATCGTTGCCGCGCGACAAAGAATCCAAGGCCCCGGGTACTCGCTTGGTCTCGGTGTTACACATTCAACGTAAGCCACAGTCCGCCGCATGAGCATCCAGATCCGCTCCGCGCGCCCAGAGGATGTCGAGGCCGCGATTCCGCTGATCTACAGCTCGGGGCCGGCGGCGTTTGATTATGTGTGCGTCGCGCGGGCGAAGGGTGATGTGTTCGAGTTTTTGCGGTATTCGTTTGTGCGGGACCTTGGGGAGTTGGGGTATAGCCATCACCGGGCGGTGGAGCTGGACGGCGAGGTGGTTGGTATTGGCGCCCAGTTCAGCGGGGAGACTTCGCTGCGCTTTTTGCTGACGGGGATGCGCGCGGTGTTTGGCGTGTATGGCCCGTGGCACGGGGCGGGCGTCGCGCGGCGGGCGCTGCGATTCGTGAAGATCGTCGAATCACCGAAGGGGAGCATGCACTACATCGCGCACCTCGGCATCGCGCCGGAGCTGCGCGGGCGCGGCCTCGGGCAGACGCTGGTGCAGCATCTGCTCGACGAGGGCCGCGCGCTCGGGCGCACGACCGCGGCGTTGGACGTAAGCGTCGGGAACCCGCGCGCCCGTGAACTCTACCTGCGAATGGGATTCAAGGACGTCGTGGAGCGGCAATCGACGTTGAAGAATGAGCATGCGACTGTGCCGAGTCATATTCGCATGGAGCGGGCGATATAGATTGTCCGCGGAGTACGCAGATGGGCGCAGATTAAGGTCAAGATCATAGACAGGATTTACAGGATTGGGCAGGATTGACAGGATTGTTACCACCGAATCGTTGTTACGGCCTTTGTCATGCTGAGCGGAGCGAAGCATCTCTCCCCTGCTTTGCAAGGAGGGGCTTCGGCGGTGATCCGGAGTACCTGGTGCAGACGCGGGGGAGATTCTTCGCTCCGCTCAGAATGACAAAAGTTTGGAGTCTTGATTGTTGGTCAAACTTTTCCCTTTCTTAATCTGCGCTCATCTGCGTCATCTGCGGACAAAATAAAATCGGCCGCTGGAACCGTTAGCTCCAGCGGCCGAAGTCGCTCGTTCATTCTGCATCGGACGGAGACCGATGCTACGTAATCAGGTGCGCGTTATCACATTCCGCCGACGACGACGGCCTTGACCTGCGTGTAGTGCTCCATGACTTCCGGGCCCATTTCGCGGCCGAGTCCGGACTCTTTGTATCCGCCGAAGGGAAGGTGCGGGTCGAAGACGTTGTAGCAGTTGATCCACACCGTGCCGGCTTGCAGTTTGCCTGCGAGCGCGTGCGCCTTGCTGATGTTCGAGGTCCAGATGCCCGCGCTCAGGCCGTAGGGCGTGTCGTTCGCCTGGCGCGCGAGTTCGTCGAGGTCGTCAAAGGGGCTGGCGACGACCACCGGCCCGAAGATTTCCTCGCGGACGACTTCCATGTCGGGCTTCACGTTCGTCAGCACGGTGGGCTTGTAGAAGTAGCCCGCGCCGCCGACCGGTTCGCCGCCGACCAGCGCCGTCGCGCCGGCCTTTTTGCCGCGCTCGACGAAGCCGGTGACGCGATCAAGCTGTTCGGCGGACACAAGCGGGCCCATCTGGCAGGTGGGGTCCATGCCGGGAGCGATTTTCATGTTCTTCGCCGCGTCGCACAATCCGCCGACGACCGTGTCGAAGCTCTTCTTCTCGACATAGAGCCGCGAACCGGCGCAGCAGACCTGGCCCTGGTTGAAGAAAATCGCCATGGCCGCGCCGGCGGTCGCCGCGCCGAGATCGGCGTCGGAGAACACGATGTTCGGGGCCTTGCCGCCGAGTTCGAGCGTCACTTTCTTCAGGTTGCCCGATGCGGCGCGCATGATGATCTTGCCGACTTCGGTCGAGCCGGTGAAGGCGATCTTGTTGACATCCTTGTGGCCGGAGAGCGCGGCGCCTGCCGTCTCACCATAGCCGGTGACCACGTTCACGACGCCCGCGGGGAAGCCCGCTTCCTGACACAGCTCGGCGAGCATCAGCGCGGTGAGCGGGGTCTGCTCGGCCGGCTTGAGGATGACGCAGTTGCCCGCGGCCAGCGCCGGCGCGAGTTTCCACGCGGCCATCATCAGCGGGAAGTTCCACGGGATGATCTGGCCGCAGACACCGATCGGCTCGCGCAGCGTGTAACCGAAAGTGCCGGGCGTCGACAGCGTCATCGTGCGGCCGTCGATCTTCGTCGCCCAACCGGCCATGTACTGGAATTGCTCGGCCGATCCCGCGACGTCCACCGCCTTGGCGATGCTGAAGGACTTGCCGTTGTCGAGCGACTCGAGCTCGGCGAGCGCGTCCTGGTTCGCAAGGATAAGTTCGGAGAGTCTCCACAGGAGCTTGGTGCGTTCGTTCGGCCGCGTCTTGCGCCACGGGCCTGAATCGAAGGCCTTGCGCGCGGCGGCGACGGCCTTGTCGATGTCCGCCTTGTCGCCCTCGGCCACTTGCACGAGTTCTTCGCCGGTGGCCGGGTTCACCGCGGCGAAGGTCTTACCCGACGCCGACTCCACCCATTGGCCGTTGATGAACAGTTTGCGCGGGCTGGAGAGGAATTCGCCCACCCGCTTGGTCTTCGTTGCTGGTCTCGCTGCTATCGCCATGATGACACTCTCCTCCCGTTAAAAGGGTTGGTCAACGCCAATCGTCGCACCCCGGAACAGCACGAATTCGGAGTATAGCACTGAACCTGCCCGGCCGCTACAAGTATAAAAATGCACGGTAGGGCGGGTCTTGACTCGCCCTACCCTTCACAATATGCCTGAATAATCGCTTTCTATCCGCTCGGAATTGAGGCGGTTGAAGAAATTGGCGTAACACATCCATGCCGTCAGTGCGTTGAGGTCGGCGAACTGCGGCGGGACGAATTTGGGCGGGTTCACAAGGCCCTCGCCCATGCGGGTTCATGGCGGCCGGTGTTCGTGGCAAAAAAGCGTACCCCGTGATCGTAGGGGCGGGGCCCCGTCCCCGCCCGGTGCGCGCCGGAGTCCCAGGGCGGCCACAGGGGCCGCCCCTACAACGACCCACTGCTTTCTGAGCGGCGATAGCGAAGAATCTCCCCGCCGGTAGGCCGAGAAACTTCACCGTGAATGATCGCGCACAATCCGAAGCGTATTTTTCCTCGCGAATCCAGTGATCCGGGAATGTGAAAGGTTATTTAGGATCGAGCAATCTTCGGGGCCTAATTTTTCCGGTGGCGGCGCAATTCTTCGTTTGCCTTGGCCAAGTTCCGGGAAACCAGCTCGTGATAGTACGGGAAGCCTTCCAGAGTGTATACCCGCAGCGCCGCCTCGAAGCACGCGATCGCGCGCGATAGGTTCTCGCCGCGGTCGCCCGCGGGAAGGTTGCTATAGGCGATGCCAAGGTTG
>JBCLBO010000004.1:0-80268 GCA_038916785.1 Candidatus Hydrogenedentales bacterium | reverse complement strand
TACTATCCTTCGGCCCCTACGGGGCGCAAAGATGTCGCCAGTAAATCCTTCGGTCATCAGGCCTGAGCCGCAGCGAGGGAACGAACAATATAATCCCCCAATTCACCTGCTCCGGGAATAGAGGTCCCAATTCTTTGGAGAAGGCGTCACTTGCCCACAGATGAACGGGATGGACACAGATGAAGTACCGCAGCCGATCTTCATCTGTGTCTATCGGTGTTCATCGGTGGGCAATGGGTTTTAGCGGTCGCGCGGGAGCGCGACCCTCCCGAGCGGGGTCAGTCGCGCAGGAGGCGGAGCGCGTTTGCGATGACGATTAGCGAGGCGCCCATGTCGGCGGCGATGGCCATCCAGAGGGTGGCGGCGCCGGCGAAGGTTAGCGCGATGAAGAGGAGTTTTAGGCCGAGCGCGAAGGCGATGTTTTGTTGGATGATGCGCAGCGTGCGGCGCGAGTGGCCGATGAGCCAGGGGAGGCGCGTGAGGTCGTCGGACATCAGCGCGATGTCTGCCGTCTCGATCGCGACGTCGGAGCCCGCGGCGCCCATGGCGATGCCGACGGTGGATGCCGCGAGGGCCGGGGCGTCGTTGATGCCGTCGCCCACCATCGCGGCCGTGCCGAATTTTTTGACGAGCCGCTGCACGGCGGCGGCCTTGTCCTGCGGCAGGACCTCCGCGAGGATCTCGTCGAGGCCCAGCCCGCGCGAGACTCGCTCGGCGGTCGCCTTGTTGTCGCCGGTGATCATCGCGACGTGCTTGATGCCGGCGGCGTGCAGGTCCGCGATGATCTTCGCCACGCCGGGCCGCGCCTCATCCGCGATGCTGATCAGCCCGCAGACGTGGTCCGCGTTTCCGATTGCGATCACCGAATTCCCCTCGGCCTCGAGCGCGACGGTGTGCTCGTGGCACTCCGGCGTTTCGATGCCGCGCTCGTGCAAGAGCCGGTGGCTCCCGATCCAGAAGGGCTTGCCGCGGTAATTCGCCTCCGCGCCGCGGCCTTGCAGCTCGCGGTAGTCCTCGACCGGCCCCGGCGCGATTCCGCGCTCGCGCGCATGCCGCACGACCGCCTGCGCGAGCGGGTGGTTGCTGTGCGCTTCCAGCGCGGCGGCGCGCTCGAGCAGTTCGGACTCCGTATGGCCGTTGAGCGGAACGAGGCGGCGCACCTCGGGCCGGCCGGAGGTGATCGTGCCGGTCTTGTCCAGCGCGATCGCGCGCAGCCGCGCGGGGGCTTCGAGGAACGCTCCTCCCTTGATGAGCACGCCGTGGCGCGCGGCGGTCGCCAGGCCCGCGACGATGCTTACCGGCGTGGATATCACCAGGGCGCAGGGGCATGCAATGACCAGAATAACGAGCGCCTGATAGAACCAATGCAACCAATCCCCGCCGAACATCGGCGGGAACGCGGCGACTGCGAGGGCGAGAACCATCATCGCCGGTGTGTACACGCGCGCGAACTTTTCGACCCACTGCTCGCTCGGCGCGCGGCGCGCGTGCGCCTGCTCGACCATGCGGACGATGCGCGCGAGGGTGGTGTCCTCGGCGGCTTTGGTCACGCGGAACTCGATCGCGCCGGTCTCGTTGATCGTGCCCGCGAAGACCGTGTCGCCCGCCGTCTTCTCGACCGGGAGCGACTCGCCGGTAATCGGCGCTTCGTTCACCGCCGTCGCGCCGGAGAGGATCGTGCCGTCGAGCGGGATGCGCTCTCCCGGCCGCACGAGGCAGGTCACGCCCAGCGCGATCTCGCCGACCGGCTTCTCTTCGATGCAGCCGTCGTGCGGACAGCGGAACCGCGCGGTCTGCGGGGAGAGATCCATGAGTGCGCGAATCGCGCGGCGCGCGCGGCCCACGCTCCACGACTCGAGCAACAACGCCAGCGCGAAAAGAAACGCGACGCTGCCCGCCTCGAACCAATCGCCCAGCGCCGCTGCGCCGAACATCGCGACGACCATGAGCAAGTTCATGTCTGGCCGGGCGTGTCGCGCGGCGTACCAGGCCTTGGGCAGGACGAACCACGCGCCTGCGATCATCGCCGCGACGTACAGCGCGATGATGGCGGCAGGATGCGAGGCGCCTTCGCCCGGACCCGCCACGGCTTCGTGCACGCCGCGTAGCGCCGCATGCGCGAGAAACGCGACCGCGACCGCCGCGCCGCTGGTGATGCACGCCACCGCCCGCGCGTCGCGCCGCCACCACGGCGCCGCGGGATTCTCGGCTGTCCGACGCACATGCTCTTCCCAAGGGACCGCGCGCATACCGGTTTGCGCGACGGCCTTCTGAATCGAATCCGCGGACGCGCCGGCGTCCTCGACAACCAGCTTTCCGTTGATCAGGTCAAACCCGAGCCGGTCCTCGCCGCCGACGATCGGGCCGAGGGCGCGCTTGAGCACGGCGACCTCCTCGGCGCAGTCCATCCCGGCGATTTTGTAGGTCTGTTGTTTCATGGCGGCCCGGAGTATAACAATGGCCGCAGCGCGCACCTGAAAATCGATTCGCAACGCGGAGGGCGGCCCAATGGGCGATGTGGAGTACGAAATCGGCGGCGAAGGGCCCTCACGCGACGCGCGTATGTGGGCGATGTGGTGCCATCTCGGCGCGCTGGTGGGATATATCTTGATTCCCTTTGGGAGCATCCTCGCGCCCGCGGTCATCTGGTTGATGAAGCGCGAAAGCGATCCCTTCATCGACGCGCATGGGCGTGAAGCGTTGAATTTTCAAGTCACCCTGCTCATGTACTTCGTAGTTGCAGCCATCCTCATCCTCGTCGTCGTAGGACTCGTGCTGTTGCCGGTCCTCTACATTGGCGGAGTCATCCTCACGATCCACGCCGCGATTCACGCCAACGACGGCCGTCCGTATCGTTACCCCTTCACGATCCGGATGTTTAACTAAGAACCTGTAACAATTCCCGACACGGCTGCCGTGTGGCCGCGTGGGCGAGCGGCCCTATATCCGAGCACGCGCTCCTTGGAGCTGGGGGGTACTTCCCGAGTCATTCAAGCCCAAGGCGTGACAGAAAGTAGCCGGTGGTCTATCGGAGTCATTTTGCTTTCAAGGAGTACATCGCGCTACGGCAATTAGGGGACGATCAAGGCGTGTCTTTCGGCAGACCGACGGGGAGATTCTTCACTCCGTTCAGAATGACAAATAAGGATGTTCCCTTCGTTCTCGTCGTTGCCTTCGTTGCCTTCTGTGAAATGCCCTTGTCCCGGAGCGCCCGGAGCGCCCGTGTATACTCCTACGGCTTGGGGTGGGGCTAGCGCGGCCGTCGCGGTGGACGCGGCCGATCGGGGCGGTGGCGATAGGTCATGCTCGACGATTTCTGGTTGCCGGAAACGGAAGAAGTGGAGGCCGAGGAGTCCTCGCGCCGCTACACCGTGACGTGCCGCTGCGACAACCAGATGCGCGTGAAAAAGAAACACTTCGGCCGCATGTGCCGCTGCACCAAGTGCCACTTTCCGATCTACGTCACCTACGACAACGTCCAGCCGGCGGCCGGCCCCGGCGATCGCGGCGTGCCGCGCGTGTTTCAGGAAGACGAGGTGCCCGTCCATTGGAAAAAGGGCGACCTCCTCATGGAACTCTACGAGGTGCGCGACACGCTGGGGGAAGGCGGCATGGGCGTGGTGTATCACGTCTATCACCGCGGCTGGGGCAAGCACCTGGCGGTGAAGTCACCGAGCCCCAAGCTGCTCGGGGACGAAGAATGGCTCCACCAATTCGAGCACGAATGCGAGACCTGGATCGGCCTGCCGCCGCACCCGAACATCGTGGAGTGCTACTACGTGCGGCGGCTCGGCGGCATCCCCCGCGTCTTTGTTGAATACCTCAAAGGCCGCGATCTCGGACACCTGATCGACTCGAAGGCGCTCTACGCCGGCGGCCACGACGCTGCGCTCAAGCGCGTGCTCGACGCCGCGATCCAATTCTGCTGGGGACTGCACCACGCCCACCAGCACGGCGTGATCCACCAGGACGTCAAACCGGGAAACCTCATGGTCGCGGAGGGGGACGTCTGCAAAGTGACCGACTTCGGCCTCGCGATGGTCTGGGCGACGGAGCAAACGCCGCCGGGCTCCGCCGGCTCGGGCCGCGACAGCGGCGCCGACCGCGGCGCATTCAAAGGCCTCACCGGCGGGACGCCCACGTACCGCTCGCCGGACCAACGCCGCGACGGCACGGTGACGTACAAGACCGACATCTGGAGCTGGGGTGTCTCGATGATCGAGATGTTTTCCGGCGACGTTTTCTGGCGCCAAGGCCACAAGGCGAAATCCGTGCTCGACAATCTCCTGAAGCACGGCTCGCGCTATGAGATGGTCCCCCAGATGCCGGAGACGCTTCAGGCGATCCTGTACGAGTGCTTTCAGGAGAATCCCAACGACAGGCCTGTCGACATGCAGGAGATCGCCAATCGCCTGACGCAGCTATACCGCAGCGTGACCGGCAAGGCCTACCCGCGCGACGAGCCGAAGCTCGGCGACATGACGCTCGAAGTGCTCAACAATCGGGCCGTCTCGATGCTCGACCTCAAGAAATTCGCTGAGGCGGAACAGCTTTGGGTCGAGGTGCTCGCGGCAAATCCGAGCCACGTCGAGACTCTGTACAACCGCCATCTATTTCTCTGGAAGTCCGGAAAGATTACCGACGCGCAAATGGTCGAATTGCTCTACGGCGTCACCGACGCGCACAAGAAGGAATGGTTTCCGGCCTATCTGCTCGCGCGCGTGATGATCGAACGCGGCGACGCCGCCGTCGCGCTCAAGCTGCTCGAAGGCATCAAACAAACCGAAGCCAATCGCCGCGAGGTGAACTATGGTCTCGCCATGGCGCAAAATTCCTCCAACCGCGACCGCAAACTTGTCTGGGACTTCAATCCCGGCACTATGAAAGTCTGCGCCGCCGCGCTCTCCTTCGATGGTTGGCGCGCGCTCACCGGCGGCATCGACGGACAAATCCGCAATTGGGAAGTGGTCTCGCGCCAATGCACCGCGCAACTCCACGGCCATACCGATCGCATACATAGCTTGTGCTTACGCGACGACGAACAGTACGCGCTCTCCGGCAGCGCCGACAAGACGCTGCGCCTGTGGGACCCGATGACCGGCAAGTGCGTGCGCACCTTCGAAGGCCACCTCGCCGCCGTCCGCTCCGCCGTGTTCAGTCCCGACGGGGTCTTGGCGCTCTCCGGCAGCGACGATGGCAGCCTGATGCTCTGGGATCTCGGATCGAGCGAGCGCATCCGGCTCTTCGCCGGCCACCGCGCGAACGTGAACCAGGTCGTCTTCGCCCGCGACGGAAACGTCGCCTACTCCGCATCGAGCGACGGCACCGTGAAGCGATGGGACATCGAAACAGGGCGCTGCGTCCATACCTTCGAGGTCGCCGACGGCCGCGTGCCCAGTCTCGCGCTGAGCCACGACGGCGCACGGCTACTCACCTGCGCCGATGTGTGGCTCCACGTGTGGAACGCGGCGACAGGCGACCTCCTCCACGAAATTCGCGGGCACACGAAGGAGGTCCTTTCTGTAGGCCTGAGCGAGTCGGGCCGCTTCGCGCTCTCGGCTACTGGCATGGGCACGATTAAAGTGTGGGACATCTCGACCGGACAGTGCCTGAAGAGCCTGCAAGGCCACGCGCCTATAAACCTGAGTCGCGACGGGCAGTACGCGATCTCAGGCGGTGCCCACGGCGAGTTCAAGCTGTGGTCGGTGCATATCGGCGATCCGCCGTTTCCGGCGCAGTACGTGTTGTGCAAAGGCGGGCAAAGTTGAGCGGTTCGCCGGGCCGGTTGAAGCGGCTCGTGAGCCATGCTAGGCTGGATTAGACTACTGGTAGTACCTGTAGGGGATAGGCACACCATTCATGGCGCTCGAAATTCGCGGTCAAGGGTCGCTCATCGGCAGCAAGCTGGGCGGCTATCAGGTCGAAGCGCTCGTCGGGCGGGGCGCGATGGGCTCGGTGTATTTGGCGCGCGACACGAAGCTCAATCGCCACGTCGCGCTCAAGGTCCTGCTGGGCAGCCTGGCGCGTACGCCGTCCATCGTCAAGCAGTTTCACCAAGAAGCGCAATCGGCCGCGCCGCTCAATCACCCCAACATCGTGCGGATCTATTCCGCCGGCATCGAATCGGGCACGCCGTTCATTGCGATGGAGTTTGTCGACGGCGAGCCACTCGATCGCTTTCTTAGACGCAAAGGCAAGGTTGCCTGGGACGTCGCGCTGCACATCGGCGCGCAGGTTGCGCTCGGGCTCGATTGTGCGCACCAGCACGGCATCGTGCACCGCGACGTGAAGCCGTCGAACATCCTGGTTGATCGTAAGGGCGGCGTGCGCCTGACCGACTTCGGTATCGCGCGCATGCAATCGCGCGATGGGAATTCCGGCGGCCCGGTCGTGGGCACGCCGCAGTACATGTCGCCGGAACAAGTCACCGGCGATGACATTTTCCCCGCGAGCGATTTGTTCTCGCTGGGCGTGACGCTCTATCAGATGATCGCCGGCGAGATGCCTTTCAGGGGCCAGTCCTCGATGGCGCTCATCCATAGCATCTGCGAGGACCACCCGCCGCGGCTCAATAAGTTGGATCCCTCCGTGCCGGACGATGTCGCCCGCCTGGTCGCCTATCTCATGGCCAAAGCGCCCGGCGACCGCCCGGCCAGCGCCAAAGTGACCTACGGCTTGATCCATCGGCTGCAAAAGCACCGGGGCGGCACTTCCGTTGTGGCGGAATCGCTCACCGCGTTCCTCAAGGAAGAGATGGAAGCGCGGCCCTTCAGCAGCCTGGAGCGCAAGGAGGCGCAAACGCGCAAGAAGTCGTCGAAGGTCAAGCGGCGGCTCCGCAAAAGCCGGATGGACGGCGGCCTCGCGGCGCAGGTGGCGGCGATCGCGGTGCTGGCCGCTGCCGCCTTCGCGATCGGCCCCATCAACGCGGAGCGCGGCCGCGATCGGTCCCCGCCGCCCGCCGAGACGCTCTTGCTATCGGACGTGCGGACGGACACGCCTGGCATACAGCGCTTCGCCGTGTTCGCCGAGGGCCACCGCGTCGATGCGCTCGCCTGGCTTGGCCCGCCGGGCGTGCTCGTCGCGCGCACACGCGGCGAGCGCGGCACGCTGGCCGACGGCGCCGCCGGTATTCTCTCCATCGACATTTTCAGCGGCACGGTGTTGAGCCTGAGCGCGCCGGTCCAACCGGACCGCGATCCCTCCGAATCCACGGTGGGTCCAATCGCCGTCTCGCTGGCCGCCGCGGGCGCCGCCGAAGCGGGCAGCCCATTCTCGGCAAGCATCCCGCTCTTCGCACCGGGCAACGATCCGGAGACCGCCGTGCTGCTCGCGCAGCCCTGGAACGCCGCCGCCCCGCACGCCGGAGTCGTGTTCACGGCGCCGCGCGCGGAGGCGATCGGCGCGACGATCGCGCTCGCTCCCTCGGGCGCGCGCTTGTGCGCAGCGCTATTCGATGGCGAGTCCGGCTCGTATTACCTCGTCGAACACGAGGTGGGCTCCGGGGACCCGAACGCGAGCGTTCGGCGGACATCGCCGCGGGCCGGGATCCTGCCCGAGAGCGTGCAATACACAGCGGATGGCGAGCGCATCGCGTATCTGCGGCGCAATACCGTGGGCCAAGCGGAACTGTGGATGATGCGCAGCGGCGGTACGGACCTCGATGGCCGTCGCATCGCCACCGAACTGGCGGCCGGCCCGATGTCCTTCGATCCGCAGGGCCGCTTCGTCGTTTTGCGCGCGCTGTCCGAAGAGTTTGGCGAGGAAGTCGCCCTGCTGGATTTGCAGACCGCATCGATCGCCGCGACCTTCGGTCCCGGCAGCGTCTCGCAGCAAGCGTGGATGCCCGAAGGACTGCAATTTGTATTTGCCGGCCCGGAGTCCGATCCGCAGCTGATGCTCGCCTCGGCCACGCCTCCCTACGACGTGCGCCGCGTGACGAATCTCAATGGCGGCGTCGGCCCCGCCTACGCCGTCGCGCAGGGCTCCGGTCAGATCGCGGCGGCCGACGTAAACGCGAACGGACCGTCGGTCTACGTGATCGAGCCCGGCGCGCTCACGCGCTCTCAACCCTAACCCCACTGAGCACAAAGGACACGAAGACCACGAAGAAGCGCAGCCCGCTTTATCCGGCTAGGCGCACACCTGCCGATTTTTGGTCCGTCCGGTCCGTCCAATCCGTTGAATCCGTGGCCTCATTTCTCTTCGAGCGACATTCGTTGCCCGAGACAGGTACGATAGCGGCCGGGGGAACGCAGCCGCAGAACCAGCTATGTTTGGCGTCTACGACATAATCGAGACCGTGGGGCAGGGCGGCATGGGCGTGGTGTATCGCGCGCAGGACACGGCGCTCGACCGCATCGTGGCGCTCAAGGTGCTCAAGGAGGACCTGCGGCAGAACAAGCAGATTGCGGCGCGGTTCCAGCGCGAAGCCGAAGCGATCGCCAGCCTCAGTCATCCCAACGTCGTTCACATTTACGCGGTCGGCGCCGTTGGCCGCATCCCCTACATCGCGATGGAGTTCATCGAAGGCGCCACGCTCAGCGTCGCGATGAAACGGGTGAGATACTTCCCCTGGAAACGCGCTCTGCACATCGCCGAACAGGTCGCCGATGCGCTCGCCTGCGCGCACGATTCCCACATCATCCACCGCGACATCAAGCCGGGCAATATCCTGCTCGGCGCGAACGACCACGCGTACGTCACGGACTTCGGCATCGCCAAGGTGCTGACCGCCGAAACGCAGCTCACCGTCGAAGGCTCGCGGCTGGGCACGCCGCACTACATGGCGCCGGAACGGTGCAGCAAGAGCGACGTCACCACGTCTAGCGACCTCTACTCGCTGGGCGTTGTGCTGTTTCAGATGCTGTCGGGCCGTCTGCCCTACGAAGCGAATTCGCCGGTCGATCTCATTCGCAAAATTGTCGCGCAACCGCCGGCGCGCTTGTCCGAATTCGTGCCCGAGATCCCGGGGGACGTCGAGCGCTTGGTCGCTTTCTTGATCGAGAAGAAGCCGGCCAACCGGCCCAAGAGCGCGGCCCTCGTGGCCGAGATGTGCCGCCGCGTGATCGAAGGCGAAGCGCTTTTCGAAGAGGGGACCGTCGCGAGTTCCTTGCGCGATTTCCGCGACGCGATCCCGACGCCGAGCTCGGTCACGACTACCCACATCGACTCCGCGTCCGGCGAGGCGCGCGGGCTGTGGTCGCGGGCAGTGTCCGCGTGGGGCCGCGTGCCGGCCGTCGCGCGGCTGTGGATGGCGGGCGCGTGCGTCGTCGCCGCGATGGCGGCGGCCGGACAATGGACCGCGCGGCGCTCGTTTGCAAACTATGCGCTCGGGACCGTTGCCCGCTGGGACCAGTCGGCCGCCGCGTGGACCGATACCGTGTCCGCCGCCGAGATCGCGCAGGAGTCCGACGGCGTTGCGCTCGTCCGTTGCAATTTTCCGGGGTACGCCGTGGGGACGATCGTGGCCGCGGGCGCGTCGGGATTCGCCGTGGAATTGACCCGGGAGGCGCCCGCGTCTGCCGGGATTCTGGCCATTCATCCGGAGTCCTCGAGCGTGCGCGTCGGCGTGCCGCCGTGGGCTGTCGCCGGCGCGGCGCCAATCCGTCTGCTGGCGGGATCGGCGCCCGTCGTCGAAGAGTCCGGCGCCGAGGAGCCGTATTTCTTCGTGAGCGGCGGCGGCACGAATGGCGCGGCCGATCCGGCGCTCGTGCGCGGCGACGCGCTCGTCTCCGGCGATTCGTACGGCCGCACCGTGGCGAGCGGTGCTGACCTTCGCGGCGCGATCGGCGGCCGCCCGACGGAATTGCGCCGCGCGGCCGTCACCGCGGACGCCACCGAGGCCGCGCTCGCGGTGCGGGCCGACTCCGGAAAGGGCGACCAGCTTGTCCGCGTGTCGATCGCGGGCGATTCGCGCGCCCGGCCCGAGCCGCTGCTTCTAGATACTTTCGAGGTCGTGTCGATGGCGTACAACGCGTACGGCGACCTCTACGTCGCGCAGCGGGCGGCGGAAAACTGGACGGTGATTCAGGTCCCCGCGGGCGCGCACTCGCCGAAGGCCGCTGCGCTGATGGAACTGCCGGTTGGAGAATTCGAGTTGCTGAAGTTGAGCGGCGGCGGCGTGCTGGTTAGCGCCGGCGCGGGCGACGGCGGCGCCTCACGGATCGAGTGGCGCGGGTTCGACGGGCGAGATCCCTGGGACCTCGGTGAGGGAAACGAGGCCGCCGTGGCGAACGGTGGCGCGTTCGCCGTCGTGTCGGCCCGCGATCGGCGCGGGAACGCGCAGTTATGGCTGTTGGAACGGGAGTCGCCCGGTGAACGCCGCCAACTGACCTTCCTCGCCGATGGAATTGGAGGTGGCCTCGAACTTTCGCGCGACTGGCGCTATGCGATCGTGAGCGCGCGCGGGCCCGATCTGCCCACGCTGGTGCTGGTCGAGATCGCGGCGGCCATCGCCGGCGCGTGAGTGGCGCGGCGCGGAATTAGGCGAACCGGCCGCTGGCCGTGATCGCGATGTCGCCGTCCGCGGGCCACTGTAGGCCGCGCGCGCGCTGCACAAACTCTTCGCGGGTGGATGCGAACACCGGGCTAATCTCGATGTTCACGCCGTGGAGCGGGCGCGCGCAGCCCGCGGCGCACAGCCACTCGCCCCAGTATGCGTTCATGTTCGCGCGTGCCTCGTCGACCCCGCCGGGGCCGGCCATCTGCTTGGCGAGCGCGAACTCGGCGACGCGATCGATTTCGAGCGTGATCGGCCGGCCTTGCGCATAGACGAGCGCGTCGAACACGAAGGTCTCGAACTTGAATCCGTTCGGTTTCTCGGGCTGGATCCGCTCGCCGCGCCCGTTGATATGCGCGATTTTTTTGTGCGAACAGTGCCACGGAAACTCGCCGTAGTTCGCGTAGACGCGATCGATGAAATCCACGGAAAGCACATGGGCGGCGGCGTTTCCGGCGAAATGGAGGAGATTGCCCTTCGCGTCGGTATCGAGCAACGCCGGATAGATGTCGATTTCGGTGTATTCGAGCACGCGCACGCGGCCGTCGCAGAGGCAGAACACGCCGGTCGCCTCGCACGGCGCGGTCTTCCGCTTGGCCTTCGACGAAAATTCGCCGTGGTTGAGGACGTGATAGCCGATGAAATGGGGATCGGCGAGATTGATCGCCCAGTTGTCGACCTGAAAATAGCTGAGCGTGTCGATGCCGCGCGTGCGGGCGTCGGCGATAATGCCCATGTCGGCGAGCGCGGGGATGCAGCCGCCGTGGCCGTTCGGGTTCATGGCGATCGAGCCCGGCGATTCGAGGAATATCCGGCCGGACTCGTTGACCGACGGCATCATCCCTTGCGTGAAGAAGAAGACGTTGCGCTTGTCGAGCTCGAGATAGTTGTTGACTTCAAAATACGCCCGCGTGGCCGCCTCGTTGGTATCGCCGACCATGATGTACCAGGGCAGGACGCAGCCGTATTTTCGTTGCGTGTAGAGGATCCGATCCGCATGGTATTGGAAGAGCGTGCGGCCGGTGACGGGCCCGATTGGGAAGGTGCCTTTGGGCCCGTGAAATCCGAGGCGCGTGCCTTGCCCGCCGGCGACGAGCACGAGTCCGACGCGGCCCGCGCGCAAGGCGGCCTCGCCGGCGGCTTGGGCGTCGCGTGCGCCGGGCTGATCCGGCGACGGCACCGGCAAGACGTCGACCGGCTCGATGCGTGTGAAGTGCTGCGGCTCGGGCTTGGCGATGACCCAGGTTTTGACGAGGCGATCGATGAGCGGGAGATCGAGCGAGGCGGCCTGCGCGGCGAGGCGTTCGCGCTCGCCGTCCGAGAGGTCCGCCCAGAACTGGAGCAGGTGCCCCTGGCCGAAGGCGTCCAGGCGCGACGCGATCTCATCGCGGCGCGAATCTGTTCGAGTGCGTTGCGGCATTATATTCGCCGTGCGCGGCTGGCGGCCACGCGGCCCCTCCCCCGTTTTACCTAAACCCTACCGGCACGCCAAATCATTTTTCGCTCGCGAGAATGAGGATGACCGGAATCGAATCTTCGTAGCGTTTGCCGTCCATTTCGAAAATGATCTTCCAGGTGTCGCGCAGGGACGGAGTGGGCGTGCGCGTTGGCACGACCACGTCGAAGGTGACGAGCGTGGGCTTGTCCGTAGCGCGATGGCTCACCTTGACCGATCCGTTGGTATTCGTGACTTCGACGATTTTCACGTCCTGTTTGCCGGTGAGCGTGAGCACGTCGGTCCGGGGCTGGCCAGGCTCGACCGCGCGCAGCGCGACCGTCCGCGGGGTGATCTCGTAGGGCCCGACGACGGCGCCTTTGAACTTGTAGGGCAACTGCGCCGTGCGCGTGAGGTTTGTCGACACGATGATCCATTCGTCGTAGGCGTCCGCGGGCGCGTCGGCGAGGACTTCAACGGTGAGCAGGTATTCGCGCTTGCCGGGCGTGCGCCACTCGGCCTCGGGCACGAGCGCGGACGAGGCGCGCAGGAAAGGCGAGTCGCGCTGGAAGACCGCGCCGGAGACTTCGAGCGGCGCGTCTTGCAACTGCCTGAGGCGCGCGGTGATTTTGAGTCCCGTGCCGAGATCGATCCTGCCGATATCGAGCTGCTCCGGATCGAATTCCACTTCCGGCTGCACCTGCGTCACCACGTTGACCGTCGAATGCGGAGTGACCGGGTCGTTGGTGTAGATCGTTAGCACCTTGTTCGAATAAAACCCGGGAATCTTTTTCGGATCGACGCGGATGATGAGGTCGCTTTCGCCGCCCGCGGGGATCAAGGATTGCTCCATCTCGCCGGTGGTGCAGCCGCAGGTGGTGGTGATTTTTTCGATCTTGAGGGGCGCGGCGCCGCGATTGAATACCTTCATTTTTTGGACCGCGATCGCGTCGCTGGGCACGACGCCCATGTCGTAGGCGTCGGTCTGGAGTTCGATTTTCGGGACGGCACCGGCGGGGGTCAAGGCAGGAGTCTGCGCGGGCGCCGGGGCGGCGGCTTGGCGGACACTATCGACGAAGTCGGCTTCGGACTGATCGGCGGTTGTTGCGTCGCCGGACTTGGGTGCGCAGGCCGCGAGTAGCGCGGGAAGGGCGAACAGGAGTGTGCACGCAAAACGGTTGATGGATTTCATAGTGGCTGACCTTTCAGTGTCACGGCGAAACGCGACTGGGCTTCGGCCAAACTCGATTCCAACTTTTGCAGGCGCGGCGCGACGTCGAGACTCGCCGCGTCGAAACCCATGAACAATGCGCCGACGACCGGCTCGAACACGGGCCGCACGCAATGGGCGCGCGGGCACACGCTTGCAACGCCGGCGCGGAACGCGTCGGTGAGGACGATCCCCTGCCCGCGAAAGACGCTGCCAGCCATGATCACGTCGAAGACTTCGGCGGTCATTGCGAGGCGACGCGCCACGGCATTCACCATCGCGGCGAGGAATCGTCCACCGTTCGTGAGGATAGCACAGGCCGCGGCGTCGCCTCCAACGGCGGCCTCGAACACGACTGTCGCCATAGGTCCGAGCGAGTCATAGCTCAGGCGGCGCGTATAGACGGCATCGAAGAGGTCATCGACATCGCGGCAACCGGCGCGGCGTACGAACAACTCCGTCATGCGCGTTGGGGGGACGATGCCGTCGCGTGCGCGCCAGACTTCTTGCAGCCCTTCGCGGCCGATGAGCGTACCCGAGCAGCGGTTGCCGAATTCCGGGCCGAAGCCGCCGACCCGCGTCTCGACGCCGGCGCGGTCGCGCCCAGCGCAAACGGAGTCCGTGCCGCAGGCCACGGCGATGCCGAAGGGGTCGCGGGTGCCTCCGCGGAGGGCGGCGAAGGAATCGTTTTTGAATGCGCGCGGGATGGCGCCGAAGAGCGGGGTGTAGATTTTCTCCTCGAGCAGGATGAAGTTTGCGGGGACATCGGCTCCCGCCACGCCGAGGCCGACGCCTGCGATGTCGCTGAGGCTAATCCCGGCGGCGGCCAGGGCGGCATCCACGGCTTTCGTGTTCTCCAGGAGCGCGGGCGCTACGCCGTGGTATTCGTAGCTGCCGCAGCCGGCCGCGCCGAATCCGGCGATGAGGCCGTCTTCGCGGGCGACGAGGCAGTGGGTCTTCGTGCCGCCGACGTCCATCCCCAATAGGTAGCGCATCCTGGAATGTCCTCGTGTTGGCCTGAAAAAAGTGCCGCGCGGGTCGCCCCGCGCGGCAGAGGTGAGACGGTATTCTCGCCCGGTTAAGGCTGGGCCTGCAACTGGCGCAATTTCTCCCGCGCGCCTTCCGTGGCCGGGTGGTCGGGGTATTCCCGGATTTGCAGTTGGAAGAGTTCGATTGCCCGCTGGTTCTGCCCGAGCCGGGAGTAGGCCACCGCCTGGTTGTGCATGGCGGTCGGTACCTTGTCGCTGGTGGGATACCTTGCGCGCATTTCCTCGAAGCCCATGATGGCCTGCGGGTAGTCGTTCAATCGCAAGGAACACTGCGCCTTCCAGAACGCGGCGTTCCCAGTGTTCGAGCTGTTCGGAAACTGTTTCAGATAGTCGTCGTACTGTTTCAAAGCGCCTGCGAAGTCGTCCCGCGCATACAAGGCTTGGGCGGAACGATAGTGTTCTACTTCGTCGGCCGCAGTGACTGAAGGAATGGGAGCCGGCGCGGCCACCGAAGGTGCCCCGGCGGCATCGAGCGGCGGCAAAATTGTCGTGGGTCCGGGAGTAGTCGCGGCGGGGCGCGGCCCGGTCACGGTTGTGGGCTCGACCACGACTCCACCCCCCAGAATCGGCGTGGGCCCTGTGGCCGCACCGATCGAGGGGAAGGTCGCGGCCGGTGCCGCGATGGGCTGCGGCGGCGACAGATTAAAGTGGCGGTAGAGCGTGGCCGTGAGCGAATCGAGACTGGTTTGCAGGCGCTCGATCTTGCGTTGGTTTTCCTGCGCTATACTCGATAGATGGCGCAGCTCTTGGTCGGTTGCATCGAGCCGGGTGGTCAACGAAGCGGTCGTCTCGCTAAGTTTGGACACCGTACCCGAGAGATTTGCTTCGAGACCCTGAACAATCCGATGTGTGGCGAATACCGTGCTGCGCAGGTCGTCGCTGCTCGGGCCCGCGGTGGCGCATCCTGGAAACACCAAGACGCCCCCCACGGCACAAATCACCGCGGCGTTGCGAAACCGCATGGCGCCCACCCTCCGCCGCCCCTTGCGGGGCCGGATTACATCGCCTTGTTAAATTCGCAACGGCGGTTCTGCGACCAGACGCTCTCGCCGGAACCCTGCACGGCGGCCATTTCTTCACCGTAGCTGATGGTGACGATGTGGTTGGCTGAGATGCCGAGCTTGATCAGGTGTTCGCGGGTCGTCAGCGCGCGCTTCTCGCCGAGCGCGAGATTGTATTCCTGCGTGCCGCGATCGTCGCAGTGGCCTTCAATCTGAATCATCACGTTCGGCACCTGACGGATCAGGTCCGCGTTGCGCTGGAGGATATCGAGCGCACCCTGACTGAGGGCGTGGCTGTTGTAGTCGAAGTAGACGTTCTGCAATCCACTGTTGGAATCGAAGAGTGTGTTCTCGTCAATCTCCGGCAGTCCTTCGCCATTGGTATCGCCCGCGCCCGGACCCGAAGCCGTCAAGTCCGGCGTGAGCACTACGTCGTCGCCGTTGCCCTTACAGCCGGTCGCCAGCAGCGCTAGACTCAACACCCACACCAAACCCCCCGATACGTTCACAACTTTCTTCAACATTGGACTGACCTCCACATAGCGCCGACACTGTGGTCGGACACGGTTCCACTCGCGGAAATGAAATAGGTGGGCTTGCCCCCTTGCGGCGCATTGTACCAGACTGCGTTGTAGGCGTCAACTTCGCGCCGATGGCATTTCGCTGATCCCCCTTTCAGCCGTCCCTACGGGACTCTAGTTCTTGGGGTATCCCGCACCCGCCGATAAATCGGCTGGCTGCTATCATTTGCCCCTACCGGGGCACAGGACTCAAAGCTTCTAACAATGGCCGCCATGAACCCGCATGGGCGGGCCGCCATGAACCCGCATGGGCGGGCCGCCCATGCTACGATCGTTGGGATTTGTTACAGGCCTTTAGCCTAGCAGCAACAACGCTGGGTCACAGAATTGGGACTGCGGTAGCAAAATCCGACCTGTTTCAAAACCGGTGAGCGGTGAGCGATGGCGTCCTGCTGCCTCGAACCATTCATTCCCTGGGCGCGCGTAAAGTTTCCTCTCGGGGAGCGGCGCCCCCCTACCACCCTTGCCGGGCGCGTAGCGAGGTGATATGCGCTACGTGGTGGCGGCCGTGCCAGGCGTAGAGTGCGAGCGCCTTGTCGAGCGGCACGGGGCCGAGCGCTGGATGCACGAAGGCGCGCGCGAAGCCGGCCGGCGCGAGGTTGTTCAAATGCGCGACCCAGCGGATGTGCAGCGCATCGAGAAGGTCGAGCGACATCGCCACCGGTCCAGACTTCGCGTCGGGGAGTTCGGCCCAGAGTTGTTCTTCGTAGGTCCGAATCGCCGGGTTGTCCTCGGTGCCTGCGAGCTTGAAGCGGATGTAACTGTTCATGTGGCTGTCGGGCAGATGATGCACGACCTGGCGCAGGGTCCATCCGCCGGGCCGGTACGGCGTGTCGAGTTGCGAGTCGCTGAGTCCCTTCACGGCCGCGCGGAGGGCGCCGGGCGTCTGGGCGATCTCGCGGATGTATTGCAGGCGAGCTGCGGGCGAGACCTCGCCGGTCATTTTGAATTTTCCGATGGGATACTTCAGGTCGTCCATGGCCGGTCCTCCTCGATCGCGGTCGAATGCCGCGAGTACTCAGACACAAGAGCTGCGCATTCCAGGTTACACCGCGAAGGATAGCTCAAGTGAGTTCTCGATTGGCCGTAGCCGGGGTTTGAAGAGACAAGACCGCCCTTCCGAGGACCAGAACAAGGGTGGACAGGATTTCCATGATTTAAGGGACAGAGTTTTTTTGGAATCTTGTCAATCGTGTAAATCATGTCCCCCAATGAGACCTTCGGTCCTTTGCTGATTTCTTTGCAGGAGATGGGGTGAATCGCGTCGGCCGAGCGGGAGCGCGACCCTCCCCTCCCGGCTTCGGGATTATCCTCGAAATGGTGGGCCCCTCGGGCGGCGTCTTCGGGGGATTTCGGCCCTTCGGCGCCCCGATTCGTGTGGTACGCTTTATACGAGATTAGGTGTAAAGCGTCCGGGGTGGGCGCAATGGGGATGGCAGGGGCCATGGCACGCGTACTCGTCCTGGATGACGAAGACGATATGCGGGAAGCGGTGCGCCTGGCATTGGAGCGCGACGGGCACGAGGTCTGCGAGGCGGCCGATGGCGCGACGGGGCTCAAGGTCTTCCGCGACCGTCCCACCGATGTCGTGATCACGGACCTCATCATGCCGAATATGGACGGCGCGGAGGTCATCCGCGACCTCCGCCGCGATGCGCCCACCGTGAAAATCATCGCGTTGTCGGGCCGTGGTGGAATCTGCATCAAGGCCAATCTGGACCGCGCGCTTCTGACGGGCGCGGATCGGGCGTTGATGAAACCCTGTGATTTCGATGAGCTCCGGCGCGCGGTGACAGAATTGACCCGGCCGAAGCCCTAAGCCGCTCTTCGGTCGCGCGGGAGCGCGACCCTCCCGTTGCGATCACTTTGCCGGGGAAATTGGTCCGCGGGCCACGAGTTTTTCGTAGGCGTCGAAGATTGCGTAACCGGAATACCCGTTGGTGCGGGCTTCTTGCACACAGCGCTGGACGATTCGATCCTGGTGGGTGTCGCGAAAATGACGATTGAATCGGCTATGCCAGAAACGGGTCTCTTCGTGCGTCAGGACCCGGATACGCGTGTGCGGCGCGTGATCGTTACATGCCCGAATTGTATCACGCTGGGCGGCGGGGCGAAGGGGGGAAAAATGGCGCGCTCGGTAGGATTCGAACCTACGACCCCTAGCTCCGGAGGCTAGTGCTCTATCCACTAAGCTACGAGCGCGTGGAAAGCCGCTGAGGAATTACCAGTTTAGCACGCGGACGGGGGCGGGGTCTAGAGCGAGTTGACATTGTCAGGGGCGCAGAGGCGTTCCCGGCTTTTTTGAAGCGGCGGGACGCCGCTTCCACATTGGCGAGCGTTGAATTGGCGTGATTCGCAAAATGGAAGCGGGCTGAGCTCCGATCATGGCGAGTCCTGGGATCAGCGGGCTGGACCGGGGTCTGCGGGATCGATCAGCGGTCGCGCGAGCAGGCGTAACACGGCGCCGAAGATGGCGAGGCCGAATCCGGTGACGATCGCGATCGTGCCGGCGCTGTAGAGGCCTACGGCCCAGGGTCCGTAGGCGATCGCGCGTCCGGCAAACATCGCGAGCGCGCCCAGCCCTGCGAGTATCGCTCCGGTGAGTGAGTAGTCCTCGCGCGTGGCACGGGCGGCGTCGGCGTCGGCGAGGCGAATGGCCTCGAGCGGAGCGGCCTGCGAAGAGCTGGATCGGCCGGCGGTTTGGGCTGCGCGCCCTAACTCCTGCGCGCGGCGGCGCGTCCGGCAGGCGTGGGCCGCGAGCACGGGCGGCGTGCTCGCACTGGCCGGCGTCTGCGCGCTCTTCGTGGGGGCCGTGAATGTCCCCGCGTGGATCCTCGAAAATGTGCCGGGCATCTTGGGGCGGCTCGACGCGGCCTCCTTGCGCCTGAGCCATGCGGCGACGCCCCTCCTGCTAATGGCCGCGGGTGGAGCCACCGCCGCAGCCGCTTGGGGCGCGCTGCGTTTGCGGACGCGCCGGGCGCGGGGCTGAGAGACACGCCGAAAACGCCCTGTTTGCCGGGGTTTTAGGGATCGGGGGCGCGCCTTTCGACCGGCTTTGGCGTTTTGTTATACTCCGCCGGTTTCGCGGGGAATTCTCGTCTATATCAGACGGCAGAGGGCATCCAACATGGCAGTCAAGTACCGGTGCACCAAGTGTGACCGGAAATTCATCGAGTGGGGCGTGGCGAAGGTCAAGGCCGGCAAGGCTTGCGAAGATTGTCACGGCGAATACTTACAACAGGTCGGTTACGACGCGACCGCCGCCGTCGCGCGCAAGAAGCCCGCGCTCAAGCGCAAGCGCGTGCGCGTCGCGCCGGAACGGGAAGTGGCGCCCACGCTTGCGTCCTTTGACGACAACGAGACCGTCATGCCGGATCTCGACACGCTGACCGGCGCGAGTTCGGGCGGGGCGCTCGTCGAGGCCGAAGAGTTCGGGCCGCCGGACGCCGAGGCTGAAGTCGTGGCCGCGGACGACGAGGAGGAGGAAGCCGAACCGGGTGTTGCCGGGGAAGAGCCGGCGGCGGTCGAGGAAGTGATCGCGGTCAAGCCGGGCGTCGAGGAAGAAGAAGAGGACGACGACTAAACATCCGATCGCGCCGGATAGCACGCGGACCCATTCGAATCCCGGAACGCCGTGAGGCGGCTCCGGGATTTTTGGTGTCATCGCGCGCGGCGGGAGCTTCGCAGTCCGTCGAGAACGGTTGAGTGGATGGGCGGTTCCGGAGCTTCTGAAGTGGCGGGACGCTGCTTCCACTTTGGTCGGTGATTGAGAGAGCGCGGAATCCTGAAATGCGCGCGCCAAAGACTCGAGGTTTCACCCTGCGGCGTTCGCCGCATGGGGGTTTCGTCAAAGCCGGTTAGGGCTTGATCGCCGCCGGAGGCTTTACCGTGCCGGGCAGTCCCGCGGCGGGCGGCGTGGCCGGTGCTGTAGCGTCTGCGGGCGCGGGGGCACCGGCTGCTGGCGCGTTTGCCGCGGTGGAGGCGGCTTGTCTCGCTTTGGCGGCTTCCTTGGTCAAGACGAGGATCGTGTCGGCTTCGAAAACGACTTCGGCATACTTTATCGCGCCGACGAGGTCTTCGCGTAGCAGCGCCATGAGGGTCTTGTCTGGAGGAATCTCTACGCTCCAGCGGCGCTGGCTGGCGGGCTTCTCCTCGATGCTGGGATCGACTTGGAGCTTGGTCTGGGTTTTCGTTCGGATATCGTCGAGCACCTTCACGAGATCCTGATCTTTGTACGAAAGCAGCTCGGCGGACACCGGCGCCATGAGTTTATCGCGCAGTGCCCCGGTGACCCGCTCGCCTGACGCGATGGTCACCTCCTCCTCTTCGGGAAACATTTTCCTGCGAAGCTTGTCTCGGGCCGGATCGATATCGTCGTACTCGACATTCTTTACCTGCCGCCTCGGGATCTGGAGCGGCGGCTGGCCTTCGACCATCTCGATCTCATAATAACGCGGCGTGCTACGCAGCACCTGGACGCCGGTCACCACGGTGCCCGAGACCATGTAGACCTTGTCGCCGCCGGTGAGCGGAGGCAGCAAGTTTTGCGGCGCAGGCGGCGGTGCTGCCGCGGCGGGGTCGCCAGGTTTTCCTGCTGGTTTCTTGGGCTTGGCATCTTGCGGCTGCGCAGCTTGCGGTTGCCCCTCTTCGGGCGGCGCGGCGTTGCCCGAGGGGGATTCTTGTCCGGAACTGGAGAGCGCGATCGCCATCGAAACGACGAACAGGCAACGGCAGATTCGATTCAGCACAAACGGGCCCTGACCGGGACTGGGTTGGCGGCCGCGCGTGTCCGGCGGATAACGTCCGCCCACAGCCGCACATTTAGTCTACGTCTCGCTGCGGATCAAATCAACCCAAGACCGGGTATAATGGATTGGGACAGGGGGCGCGTATGGCGACGATTCTGATTACGGGCGACAACTACGCCGCGGTCTCCCAGATCCGCGGCGTGGCGGAGGGGCTCGGCCATTTCCTCCTGCATACCCCCACGACGGAGAACGTGATCGAGGACGTCATGCTCAACCAGGTCGTCCTGGTCATCGCGTCCGAAAATTCGCGGCCATTCTCCGAGTGGGAAGTCTGCGACATGCTACGCGAAGATCCGACGCTACCCTTCGGCCTCGCGATTCTGCTCTTGCACTCCGGCGACGTGGATCGCCGGCGGTTTGCCGCGTCCAAGTTTGACGGCAAGATCGACGCGGACATGCCCGCCCAGATTCTGACCGAGGAAATCGTGCGTCATCTGGGCGTCAATGCCGGTCCCGAGACCAGCGATTCACCGGCCCGCCCGGGAACCGACCGATCGCGCGCGGGCCCCATCAAAACTCCGTCGCCAAAAGGTTCTTCAGGCCGAGCCGGAGCGGCAAAATCGCCGCCATCGCGCTCACGAACGAGTTGAAGGCGAGCACCGCGCCCAGGGCCACGGCGAAGCGGCCGCTGCCCATGTCGGGCCGCGCGGCGTGAATTTGCAGGATCGCCATCTGGCTGCCGATGACGATCGCGATGTAGCCCACGCTCAAGAGGAAATTAAGCGTGCCACCCATGCCGGACACGATCCGCGCAGGGTTGTCCTCGTCGAAATTTGGATAGAGGCTTCCCAATCCGACCGCCAGCCCCGCGAGCGAAAGATTAGCGAGCGCAATCGTGTACACCGAGACTGCGAAGTGAATGGCGTCCACGCGCAGCAGCACGCAGGAGAGCACGGTGAGCCCCAGGGTGAAGGGCGAAGTCATCGCGACACTGAGCCAGAATTTCTGGCGCACGAGCTGCGCGCGCGTGATGGGCGCGAGGCCGAGGATCCAGAAGCGGAAACCTTCCAGGCTGATGAGCGGATAGATGAAGCGGCTGGTGAGCGAGGCGAGAATCAGCGCGCACGCGCCGGTATTCAGGCTGGAGACCCAGGTGCGATAACTCGGGCCTTCGAGGTCGAAGGTGCGGTTGCGCAGGTTTGCGATGTAGACCGCCATGATGCCGAAGAAAATAGCGAACTGCGTCCATTGCGCCGGGTCGCGCCAGAACAGCCGCACGTCTTTCACCACGAGCGCGCGCGTGGGGTTCGGCAGGATGTCGAGCAGCCGGGTGAGCCGGCCGAGCGGCCCGCGGCCCAGTGGCCGCGCGTGGTTGTGGTCGCCGCCGATGATCGCGCTGAATCCGGGGAGGAAGAGCCAGTGCGCCGCCTCGGCCGAGGCCCAGACGACCAGCAGCGCATTGGACAGGAGCAGGGCCCAGAGAAATCCCGCGGAGGCGTAGTCCGCTTCGGCCGCGGCGAGGAGGCCCTGCGAGGCCCAGGAGCTGGGCAAGAGCGGCGACTGCGTCTGGGCGGTGGCTTGGAGGACAACGCCGAGGGTGTCGTTGGAAAGCCGCTCCGCGCTGAGGGTGCGCTGAAGATACCTGAACAGCGCGGCGAATGTGGCCAGCGCGAGCACTACCAGCGCGACCCGCGGGAGCCTGGGAAATATACGCGCAAGAATCAGCGTGACTATCGCGCCGATTCCGGCCGGAATGACGATGAACGGAACGTAGAAGAGGACGGCGGCGAAGTAATAGCCCCAGTGGGCACCGGTCGTGATGCCGTAGGCGAGCAGGAGCGGCGTGCCGAGGTAGGCCGAGGCCCAGGAGCTGAAACTGACGCACTCGACAAATCGCGCGAGAAATAAGGTGCGCAGTCCGACGGGCGAGTTGAGCAGAAAGTGTACCTCGCGCGACTTGTACATGGTGGAGAACGCGATGAGCATGTTGGAGAAGATCAGCATCAGGAACAGCGCAAGCGCGAACACGGAGAGCATGCGCGCCATGAGGATTTGCGCGAGCGAGAGCGCGTCCTCCTGCGGCTGGCCGGAGAACCCTTCACGCTGCAACCACCGAAAGGCGAGCGCGAACCCTGCGAAGGCGCCGAACCACAGCAGCATCGCGGCGATTGCGACCACGGCGATTTTCAGCCTCGACTCGCTGCGCACCGCCCCGAGCCCGTGGCGCGCCATGCGGACCTTCGCACGGAAAATCGCGAGCAGCGCGGTCACGCGATTTCGTCCCCCTTGGTGAGTTCGAGGAAGACGTCTTCGAGCGTGGCCGAATCGGCCGCGTGCTCGCGGCGCATGATCTCTTGCACGGTGCCCACGCAGAGCAGCTTGCCCTGGTGGATGATGCCGATGCGGTCGGCGATCTCTTCGGCGATGCTGAGCGTGTGCGTCGACATGAGGACCGTGAGCCCGTCTTCGCGCGTCTTGCGCTTGAGGTAGGTCTTCACCGCGTGGATGTTCTTCGGGTCGAGGCCCACCCAGGGCTCGTCGATAATCACAGCGCGCGGCGTATGCAGAAAGCATGACGCGAACGAAAGTTTCTGCCGCATCCCGTGGCTGTAGTTCTCGATGAGCTGGTCGCCGACGTGCTGCACTTCAAAAATCTGCAACAACTCTTCGACGCGATCGTCGAGGCCCTCGGCCGGAAGTTCATAGAGTCCCGCGACGAATTGCATGAATTCGCGCCCGGTCAATTTCTCATACAGGAAGGGATGGTCCGGGATATAGCCCAACAATTGTTTCGCCGCGACGGGGTTCTTCGTCACGTCGTGGCCGCCGATCGACGCCGTGCCGGAAGTTGGCAGCATGAGCCCGGTCAGCATCTTGATGGTGGTCGTCTTCCCCGCGCCGTTCGGGCCGAGGAAGCAGAAGAATTCCCCCTCGGGAATGTCGAGATCCAGGCCGTCGACGGCGATCTTCGTTCCGAATCGCTTCGTGAGACCCTGAGTGCGAATCATGTTCAGTGGATTTCCAACACGTCGATGGAGACCTGGCCGAGGAAAGGGACGAGCCGCGTCCACTGCCCCACGCTCCCCTCGACGAGCTTGATGTGCGTCGCGTCGGCCACGGGCTGGCCGAGCGTTGGGTCGATCGGAATCCAGCGTCCGGTGAAGACCTCGGGCCAGGCGTGATAATAAAAACCCGAGAGGTCCTCGCTCCAGACCAGCCCAATCGCGATCCGCGCCGGGATGCCCTCGGTGCGCGCGAGTGCGGCGTAGAGCACCGTGTGCTCGTTGCAGTCGCCCTCGCGGCTCTCGATCACGTCGAGCGCGGACGGCAGACTCAGCACGGGGGTCTTCTCGATGTTCTCGTAGACCCACGTGTATAGCAACTGCGCCTTTCGCCAGGGATCCGTCTCGGCGCCGACGATCTCGCGCGCCAGTTTCAATATTTTTGCGTGGCCGGTTTGCACGAAGGGATCGCGGCCGAGGAATTCCTTGAAGGAAGCGGGATCGGCGGCCGCGACCGCGGACGTGGGCGCTTCTGGAGACACGTTCAGGAAATCGTCCGCCCCCACTTCGCGCTGCACGTCGTCCACGGGAACCGTGATCCCGGCGGACAGGCCGCCCACGCGATAGCGCATTTCTTTTGCGCCTCGGAAGGGCTTCATGCCGCTCGGGCGCACCGCGACGGTGTGGATCAGCTCGGCGCTCGCGCCCGAGTCGAGATCGCGAAGCGCCTCGCGCTGGGAAATCCGCCGCAGCACGAGACCGACCGGCGTCTCGACGCGCATCACCTGGTCGTCGAGGCCCACCCAAGTTTTCGTCTTCATGCCGCCTAGTTCCGTCTCGAGGATTTTGGTGGTGACTTCCTCGCCGTCGTATTCGAGGGTGTCCACGCCGATGCATTCGACACGCGCGGTCCCCTTCGTGAGCGTGATGGGATCGAACGCGTCGATCAGCACCGCGTCGCCGATTTCGAGCGAGGGCATGTTCAGCGTCGTCGCGCCGAACCCGCCCTGCAGCAGCATGTCCTCGCCGACGGGAAACGACAGCGGGAAGGTCTCCCCCGCCGTCTCGATATCGAGCTTGGCCGCGCCGTCCTCGATGCGCCCCTTCGCCTTCATCACATGCTTACCGAAGGATTGCACGCGGAAGTCGAAGTCCGTGAGGCCCTTGCCGTCGGCCACCCAGGCGTTGCCGTCGAGCAGGAGTTCCGTCGGCATCGAAAGCATCGTCGTCGCCAGGCGCAGCGTCATGCCGTAGCGCGTGCCGTCGTCGCCGGCCTTCTCGCCCGGCGCGCTCGTGAGATGAACGTAACCCACGCGGTCCTCGCCGCCGAGTTCGTTCCTCGCGTAAATGCCCATCCACGAGTCCGTCGGCTGCCGCTGCGCGGCGGGCACGACGGAGACAGTCGGTTGCGCGTGAGGGATGAGCACTTCGCGGCGCAGCAGCAGCGAGGTCATCACGGCCCAGAACGCGAGGATGACAAGACCTATCAGGTAGTTGCGCCGTGGCATGATCAACGCTCCGGATTACGAAACAGCGTATCGGAGCATATTATTCGACGATCCATCGTGCGATCCTGCGGGTATCGACGCGAGCCTGCAACATTGTCATTGCGAGCGGTAGCGAAGCAATCGCTTCCAGCGATCACGTGCGATCCACGGAACCCAAGCTCGTGGTGGGAGTATTTATATGAGCAGGAAGGATCGCTTGCATACCGTAGCGTCTGGCGGAGATTGCTTCGTCGCAACCGCGCTCCTCGCAATGACAAGTCGGGTCGTCTCGACTCCGAGCCTAGGCCACAATTGTCGGCACTAGCGCAAGGATTCCAGCTTGTGCGCACTCACACCCCCGCTGCGCCGTGGCACTTCTTGAATTTTTTGCCGCTGCCGCAGGGGCAGGGGTCGTTCGGGCTGACTTTGGGCTCGGAGCGGCGGACGGGTTTCATCTGCGGCCTCGGCGCGGGGCGTTGCGGGCCGTCCCCTCTGGGATCGCCGTCCGCTGGCTGTGCGGCGCGTTGTTCCGAAATTTTGAAGCGGCTCGTGTCGAAGGACGCGAAGCTGCGGTCTTGTTCCTTGTCGGCGGAGATGTAGTGGTAGCGCGAGAGTTGCGCGAAGGGATCGGCCTCGGGGGCGGCTGGCGTGGCGGGTTGCGGGCCGCCGGCGTGCTTCTTGCGCACGTCGGGGTCGGTCACGCGGAACAGCGTCTGGAAGGTGCCTTCGTAGATGCTCACGAGGAGCAACTCGAACATCTCGAAGCTTTCCTGCTTGTAGTCGAGCAGCGGATCGCGCTGGCCGAGCGCGCGCAGACGCACGGACTCGCGCAGGTAGTCCATCGAGTACAGGTGGTCGATCCATTTGGAGTCGACCGCGTTGAGCAGCGCCATCTTTTCGAAATCGTGTACGCGTTTGCGCGCGAGCTTGGCGAAATCGATCTTCGATTCGTCGCCGCCGATCTGTTTTCGGAAACTCTCCCGGATCTCGTCGGCGATGAGCGCTTCGCGGCGGACGTATTCCTCGTTGATCTCGGTGATGAACTGCTCGGCGATGGCCTCGGTAGTACCGGACTCGTGGTGTTCCAGCGAAAAATCGCGGCTGAAGACCAGCTTGAGCCGCTTCGCCATCCCGTCGAGGTCCCACTCCTCGGGCGAGACGTCTTTGGGCGCGTACTCGTCCACGATGGAGTAGACCAGCTCCGCGATCATCTCCTGGAGTTGCGCGGTGATGTCGCGGTCCTCGAGCACATCGCGGCGCATCCTGTAGATGACTTCGCGCTGTTTGTTCATCACGTCGTCGTACTTCAGCAGGTTCTTGCGGATTTCGAAGTTGTATTCCTCGACCTGCCGCTGCGCGCGCTCGATGGATCGCGTCACCATGCGCTGATCGAGCGGTTCCTCGTCCATCGCCTCTCCGCCGAGCATGGCGATGATTTTTTTGATGCGGTCGCCGCCGAAGAGCCGCGCGACTTCGTCCTCGAGGCTCACATAGAACCGCGTCGTGCCCGGGTCGCCCTGGCGGCCTGCGCGGCCGCGGAGCTGGTTGTCGATCCGGCGGGACTCGTGCCGCTCCGTGCCGATGATCGCCAGGCCGCCGAGTTCGCGCACGCCTTCGGCGAGCTTGATGTCCGTGCCGCGGCCGGCCATGTTGGTCGCGATGGTAATCGTCGCTTTTTTGCCGGCGTTCGAGATGATCGCGGCCTCGCGCTCGTGGTACTTCGCGTTCAAGACCTGGAAATTCTTCATCCCCCGCTCGCGCAGCAGCGTGGCGAGCCGCTCGGACTTCTCGATCGACACCGTACCCACGAGCGCCGGGCGGCCGGTCTTGTGGAGCGCTTCGATCTCGTTGATGACGTAGTTGAATTTTCCCTTCTCGGTCGAGAAAATCAGATCGGTGCGGTCTTCGCGATCCATCGGCAGGTTCGTCGGCACTTGCACGACTTCGAGCTTGTAGGTGGACATGAACTCGTTGGCTTCCGTATGGGCCGTGCCGGTCATGCCCGCGAGTTTCTTGTAGAGTTTGAACAGATTTTGGTACGAAATCGTCGCAACGGTCTGCGTTTCGAACTGCACCGGCACGCGTTCCTTGGCCTCGATCGCCTGGTGCAAGCCGTCGCCGTAGCGGCGGCCTTCCATCAGGCGTCCGGTGAACTCGTCGATGATGATGACGTCGCCGTCCTTCACGACGTACTCGTCGTCCGACTTGTAAAAGTGGTGCGCGCGCAGCGATTGCTCGACCATGTGGACGATTCCGAGCGAGTCGTCGGTATACAGGCTCTGCACGCCGAAGAGTTTTTCCGCCGCCGCCATACCGTCTTCGGTCAGCGTCGCGTGGCGGCCCTTCTCCTCGAGCTCGTAGTGATCTTTGTCGCGCAACTTGCGCACGACCTCGTCGACCTTGGAGTACAGGTCCGTGCTCTTCTCCGGCCGGCCGGAAATGATCAGCGGCGTCCGCGCCTCGTCGATCAGGATCGAGTCCACTTCGTCCACGATTGCGAAATTCAGCGGGCGCTGCACGCAATGCTCGACGCGCACCGCCATGTTGTCGCGCAGATAGTCGAAGCCGATCTCACTATTGGTGCCGTAGGTAATGTCCGAGCGGTACGCGACTTGGCGCGCGGCGGTCTCCATGCCCTGCTGGATGAGTCCGACGGTGAGCCCGAGGAACTCGAAGAGCGGGCCCATCCACTGGCTGTCGCGGCGCGCGAGGTAGTCGTTCACGGTGACCAGATGCACGCCTTTGCCCGCGAGCGCGTTCAGATACAGCGGCATCGTGGCCACGAGCGTCTTGCCTTCGCCGGTGATCATTTCGGCGATCTTGCCCTCGTGCAACACGATCGCGCCGAGCACTTGCACGTCGAAGGGGCGCATACCCAGCACGCGCTTGGAGGTCTCGCGCACCACGGAAAACGCCTCGGGCAAGATGTCGTCCAGCGTGGCGCCCTCACCCACGCGCCGCCGGAGAATCGCCGTCTGCATGCGCAGCTCGTCGTTTGTCATCGCGGCGAAGCGCGCCTCGAGACCCGCGACCGCGTCGAGCAGCGGCTTGTATCGCTTGAAATCGCGCTCCTTGCTTGTGCCAAATAGGCGTTTCAATAGCGCATTGCCGAACATCAGGGATTGAACTCCCGTAACTTGAGCGTGATAAACTGCGTGTAGCCGTGCCGAAGGGCGCAATCATAACAAAGGCCCTCGGGCGCGGCCAATTGGGGCTGCGGCGCATCGTCGCCGCGGCCGGGGGAAGTCATCGGGACGGCGGACCGCGCGCGAAGTGTCGCGCCGGATTCGCCGAGGGGCATCGCCGTGTTTGGCGTCTACGTGCTGAGCCTCAGCATCGCCGCGGCCTTCGTGGGCTCGTTCGCGCGCGGCGTGCTCGCGCAGTTCGGCTTCATATCGGGATTCATGCCGGCGGTCTATGTGACGCTGGGCGTGGCGTTCCTGTATGCCGCCGCGCAGCTCTTGTACTTTGCGGTGCTGCGCCTCTATCAACCCACGCGCAGTCCGGCGATGGTTGTGACGGAGGCCTTCTCGAACCTGGCCGCATGCGCGCTCTTGCCCGTGCTGTTGGGCATCCCCGTGCCGGGCTTGTCCGCCAGTCTCGAGCGCGCCGCGCCGCTCATACTGGTCGGCGTATTTGGCGGCGTGCATGTACTCTTCAAACTCGCGAGCTTCTATGCGGTCCTGACCGGCCCCGAGAGTACCGAGCGCTCGATCATCGTATGGGCCGCCTCCGGACTTGCGGCCGGCGTCGCTGGCGCGGTGCTGCTGTTCGCCTGGCGCGGATCGGTCGAGGCCGGGCGCGTCACGGTGTCCAGCGAAGAGCAGCGCGTAGTCGCTGGCACGCAAATCGCGCGCGCGCGAATCGTCGGCGAGGGCGCGACGCTCTCCGGACCGATCACCGCTGGTGAGAAACCGCTGCTGGCGCTGCGCTTTGCGAATGCGGATGCGGATGCTCAAACGAGCGAGCCTCGCGCGCGGCTCTATGTTTCGGTATCGCTGAGCGGCCGCGACACGAAGGTCTATCAGGGTTCCGTCACGCTGCCCGCCGGCGGCTGGGCGGAATGGATCGTGCCCAGCGAATTTTTCCCGGCGGACGTGCGCGAGTATTCGATGTACTGGACGCGCACGCGCGAGCCGAACTGGCAGCGCATCCTCGGCCTGCGCCCGATCGTGTACAACCTCCCCGAGACGCCGGGCGCGGGGCCGTCCGCGCCGGCCCAGGTTTACGTCTCCGGCCCCAGCGTCTACTCCGAGCGCCCGGCCCCGCGCACGCCGAACCTGCTCGTTATCTTCGTGGACGGCCTCGGCGCGGACCACCTCGGGCTCTTCGGCTATCCGCGCGACGTGACGCCCGCGATCGATCGCCTCGGCTATCGCGCGCAACTTTTCCCGAACACGGTCTCACCCGGCGCGGGCGCCGACTTCGCCCTGTTCGCCAGCATGACCGGCGAAGACCCCGCGCAATTGGGCGGCGCAGGCGGGGGTCCCGCACTGCCGGAACTGCTGCGCCGCGCGGGCTACGCGACCGTGGCCTTCATCGAAGCGGGCGTCGCGGACCTCGCGCGCGACGCGCCGTGGGCCGCGGGCTTCGAGGTGTACGACGATCTGCGCGCCACCCCCGCGGCCGAAGGCGGCGCTACCTCGACCGCGATCGCCCGCGCGCGCGAGTGGATCGCGGAGCATCAGACGATTCCCTTTCTTTGTTTGGTGCGCGTGCGCACGCTGGCGGACTTTCCGCCATCCGAAGGCTCCGGGGCGGGGACGTTCAAAAACGAGAGCGGCGCGGAGTCGGACATCGACCGCTTCGACAACGCGCTGCTCGGCGTGGACCGCCAGCTCGGCGAGCTCTTCAAGTTCATCCGCGACTACGAGACCCGCGCGAACACCTGCATCGTGGTGACGGCGCCGTACGGCCACGAGTTCTCCGAAGGCGCCTCGCGAAAGTTTCTGGGCGTCCCCGGAGAGCGCGTCCCCCTCATCATCGAAATCCCCGATCGCCGTCAGCGCAAAATCCCGAAGCAGGCGCACTTGCACGATCTCGGCGCGACGCTGGCGTACCTCACGGGTGTTCGGTTGCCGAGCACCGCGGATGGAACGAATCTGGTGCCGTGACGACATCGGCGAATCACGAACGTGCTGGATGAGCGTAAAGCGTTCGCCGGCGTGTACGGCAGCCGGTCATTGCACTACGCGGAGTCTTCCCGGCGTCACTACCGCGAATCGTCCGGCGTGCTTAAGTTCGTATTCTTTCAGGATGGCAGCGGCATTCCTGACCAACCAATCCCTTGCCGCCAAAGGAACCCTAAACAGAATCACCCCGGGCGATTGAAGAGACTGGCGGTGCACGAGCTCGCCGAATCCCTTGTCTTCGGTTAGGAGAACCCGAGCCCCACCAAGCGCATGGGAAAGCACTTCGTCGTCGTCGCTGCCGGCCGCCAAATCGCGCATAGACAGAACGTCGTGGCCTGCGGAACGGAGTGCTTCAAGAAGTCGCTGATCGCAATTCTTGGGCGCGAGGAACCGCATTCAGCCGCTCGACGTTCGAGCGCCGGAATCATCGAAAAAAATGGTCTCTTCGTGAGAGACGGAATCGGCGCCGTACGAAATCGCAGCCCGAATGTCGTCTGGAATCAGGTGCGGATACATGTCGATAATATCCGCTTCGGTCGCGCCCTCGGAGAGCTTGCGCAACACGAGCTCCACCGTGATGCGTATGCCGCGGATCACTGGTTTCCCCAGCATGATTTTTGGATTGATTTCGACTCGGGAATTGGCGGCCATGGAACGCTCTCCGCCCTGCGTGAGTATACCCTACCGGAATACGCAAAGAACCAAGGTGCTCAGAGCCGCGCGCGACCATGCGCACCCTTCTGCCCGCTTACCCTCAGTCCAGATTCTTCGGCTTGAGGACCCAACTGGTTTTGTAGGTGAGGCGGCCGAAGGAGTAGCCTTGGGGGGTCTGCACGCGTTTTTCGATTATCCAGCCGCGGACTGTCGAGAGCCAGAATTTATAGAGACGGTTCGAGGTCTTGACGCGGCCGCGCCGCATCAACTGACTCGTGCTCTCGGTAGTGAACATTCCGCTCATGCGCAGCCTTGCTGTGGCGACGGCCCGGATGCCACCGCCTTGACCACTACATTACATGAAACCGCCGAGTTGTGGGTAAAGTTCCACGTAAAGTACGGATACTAATGCGCACGGCGATCCGGATTACGATAATTTAGCAGTATTCTCGAAAATTCGGCGGCCTTCGGCACCCCCGTAGGCGGCCCGCCCATGCTACAAAGCCTGGGCTTTTCCCCCAGACCTACGTTTCCGGCGGGAAGCCGCTCATCTCATAGGTATAGGTGCTGGTGTCCACCATCCGCTGTCGTATCACGCCCGGATCGAAGTCGCGCGGGGTCGGCGTCGGGTAGTTGGTCGTAAAGCACGCCAGGCAGAAATGGTCGCGCGCGGAGCCGGTGGCTTCGAGCAGTCCGTCGATGGTCTGAAATGCGAGCGAATCGACGTCGAGAAATTTCCGTACCTCTTCGACCGTCTTGTTGTACGAGATGAGGCGCTCGCGGTTCGGCGTGTCGATGCCGTAGTAGCACGAGCCGATGATGGGCGGGCAGCTAATCCGGAAATGGATTTCTTTTGCGCGGCAGCGCCGCAGCATTTTGATGATCTTCTTTGCGGTCGTTCCGCGCACGATGCTGTCGTCGATGAGCACGATGCGCTTGCCCTCGATCGCCGTGCGGGAGGGGTTGAGTTTCACCTTCACGCCGAAGTCCCGGATTTTCTGGTCGGGTTCGATGAAAGTGCGGCCGACGTAGTGATTTCGGATGAAGCCCATGTCGAAGGGAATACCGGAGGCGTGCGCATAGCCCAGCGCGGCGGGGTTGGACGAGTCCGGCACGGCCATGACGATGTCCGCCTCGACGGGCGCGACCTTGACCAGATTCGCGCCGAGGCGCTTGCGCACCTCATCCACGCTGTGCCCGAAGATGAAACTGTCCGGCCGCGCGACATAGACGTACTCGAAGACGCACTGTTTGGGCACGACCTTCTCGAAGGGCTTGCACGTCTCGACGCCGTCGCGCGTGATGCACAGCACCTCGCCCGGCGCGATCTCGCGCACCCAGTCGGCGTCGATGATATCGAGGGCGCAGGTCTCGCTCGCGAGCACATAGGCATCGGCCACGCGCCCCAGCCACAGCGGCCTGAACCCGAGCGGGTCGCGCGCGGCGACCACGCAGTCGCCGTTCGTTGTGACGATGGTGTACGCGCCCACGACCTTGCGCAGCGCGTCGATCACGGTGTCCATGTACTTTGTCTCGCGCGAGCGCGCGATGAGCTGAATGATGACTTCGCTGTCGGTGGTGGACTGGAAGATGGCGCCTTGCGCCTCGAGTTCGGCGCGCAGGAAGTCTGCGTTGACGAGGTTGCCGTTGTGCCCGAGCGCCATCGAGCCGCGCGCGTAGTCCACCGGAAGCGGCTGCACATTTTTCAGCTCGCTGCTGCCGAAGGTCGAGTAGCGCACGTGCCCGATCGCGATGTCGCCGCGCAGGCGGTTCAGCTTGTGCCGCGGGAACACATCGGACACCAGCCCGACGCCGCGGTGCGCGTTCAGTTGGCCCTTGTTGCTCACGACAATGCCCGCGCCCTCTTGCCCGCGGTGCTGCAAGGCGTAGAGCCCGAGGTAGGTCAGCGTCGCGGCCTCGTCGTGACCGACGATGGCGAACACGCCGCACTCGTCTTTCATATGGTCGTCGCCGAGGTCCCGGCCGTGCAGGTTGGGATGACGTCGCAGCCGATCGCCGAGTTGCGTGAAGTAGCTCGATGGTCCGCCCGACATCAGAACTCGCCTCCCCCCGTTAACAGACGATACGCCTCAACATATTTTTCCCGCGTCTTCATCACCACGTCGTCCGGCAGGGGCGGCGGCGGGGAATTCTTGTCCCAGTCCTGCGCCTCGAGCCAGTCGCGCACGAATTGCTTGTCGAAGCTCGGCTGCCCGCGGCCCGGCGAGTATTGGTCCGCCGGCCAGAAGCGTGACGAATCCGGCGTGAGTACTTCGTCCGCGAGGACCAGTTGTCCGCCAATCGTGCCGAACTCGAACTTCGTGTCGCACAAGATGATGCCGCGCGTGGCCGCGTAGTCGCGCGCGCGCTGGTACACGCGGATGGCGGCGTCCGAGGCTTTGCGGTTCATCTCCTTGCCGATGATGTTGCCCGCCTCTTCGGGGCTGATGTTGATGTCGTGGCCGTCGGTCGCCTTCGTCGCGGGGGTGTAGAGCGGCTGATCGAGGCGGCTCGACTCGACAAGGCCGGCGGGGAGCTTCATGTCGCAGACAGTCCCTTTCTGCTTGTATTCCTTCCAGCCGCTGCCGGCGAGGTAGCCGCGCACGACGAACTCGATCGGCAGCATCTCGCACTTCTTCACCAGCATGCTGCGGCCGTCGAATTGTTGGGCGTGCCGCTGGAAATCCTCGGGCATGTCCGCCAGATCGATCGAGATGAGGTGGTTCGGGACAATTTCCTGCATCATCTCGAACCAAAACACGGACATCTTCGTGAGAATTTTTCCCTTGTCGGGAATGCCAACCGGGTCCACCCAATCGAAGGCGGAGATGCGATCGGTGGCGACGATGATCAACTCGTCTCCGAGGTCATAGATGTCGCGCACTTTGCCGCGCGAGTGCGGTTTGCGGTCTGGCAAATTCGTCTGCAGCAAAGCCTCAGATATCATTTCCCACTCCTGCCGCTGCGGGAAAGAAGGTACCCCGCAGGTGCGGCTCGTTAGTCGCCAACAGTTCATCCAACAACGCCGCCGATTCCGTCACGCCCGGGAACAGCGGGTTCGCCATCATCGCCTGCATCGCCGCGTCGCGGTCCCCGGTCAGCGCCGCATCGACCGTGAGCGACTCATAGGATTTCACCGCCTGCATGAGGCCGCGGATCGCGTGCGGCGGCGCGTGTTGCGCCAGCGCCTCGACGCCGTCTCGGCCCACGCGCGCGGGCAATTCGAGCACGGCGTCGCCGTCGAACTCGGGCACCGCGCCATTGTTGCGCGCGCAGAGTATCAGACGCGCGCCGGTATCGTTCCATACCGCCTGCATGACCGCGAGCGCGGCCGTCGAGTAGTGTGCGCCGCCGCGCTTGGAGAGCATTTCGGGTTTTTGGTTCGCGGCGGGGTCCGCGTAAATAGCGAAGAGCGCATCCTCGATCCCCTGCACGTCTTCGCCGCGGGTCGTGGCCTGCGCCGCCTGCCGCGCGAGGGTCGCTTCGGGCGCGTAGAAATACTGCAAATACGGATTGCAGTACATCCCGAGGCTGCGCATCGCGCGGACCATCGCGTCGCAAATCGGGCCGGGGTCCCACTCGTCCGCCGCGTGCGCGATCAGCGCGTCGAGCGCGTCTTCCGTGCGGTCGCGGCCGGCGATACGCACGCCGTAGACCCACGAGAGGTGGTTCAGCCCCACGTAGTCGAGTTCGACGTCCGCATGCGCGCAGCCGAGGTGCTTGGCGACGTCCATCTCCATGCCGATCGGGATATTGCACAGGCCCGCGACGCGTACGCTCGAATGCTTCACCACCGCCTCCGTCACAATGCCGGAGGGATTCGTGAAATTGAGCAGGAAGGCCTCGGGGCAAATCTCTTCCATCGCCTGGGCGACGGCGACAATCCGCGGGATCGTGCGCAGCGCGCACGCGAAGCCGCCGACGCCGGTAGTCTCTTGCCCGAGGATGCTGTGGCGGCGGCCGAGTTTCTCGTCGGAGATGCGCGCGGCCATCCCCCCTACGCGAATCTGCGTCACAACAAAATCCGCGCCTTCCAGTGCGGGTTCGAGTGCAACAGAAGTCTCTATATGTACAGGGTGGCCGAGTTGTTGGGCCATGCGCCGGCAGAATCCGGCGACACTCTCGAGCCTGGCGGCGTCGATATCCATGAGCGTGAGGCGTTCAAGAGGAAGGGCGTGGGTGCGCGACAGCAAGCCATCCACCAACTCCGGCGAATAGGAACTGGCGCCCCCGATGACGGTGACCTTCATGCAGCGAGCAGCCTCCGCAAGCAGCCTGCGGGCTGGGCGGAACGGTCCATGGTCAGGCCCGCGCGCCAGCGCCGGAAAGCACCTCAGCACTGGCGATCATACGTGCCGATCGGCGCGGAAGTCAAAATCGCCAAGCGGCTGGTGGCCTGAGGCTTAGGTAGGAAATCGGGAATGTAGGGCATAATGACTATAAAGTGGAAAATCGCGCACGGCGCGGACTACTCTACGGCCCGCGGGGGGGACGCAGGCACTGCCTAAGGTGCCCATCTAATCATGGCAATCGTCGTATTCGCCATCTCGGTGCTGCTCATGCTCCCCTTCTTCGGTTGGGGCGTGCACGTGCTCCGCGAGCGCTATATGCTGCACCGCGAAATTCCCATGCGCGTCGAGGTCTATTCGCTGCTCGGCGTCGTCGCGTTTCTGACGATCCAGCTCATGCTGATCCGCGTGTGGATGGGCGAGGTCAGCGCCGACTACGCCTTCACCGCGCTCTCGCTGGCCGCCGCGTCCACCGCGCTCTATGGCCCCACGCTTGTGTCGGTCGTCTCGCAGGAAATCGTCAATCTCATGCACCCGCCCCACGAGCACCGCAACGACGAGCCGAACTTCAACCTCGCCGAGGGCCTCGAAACCCGCGGCGACTACGAAGGCGCGCTCCGCGAATACATGGTGATGGCGCGCATCTTCCCCAAAGACAGCGAGACCGCCTTCCGCGTGGGACACGTCCTCATCGAGTTGCAACGCTTTGAAGACGCCGCCGCGTCCTTCGAGCGCGGCCTGCACCAATCGGTAAACCCCGAACGCGCGCTACTCGCCACGAACCGCCTCTCGGATATCTACCGCGAACGCCTCGCCCGGATGGACGACGCCGCCCGGACGCTGCAGGCCTACCTCGACCGCTACGGGGACTCGCCCAGGGCGGAGTTGGTCACGCGGAAATTAGAAAGACTCCGGCGGACCAGCGCAAGCACGTCGCCGACACCTGCCGCTGACCCTTCAAGTACACGCATGTGAGTCTCCATCCGTATACTGCGCTGGTCGGTTCTTCGGACCACGAGTGCGCCGCAGAGGACCAGTCGATTTTGCGAGCGGTGCCCGTGCCTCCTTTCATGTATGAACAGTATTGACAATATACGACAAGTTTGATGGGCTCTCAGGGAGATCGTCAGCATGACTTATTTTCTGAATGTCGTCGCATTTCTGTCCGTTGTTGTCGGAGTCTTCGGTAAGACTCACGACGAGACCGCCCGAGGCTTTCGAAAAATTCTTCCGCTTGGATGGGCCGCAATTCTACTTGGATTCGCCGTTCTGGCGGTGTCCAGCCTGTCCGCGCATAGGCAGTGTGAAAAAATCGCGGCCGCCGAGCAGGAAGTTCAAAAACAAAAAATAGACGCAGCGGAAATCATACGAAATGCGTTGACGAGAACGCTGGATGGACTGGACATAATCTATCGCGATTGTTTAGGCGTCCTTAGTTTTGATTTGTTGAGCGATCTTGAGGATCCACTGTTCTTGAACTGTTTGAGCTCTACGGATATCTCGAAACCAGTGAACGACGTGAACTTCGTCGGCGTAACTGACCCGATGAACAAGCTTATCCAAGGAATCACGAGGGAGCGCCTTGGCGCCTACGGGTCTCGACTAGACTTCTACAGGAGTTTACTGCCACCTGATCTGTTGACAAAATTACGAGCATATCCGGAGAATCGAGGATTCAGTCTCTTGGATAACGCAGACATTCATAATTGGGCAAATTCAGACCTATCAAATCCCGATGGCAAACGCTACCCGCATTACATAATTCCGCCCGACGACCTCGAATTCTTTACCGAGGCCTATCTTGAAATGATTAAATCGGCTCGATCGCTCGATAGTGAGATTTCGCTTTGGGAGAAGGCTCTGAAAGAGTCAAGATCGTCTAGCTGCTTCTGGTGATCGTCCTTTCGCACCTTAAAATTACGACGAAATTGAACGGTGGGGTTGCAGAAGGTGAAGTGAATTGCTAGAAGCTATCCCAAAACCTCTGAGCGATGGGCGGAATTCTACTGATGTATTGCAAGAATGAGCGATGTTTCCCAGCAGAGTTGAAGAGCGAGATTCTTCACTTCGTTCAGAATGACAACAAAAGGTGGTTTTGGGATAGCTTCTAGTCTCTGGTGTTTCACGTCTGTTCCGTCCAGCCGTGATGCCTCTTTGACGGGGCGCGCCCGAAGGCCCTTTGCCTAAATCCAAAAACGTAGGGTACAATGGTATCGGGGAAGTTGTACTTGGGGGCGACTCATTGACCGAAGGGGGCTCCCGTTTTTAACATGGCCGAGAAAATCCGAGTTTGCGTAGTTGACGATGAGGCGGCGCTCGCGGAAGTCATCTGCGAGGGGTTGAAAGCGACGGGGATCGAGGCGGTTCCGGCCGGTGGCGGCCAGGAGGCGCTGGATCTGTGCGCCAAGGGGGGCATTGACCTGGTCCTGCTGGACGTGTCGATGCCCGGCATGGACGGTTACGAGGTCTGCCGGCGGCTGAAGGCCAATCCCGCCACCAAGGACATCGTGGTCATTTTCGTCACGGGCCGGACCGAGCCCGAGGACCACGAAATCGGCTTCGCGCTGGGGGCCGTGGATTACGTCACGAAGCCTTTCAACCTCCCCATGCTCATGCTCCGGGTCGAATCGGCCCTGCGGATGAAGGGCGCCGCGCCGGGCGCCGACGCGAACGAGGACTCCGGCTACACGGACCAGACCACCGGCCTGCGGAACCGCCGGTTCCTGATGGAGCGTCTGCAAGAGGAGGTCGACAAGGCCCACCGCTACAACTACCCCGTCTCGTGCGTCATCGTGGACGTGGACGGCGTCCAGGCGATGAACGAGAAATGCGGCGCGGCGGAGTTGAACGACCTGCTCGCTGAGGTTGCCATGGCCATCCGCAGCTACACGCGCTCCTACGACGTGCTCGCGCGCTACGACGGCACCCTTTTTGTCGCGTTGCTCCCCCACACCGAACTTGCGAACGCCATGAAGTACGGCGAGAAAGTCATGAACGACATCGATGCGACGGTGTTCTCCGACCCCGGCTTCCCGACGAAGGCGAGCGTCAGCGTGGGCGTGGTCAGCTTCCAGAATGGCGCGGCGACGGCGGCCGACCTGGTCTTCGGCGAAGCTATGCGCACGCTGCTCAAGGCGAAAAGCATGCCCAAGCCCTACCGCATCTTCGGCCGCCAGCTCGAAAAGGCGCGCTGACTTTTCAAACTGTAGGGGCGGCCCCCCGTGGCCGCCCGATGTGTACCGCAGTCGTCGCTCCGAAGGCAGGGCGGGGACAGGGCCCCGCCCCTACGACCTGTGGATCGTTTGTTCTGGAAAACGATAGATGCCGTAGGGGCGGCCCCCTGTGGCCGCCCTGTGCGTACCGAAGTCGCCGCTCCGAAGGCAGGGCGGGGACAGGGCCCCGCCCCTACGACCTGTGGATTGTTTATTCTGGAAAACGATAAATCACGAAGAGCCGTAGGGGCGGCCCCCTGTGGCCGCCCGAGTCTGCGGACACAACGGGATTCCGCGGGCGCCCACCTATGAGACGAGCTTTCAGGCCGTAGCGGGTTCGGAATTCTGAATGACGATGGCGGACGCGTTTTCTTAGCGGTGATAGCGAAGAATCTCCCCGTCGGCAAACCGGAAACTCCCAGTCCCTGTCGCCAAGCTGCCATCCAGCATGAATCCGCTCGACTCTGCCCGCAATTCCCATTACGATGAGCGCATAACCGCCGAGGGCTGTCCCACATGTCATTCAAGATCGAACTCAACTCCGTCGAAAAATTCGGCCGCGATCTCGTCCGCCCCGAGGGCGTCATGGCGCTGAAGGACGGCACCGTGTGGACTTCGCACGGCGGCGGCCACTGCACGCGTATCGCGCCGGACGGCTCGCAAAAAAACCTCGGCGATCTCGGCGGCGAGCCCAATGGCATCTGCATTGATCGCGACGGCACCGTGATCATCGCGAACATCGGCAACGGCAAGGTGCAGCGCCTGCGGGCAGACGGCTCGCACGATGTCATCACGAACTCGATGGAAGGCCGGCCGATGCCGACGCCGAACTTTCCGCATGTCGACTCGCAGGGCCGAATCTGGATCACGAATTCGACCAGCCTCCGCCGCCACGAAGACGCCGAGCGCCACCCGGTGCCGGACGGTTCGCTCTGCCGCATCGAGCACGGCCAGGCGCGCATCCTCGCCGAGGGCATCCTCTTCGCCAACGGCTGTGCGCTCGACGCGGAAGAGAAATTCGTCTACGTCGCGGAGACGATGGGGCGCTGCGTCATCCGCTACGAGATTCACGACGACGGCACGGTCGGCCGGCCCGAGCCTTACGGCCCAGACTTCGGCCCCACCGGCCACCCAGACGGCATTGCATTCGACGCCGCCGGCAATCTCTGGGTCACGCTCGTGGTGATGCACGGCCTCGGCATCATCACGCCCGACCGCAAATTCCACGTCGTGTTACACGACCCCAAGGGCGAACTCGTCCGCCGCCCCACCAACATCACCTTCGGCGGCCCGGACCTGCGCACGGCGTACGTCGGCTCGCTGCGCGGCCCCTACATCCCGGTGTTTTGCGCACCGGAGCCGGGGTTGCCGTTAATCCACCAGAAATGAGCCACGGATTTAGCGGATTGGACGGATCAATTTCGATCGATTGTTAAATCGCCCTGCTGTGCGGCATGCACGCACTCCAGAAACTGATCCGTTCAATCCGTCAAATCCGTGGCTGCTCTTAAAACATTTCCATCTGCTGGCTCGTGAGTTGCTCAAAAGTCTGACTGAACACATGCAAGATCGAATCCGCGACGGGGGCGAGTTGGCGATCCAAGTAGTGCCCATAATCTAAAGGCGACGTACGCTTTTCGGCGGGCTCGGGGCCGTTGAGCGTGATCACGTATGAGATGGAGCGTCCGGGCCGCTCGAGTTTGCGCGCGGCCTGCACGTGCGGCGGCGCGACCTTGGTATATTCCTCGAGCTTTCGCCGCAGGCGTTTCTTGTATACCAACTTTTCGTCGTGCTGGCCAGCGAGCACGGCGGACGCCGTCGCGCGAATGTACTCCTCAAACGGCTCGCCCGCGAAAACGCGCCGGTATAGTTCACGCTGAAATTCGCGCGCGAGCGGGGTCCAATCGGTGCGGACGGACTCCATGCCGGTGAATTCGACCTCGAATGCCTGCGCGTCCGCGCGCAGGTATCCCGCGTAGCGTTTCTTGCTGCCGACCTCGGTGCCGCGGGTGGTTGGCATGAAAAACCGCAAGTAGTGCTTCTCGAACTCGATCTCGAGGTGCGATTCGAGTCGATGCTCTTTCTCGAGCGTCGCCGTCCACCAGACGTTCAGTTCCGCCGCGAGCCGCTTCCCGATCGCCTTGCATTCCTCCTCCGCCACGCCCGCACCGACCAGCACGAACAACGAGTCGGTGTCGCCGTAGAGCACCTTGTAGCCCTGCGCCTCGATCCACTCGCGGCTGCGGCGGATGAGATCGTGCCCGCGCCGCGTGATCGAGCTGGCGAGGCGCGCATCGAAGAAGCGGCAGCCGGAAGTGCCGAGCACGCCGTAGAGGCTGTTCATAATTATCTTGATCGCGGTCGAGAGGGCGGTGTTCTTGTCGCGCTTGGCGGCGTCGCGTGCGCGCCAGAGTTCCTCGACCAGCCCCGGCAGAATGTTCCGCTCGCGATGGAAGGTCGCGCCGCCGAATCCAGCCACCGCATCCTCCCCCGGCTGCGCCATGCCGAGCGGATCGATTTTGAAGGTCCAGATGATGCTCGGGTACAGGCTCTTGAAGTCGAGCAGCAGGACGTTGTCGTGCAAGCCCGGCAGCGAGTCCATCACGTAGCCGCCGGGGCTCGCCTCGGGCATCGCGGAGCCGACGTCCGGCGCGACGCAGCCCGCGCGGTGAAGCCTCGGCAGATACAGAAAATCGAAGGCCGCGACCGACCCGCCCTGGCGGTCCATCGATTGCCCCGTGAGCCGCGCGCGCTCCGCGGCGAAATGGACCAGGCGCGCCTTCTCGAATATCTCGAACGCGAGGCGGCAGTCTTCGAGGTTGTAGGCCGCGAGCGCCGCCTTGTCCTCGCGGAACATCCGCCGGATCTCGCGCAGCCGGTCCGTCTCGCCGGTGATCAGTTTCTTGCGGCCGAGGAGTTCGGAAGCGACATTGTCCAGCGCGTAGCTCTCAAAATCCCAAAATCCGAGCCGCAATAGATGGATGCCGTCCAGCACCACACGCCCCGGCACCTTCGCAATGGCAGACTGCCCCTGCGTCATCGCAGCGACGATGAAGGCCTTGCTTTTCGCGCGGCCGAGGCGAAACGGAATTCTCAGCTCGTCGCACTTCTTTTGCATGAACTGGAGATCAAAGTCCACGACGTTCCACCCGAGAATCAGATCGGGGTCGTCTTCCGCGAGCCAGCCGAAGAAGGACTCGAGCATCGCTTTCTCGTCTGGGAAGTAGGATACCGTCTCCGTATCGCCGCCCTCGCCGAGCATGAACACGCGCTCGCCGCGCGGCGACGCCACGCCGATCGAATAGATCGCGCCCTCGAAGCCGTGCGTTTCGATATCGAGCGAGACCGCCTTGAACAGCGGTGTCTCGTCCGCGGTGCGAATCGTGGGACTGATGAATTCCCTGTAGCCTTGCTTCTGCGCCGCCTCGCCCTCGATCACGCATGACCCGCGGACGAAGCGCTCCATGAGGTAGCGGTCCTCGGGCTTGACGTCGGACTCGAAGGCAGGCACGCCCTGCCGGTCGAGCGACTCGCGGGCCTCGCGCATCTGCCGTAGCGTGCGGAAGTAGACACCGTCCACGGGCACGCCCGGCATCGTCGCCAATTCCAAGGGCTCGCGCCGCGCACCGGTCAGCTTGCCGCGCCCGCACTCGACGAAAAACACCGGCTCGTGCCGCTGCACGAGCACGCGCGCCGGACCGGCCTCCGACGCGACCCAATACTCGAGTTCGCAGCCCTCGGCCACATCGCGCGCGGTGCGGGTAAGGATAAATCCTGTCAATGTCGCCATACGGCGAGCAGTTTATCAGGCCGCTCCGTTTCTGAGTTGCTCGCGAGATGTGGGACCCTCAGAGGACCGAGGCAAGGGCGGACAGGATTTACAGGATCTACAGGATTGAGTTCCGGAATCTTGTTATTCTTGGGAATCATGGCCGGAAAATATCTTCTTCCTTCGCTGTATCCTTCGCGGAGCCTATTGAAACCTTTGACGAAGTCGCGCCGTCCAATACTACGGCGACCGGAGCGGGAGGAGTGTCTCATGCATGCTAGGCGATTCCTGTCAGCGTGCGCTTCGTCGATCGCGGTGTTCACCGCCACACTCGCTCACGGAGCCGTGGAATCGCGTCTGATCTCGACTGGACCCTGCCAGTTTAAGGCGGGCGGCGGCGCGCCCTCCGAAGAACGAATCGTGTACGATCCTCTGGAGATCGCGCCCATCCAGTAGGGGCGGGGCCCTGTCCCCGCCCAGTAGCCGCTCTGTCCCCGCCCCCTTGCCGCTCTGTCACCGGGCGGGGACGGGGCCCCGCCCCTACTTTGCTATTTTTTTGCCGTCGCGCGTGGCGGGGAAGGGGCACAGCTCGCGCACGGGGCAGGCTGAGCATTTCGGGCTGCGCGCGAAGCACACCGCGCGGCCGTGATACACGAGCAGGTGCGAGAAGAGCGACCAGATTTCTTCGGGCCAGACCTTCATCAGGCCGTGCTCGACCTTGACCGGGTCCTCGTGCTTCGTGAAGGCGAGCCTCCGCGCGAGGCGGCCGCAGTGTGTGTCCACCACCACCCCCGGCACTCCGAAGAGGGTGCCGAGCACGACGTTCGCCGTCTTGCGGCCGACTCCCGGCAAGCGGACTAATTCCTCGAGCGTGCGCGGGACTTCGCCGCCGTGCTGCTCCACGATCTGCTTGCACGCCCCGATGATGTTCTTGGCTTTGTTCTTGTAGAACCCGCAGGACTGGATGTACTTCTCCAGTTCTTTTTGCGGGGCCTCCGCGAAATCCTCCGCGGTCTTGAATCGTTTAAACAACGCCGGCGTTGTCTTATTCACGCGCTCGTCCGTGCATTGCGCCGAGAGGATCGTGGCGACGAGCAGCTCGAGCGGATCGACGTGATCGAGCGAACACTCCGCGCCGGGATACGCCTTCGTCAGGCGGTCGAAGACCCTTTTCGCGCGGGCGCGCGTGGCCGCTAGAGTTTCCTTGGCCACGGGTCAGCCTTTCTGCCATCTGCGGAATGCCGCCAGCGTCATGCAATTCAGCAAATTCTCCGGCCCCAGCCAGCCCTTGCGCGCGACGCCTACGCCGTACTCCATGTCAGCGATGCCATCAACGCTATGCGCATCCGGGCCGATCACCAGCATCACGCCCCGGTCCTTCGCGCGCTGTCGCAAAACGACGTTGTGCTCCTTGCTGCCCGTAAAATACACGAGCGCATACGGAAACTCCGGCTCGCTCACCACGCGCAGGTCCGCGGCGATCCCCGACTTCAGCACGACGCTCGACTTCGTGTCGCCGTGGCCCGTCACGCGCGCGACACGCGGATCGTTCACGAACCGGTGCATCAGCGCCTGGGGGTCCTTGCTCGACGCCAGAATATCGATGTCCTTAATTATTTCCTTGCAGCGGCGAAGGCTTCCGGCGATCTCGACCTTCGTCGTAGACGCCTCCGACTCGATGAGTTCCTTCAGCCGCTTCGCTTCCTCGAAGGCGACGTTGTAGAGGTGGCGCCCTTCCTGTTCCTTGGAAAACTCGATCCCCTGGAGAATCTTCTCCTCCAGCTTCTTCCCGAACCCCGGCAGGGCTTCGAGCTTGCCCCCGCCGGCCGCCGCGCCCAACTCCGCCACGGACTTGATGCCGAGCTCGTCATATAGCTGCTTGATGCGTTTCGGACCGAGGCCCGGAATGCGGAACAATTCGAAGAGCGTGTCCGGAAACTTCGCGCGCAGGTCCTCGTGGTACTTCAACTTGCCGGTCTTCACGAACTCGGTGATTTTTTCTTCCAGCGCGTCGCCCACGCCCTGGATCTCGCGAAGCCGGCCCTCCTTCGCCAAGTCGGCGACGCGCTCGTCGATACCCTCGATGCGCCGCGCGACGTTTTCATACGCCCGCGCCTTAAACGGGTTCTCGCCGGAGAGTTCCAGCAAGACGGCGATCTCCTCGAGCACGGCGACGACTTCGCTGTTTTCCATTGCACGGTCATCCTGCGCGCGCGCGAGTGTTGCAGCGGCCGCGCCAGTATAATGCAGGCGCTTGCAATCCCGGAACCACGCGCGGCACGCGCGGGAGACCTCATGGCAACCCTCTGGCTCGTGGCCACGCCGATCGGCAACATGGAAGACATCACGCACCGCGCGCTCCGCATGCTGCGCGAGGCCGATGTGCTCGCCTGCGAGGACACCCGGCAGACGGTGAAAATCCTTCAGCGCTACGAGATTCAGCGTGAGGACAAGTTCGTCGCCTATCACGAGCACAACGAAGAGCGCGCCGGCGCCGCGCTCCTTGCGCAACTCGCGCAGGGCCGCAGCGTCGCGCTGTGCAGCGACGGCGGTATGCCCGCAATCAGCGATCCGGGGTACCGCCTCGCCGCCTCCGCGATCGACGCCGGACACACCGTCGAGGTGATTCCTGGCCCGAGCGCCGTGCAGACGGCCCTCGTGGCCTCCGGCCTACCGACGTCCAGTTACACGTTCAAAGGGTTCCCTCCGAAAAAATCCGGCGCGAGGATTCGCTTTCTGGCGGAAGAAGCCGACCGCCCTCACACGCTCGTGGTCTTCGAGTCGCCGTACCGCATCGCGGCGTTTCTGGCCGACGCGCTCGCGGCCCTGGGCGATCGCCGTGCCGCCGTGTGTATCGAGCTGACCAAGAAGTTCGAGCGGATCCACCGGGGCTTCCTCGCCGACTTGGCCCAGGAATTCGGCGGCAAGACTCCGAAGGGCGAAATTACGGTGGTCATCGCGGGCAATCATCCGAAGTTTACGCGAATGCCGGAAACAACTTAACCTGTTTCGCTGCAACAGGTTATGGAAGGCCCCCATTGCGGAAATCGGGTGTTTCGGGGCGTTTCTTGTGCCGCTGTACTAAATGGATATACTTATGTAAATATTCTAGTTGATATATCAACCCAGACTCTATATACTTTTTTCTTTCGTGATCCAGCGTCGGGAGGCCACGCAAATGCCAGAGCGTTTTCAGATCAGTGTCGATGCGTCGGGCCCCATTTCGGTCTTCATGCAAATCGAGAACCAGGTGCGGTTCGCCATCGCATCGGGACAACTGAGACCGGGAGACAGTTTGCCCTCGGTCCGCGACCTCGCGTCGCTCTTGCCAGTGAATCCAAATACCGTCACGAAAGCCTATCGCGATCTCGAAATCACGGGGCTCGTCGGCGGGCGGCGCGGGGTGGGCGTGTCGGTGCTGCCGAACGCACGCGAGAACAGCCGAACTAAGACCGAGGCCTTGGTGCGGAGGCATCTCCGCGAGGCCGTGGCGGAATGCGTGGCCACGGGCCTGGCGCCGGCCAAAATATTGAAGATCGTGTCGGACGCGATAAAGTCCGGCCGCAGGCCTTACGCCGTCTGATCCGCTCCGGACGCGCTCAGCGCCAGCCGGTACTCGCCATCCACGCGTTCAAGCCGGCAGGGCCGCGCGAGCGCCCGCGTGAGCACTTCGGAAGTGAGCACCGACTCGACCGGCCCCGACGCCATGGTGCGTCCCTCGCACAGCGCCATCGCGCAACGCAGCCACGGGCGGATTTCCTCGACGTGGTGCGTCACGAACACGAGCGTCCGCCCTCCGGGCGCGGACGCAAGCCGGCCGACGTGATCCAAAAAATCCGCGCGGCTCGCGGGATCGAGGCCCGCGCAGGGCTCGTCCAACACCAGCAGCGGCGGATCGTGCACGAGCGCGCGCGCGATCAGCGTGCGCTTCTGTTCGCCCTGCGACATTAAGCCGAAAGGCTGCACGCCCAACCGTGCAAGGCCGAGCGCTTCGAGGAGCGCCTCGCATCGCCCTCGCTCCGCCGGGGCCACTGTCCGGTAGAGGCCGAATGACGCGTCGAACCCCGAAGCGGCGACGCGAAGTGCATCGTCCTCCGGCGGCACGCGGTGTTCCATCGCGCTGCTGACCCACCCGATGCGCCGCCGCAATTCGCGCAGATCGCACTCGCCGTACTCCTGCCCGAGGACGCGCACGCGGCCGCTCGTGGGCCACTCATAACCCGTGAGCACCTTGAGCAGCGTGGTCTTTCCGCTGCCGTTCGCGCCAAGCAGCAGCGCGTGATCGCCGCGGGCGATCGTCCACGAAACGCCGTCGAGAATCGTCTTGCCGCCGCGCACCACTGTGATCGATTCGAGTTCAGCGACGTTCATCGCGGGCCCGCGTCCCATCCCTCTTCGCCGATGAGCGGCACGAAACTGCACTGGATGCCCGCCTCGCGTTCGAGGCCGTGCGGCATTCTGACGATGCGCACGAGTTCCTGCACCTCGCGCGGGCCGACGGGGCACACCAGCCGTCCGCCGATCGCGAGCTGGGCCTCGAGCGACGGCGGCGCCTTCGGCGCGCCGGCCGTGACGAGGATCGCGTCGTACGGCGCGCGTTCGGCATGGCCTTGTGTGCCGTCGCCTACGATCACGGTGACGTGGGTATACCCCAGCGACGCCACGGCGGCGCGTGCGCGCTCAGCGAGCACGGCGTGGCGCTCGATCGTCACGACCTCGGCCGCGAGCTCCGCGAGGATGGCGGTCTGATACCCCGAGCCGGTCCCGATCTCGAGCACGCGATCGTCCGGGCGCAGCCGCAAGAGCTCGGTCATCAGCGCGACCATGTACGGCTGGGAAATGGTCTGCTTCTCGCCGATGGACACGGCGCGATCGTGATACGCCAGATAGCGCAGCGGCGCCGGCATGAATACGTGGCGCGGAACACGGCCCATCGCCTCGAGCACGCGTTCATCGCGGATGCCCCGTGCGCGCAGTTGCCGCTCGACCATGCGCTGCCGCTCCGGCGCGCGTGCGTCGTCAGGCATCGGCGCGGGACCGGTTAACTCGGGGGACCGAGCAGGACGCTCACGCTGACACCACGGACGATCCACACGGCGAACAGCGTCACGATCGGCCCGAAGTCGACCGGTCCGAGATTGGGCAGCACGCGGCGCACGCGCCCGACCAGCGGGTCCGTCACTGCGCTGACCCAGCGCCAACGGCCGAAGTCCGTCTCGAAGCCGATCCACCCGCCGAGCCAGCGCAGCAGGATCAACATCATGTACAAGGTCAGACCGCTAAATATCGCGCGCGCCGCGTAGTCCATCGAGAGTCAGCCTTTAGAGGCGCGTATCGCGCGCGCCCTGCGGAGTCCATTCACTCGAAAATAATGACACACCCTCCACCGGGAATGCACCCGCGTCGAAGGCCCTCATCGCTGCATCAGCCGCCGCCACGCCTCGTCGTCCGCGCACACGGGGGGTATCCCGATATCGGCCACGACCAGCCGGCCCAGATACGGCGCCGCAACGGGATTCTCGAAGCCGCATTTTGAAAACTGGAACGTGACCGTCACCTCCGCGCGCAGGCAGCAGCCGCAGGGCGCGCCGGTGTCCGCGTCCATCCCCGAAGGCAGATCGACCGCTACCGTGTAACCGCCCGGCCAGCCCTCGATCGCCTCACGCAGGAATCCGCGGACTTCCCCGCGCACGCCCGTCCCAAGAATCGCGTCCACGCGTGTCGCGCAGTGGCCCAGCGTCGCATACGCCGCCTTCAGGGCGGGCCCGTTGCGGGCGATCACGATCTCGCCGCCCAGCCGGCGGTACGCGTTCATAAACAGCGCCGCGTCGCCGCGCACGTCATCGGGATCGCACAGCAATATCACGGAAGTGGGCCGGCCCGCCGCGAGCGCGCGACGCGCGACGACGAAACCGTCGCCGCCGTTGTTCCCCTTGCCGCACACAATGGCGACGGGCCCCGGCTTCACCTCGCGAAAAACAGCCTCCCCGGCGTTGTCCATCAGGACCGCGCCGGGGATGCCGATCTCTTCGATGCAGCGCCGGTCGGCCTCGCGGATCTGCGCGACGCTCAGCGCGTTCATTTCTTACTGCGTCCTAACCCGTACTCGATACGTCAAGACGACCTCGCCGTCCGCCTTCACCGGCACGGAGAAGACCGCCGTCTGCGCGTCGCGCTTCTCGCTCGGGATAGACGACTCGAGGATGCGCCAGTCGGCCGTCATCGGCTCGACCACGTCGACGACGATGTCGTTCTCCTTGTGATTGCGCAGCGTGATCGTGTAGCCACTCTCATGCACGTTGCTCGCGATGATCTGATAGTCCGTCTGAACGCGTTCCCCGACCACGTCAAAGGCGTTGCCCATGCGCAGGCGCACCTTCTCGTCTTTCGGGGTGTGATCGACGCGGTCCTCGCCGGAGAATTGCAGCATCCCGTCGCGGTCCTCCTGATAGAGCCGCATCACGCCCGCCGGCAGCGGCACGCCGAGATGGTTCGCCTCGTCGTTCTTGAACTCGACGAAGACGCCCACCTTCTCCGGCGCCATCTGCGGCACGCGCTGGTAGAAGTAGTACCCCTGTCCGCGGAACTCGTATTTCTTCCCCACCGCCACGTCGCCGGCGCGGAACAGGCTCACCTGCTTGGACTGCGCCTGCTTGATCGTCGTCCGCCGCGGCAGCGTGTACAGGTGGTACTCCGCGAAACTTTCCTCGACCATCATCGCCGCTTCCATTGCCACTGCGCCGCGGCCCCCCTTCATCATCGCCACCGGCGCCTGCGGCACGATGTTCACGTCGCCCGCGACCAGTTTCAGTTGCGCGTTCGTGTACGTCGCGCCGGACTGGTTATCCAGCGTCACCCAGGCGTCGATGTCCGCCTTCTTCTCGTCCTTGCTCATCCGCACGACGTAGTCCGCTTTCCAACTGAGCCCGCCGGTCAGGTACGTCGCCTCCACTTCCTGCTTCGCCTGGTCGTTGTCTATCAGCCAGATCAGCGAAGGCTTCGCAATGAGGTTCTCCGGCACCTCCGGCAACACGACGTTCCCCGGATAGCCCAGATAAATTTCGCCGCCAACGCGGTACACGGGCCCGTTGTTGAGACTCAACAGCTCCGCCTCGACCGACTCCACGGTCAGGTCCTTGCTGAAGTTTTGCAACTTCACTTTTTTCCCGACGAATTTCTCCATGAGCTTCTCAGGGCTCATCAAATCGTATTCGTAATTTTGCTCGACGATCCGGATCGATCCCGGACTCGACACCGAGCGCAGGCTCACGGTCTCCGGCCGGATCTGCTCGGCCACGTCCATGAACGTCAGCCGCGTCTCACCCGTGCCAAGCTCGATCTTGCGCCGATCGCGCACGAGCGCGAGGTTGTTGTTGTAGACCGTCACGGCGACGTCGGTCTGATCGCCGATCGCCGTTTCGGCCGCGCCCTGCGCCTGCGCCTGCGCCGGGCCCATCGTGCCCGCCGCGATCGCCGCAGCCGCCATCCACGCGATGCTTCTGTTCATGCTAGTACCTCACTCGGACGTGATAGGTCACTTGCGCTTCGCCGTTCGCCTTTACCGGCACGCTGAACACGGCCGTCTGCGCGCCGCGCTTCTCAAAGGGCATCGAACTCGTCACTATGCGCCAATCGCTCGGCATCGGTTCCACCACCTGCACCACAATATCCTGCTCCTTGTGGTTGCGCAAGGTAATGCGGTATTCGCTTTCGTACACGTTTCCGCCAATGACCTCGTAATTCGTCTGCACGCGCTCGCCGACCTTGTACACGGGGCCGCGGTTCGAAGAACCTTTACAGAAGGCAACGAAGATAACGAAGAAAGAGAACAACCGCCAACCCTTGTCCGCAGATGACGCAGATTAGCGCAGATGGCCTTCTCCGTGTCTCCGCGCCTCCGCGTGCGCCGAATTTGTTTTCTTATTCCCGCTGACCGGGAGCTCCCAAGATTCGCCGAAAGCTTGGGCGAGTCACCCGCATGGGCGGGCCGCCCATGCTACGACTTTGGGATTTGTATATGGCCTTTGGTCCTTCGTTAACCTTCTGTAAAAAATCAGTTGTGTTTTCACATTGTGATACATTTCCAGTCCTAAAACGTCCGTACCGGTGCTTTGTCCAGATGAACTATAAGAATCTTGTGTTGACCCACGACGGCCCCGTCGCCACGGTCACGTTGAATCGCCCTGGCAAGCTCAACGCCCTTAGCGTCGAGCTCATGGATGAAATCCGCATCTGCGCGGAGAAGTTCCGGGACGACACCGATACCCGCGTGGTCATCTTCGCCGGCGCGGGCAAACACTTCTGCGCCGGCGCCGACCTCAGCGATCCGGCGCGCGCCGCGTTGCTCGACGCTCCGCTCATCGAGCGACGCCGTGCGACGCACCTCGGCCAGCGCATGATCCGCGCGTTGTTGGAGATCGAACAGATCACCATCGCCGCGATCCACGGCGTCTGTCTCGGCGGCGCGGCCTGCATCGCCACCGCGCTCGACTTCCGCCTCGGCGCGGAGGGATGTACCGCCGGCTATCCCGAAATCGACCTCGGCATGAACCTGAGCTGGTTCGGCCTGCCGCTCTGCGTGCGCCTTGTCGGCCCCGCCCGCGCCAAGCGCATGGTCATCCTCGGCCAGAAGGAGCCTGCGGCCACGCTCCTCCAATGGGGCTTCCTTGACGAAGTCGTGCCGGCGGCCGAACTCCTCCCGCGCGCCCGCGCGCTGGCCGCGCAATACGCCGCCAAGCCGCCGATGGCCGCGCAGATGATCAAGCGCAGCGTGAATGCGATCTCCGGCGCACTCGATCAGGCCGTCATGCACATGGACACCGACCAGTTCCTACTAACCACGACCACCGATGAACATGCAGAGGCGATGCGCGCCTTCCGTGACAAAAGCAAGAAATGAAAAAAGGGGTCGGGATTCGTTTTCCCGGCCCAAGCGGAATCGACTGACTCATGCAATCAAACCAGCCGGGAAAACAAATCCCGACCCCTTAACTCTTCACGCACATGCCACGACGACTACGAGCTGCGACAGGCGGGTACGTATTCCATGTGCTCAATCGTGCCGTCGGGCGCATGACGCTCTTCGAAACCGATGGCGACTACCAGGCGTTCCTAAAGGTATTGGAAGGTGCGCGGCGGCGGGTACCCGTGCGCCTGCTCAGCTACTGCGTGATGCCCAACCACTGGCATCTCGTACTCTGGCCGCGGGAAGATGGAGATCTGTCCGCGTTCATGCAATGGCTGACAGTGACACATGCGCAACGCTGGCACGCCTTCCACCAGAGCGCCGGTACTGGATCGGTCTACCAGGGTAGATTCAAATCGTTCCCAGTCCAGACCGACAACCACTTTTACAGGCTCTGCCGATATGTGGAGCGCAATCCGCTCAGGGCTAACCTCACCGACCGTGCCGAGCGATGGCGATGGTCCAGCCTCTGGCAATACGAATCCAACAACTGGACGGTCTCCTTGGATCCGTGGCCTCTGCCGCGACCCGATCAATGGGAAGACTACGTAAACCGGCCTGAAACTGACGCTGAACTCGCCGCCACGCGAAACAGTGTGAAGCGAGGAGTACCCTTCGGTTCATCGGCGTGGCAGACGCATACCGCCAAAGCGCTCGGACTCGAACACGCACTGCGACCCCTCGGCCGACCGCGCGCATCCGACAGATAAAGGGGTCGGGATTCGTTTTTCCGGGATGTGGTGTCGCGTATTGAGCGCGGTATCCCGATCCCGGAAAAACGAATCCCGACCCCCTACATGAAAGAGATCGATATGACAAACAGAATTCTTGCGAGTGTGGCAGTAATCGCTTTGCTGTGCGCGTGCGCGATTGCCGAGGACGAAGCTGGGTTCACACCCCTCTTCAACGGCAAAGATCTCAGCGGCTGGGTGGGAGACACCGCCGGCTACTCGGTCAAAGACGGCGTCATCGTCTGCAAGCCTGGCGGTAATCTGTACACCGCCGGCGAATACGCGGACTTCGCGTTCCGCTTTGAGTTCAAACTCACCCCGGGCGCGAACAACGGCCTCGGCATCCGATCGCCGCTCGGCGGCGACTCGGCCTACTCCGGCATGGAAATCCAAATCCTCGACGATCGCGACCCTCAGTACAAGGACATCCAACCCTACCAGGCCCACGGTTCGGTCTACGGCATCGTTGCCGCCAAGCGCGACCACCTCAAGCCGGTGGGCGAGTGGAACGAGGAAGAAGTCATCGCCAAGGGCCGCCACATCACGGTGGTCCTCAACGGCGTCACCATCGTCGATGCCGATCTCGACGAAGCGACCAAGAGCGGCGCGATGGACGGCAAAGAACACCCCGGCCTCAAAAACACCGCCGGACACATCGGCTTCCTCGGCCACGGCTCGGTGCTCGAGTTCCGCAATATTCGCTTGAAGAAGCTCGATTGACGCGCGGCGCCGAACTTCTGCCGAAATACCTACCGCGGGATCAATCGGTTTTTGATGCTTCGAAGATGTCGCGCAACGGTAGCCGCGCGACGCACCAATGTTCATCGCGGCGAGTCGCCCATGCCCCGGAGGGGCCACATGACAATAGCCCGCCGTTTCAACGGCGGGTAGCCGATCCGATGCGATTGAGTCCCGTAAGGGACGGCTGATCCGGGAACGAAGGAGCGCGTGTTCAGCCGTCCCTATCGGGACTAATAATGATTGGATCACGCTCACCCGCCGTTGAAACGGCGGGCTACTATCACAGCGTCCCTCCGGGACGACACCACTCGAATCCGCCGTATTCTACGCCTCGCGATCCGCTTGAAGGGCCAAACACGAGGCGTCCCTCCGGGACGCGACGAAGTCGTCCCGCGCCTTTGCGAATCGAGAGAAGGATCGGGCCACACCCGCCGCGAAACTCGCCCGCGAAACGCGGTATAATAGGGGGTGTCCAGTAGGAATGGTTGCCCAGGTGTCTGCATTCACTTTTCGATTGACCCTCGCGTTGGCCGCCGCGCTGCTCGCGCTGCCTGCCGCCGCGCAGTTTTTCGGCGGGCGCAACTCGCGCTTCGAGGTTTTCCCCGATCCGCCCACCGTGAAAGAATTCGCGGGTGACCGCTTCACGTTTTGCACCATCCAATACGACAACAACGGTTTCGACGAATGGCTCGGATACGGCTGGTCCTCCGAATGGCCCGACGGCGGCCTCAACTTCATGACCCGCCTCTCGCAACTGACCAACATCGGCATCAACCGCAACCCCGACGGCACGCCGCACCAGGTCGCCTTGCGCGCGACCGATCCGGCGCTGTTCAACTATCCGATCGTGTTCATGACCGACGTCGGCACGGCGGGGTTCAGCAAGGAAGAGGCTGCGGCCATGCGCAAGTACTTGCTCAATGGCGGCTTCCTCTTCGCAGACGATTTCTGGGGTGAGCTGGCCTGGGAAAACTGGCTCTACGAAATAGACAAAATTTTTCCCGGCAACGAGTACGCCGTACGGGACATACCCCTCACGCACGACATCTTCCACATTGTTTTCGAGATCAAGGAAATCCCGCAGATTCCCTGCATCGAGTTCTGGTATCAGAACCGCGGCACCACCTCCGAGCGTGGAGAGGCAACGAAGACGCCCCACATCCGCGGCATCTTCGACAAGAACAACCGGCTTATGGTCTTCATGAGCCACAACACGGATATCCAGGACGGCTGGCAGCAAGAAGGCCTCGCCGAAGAATACTTCCGCGAATTCTCCGTTAAAAAATCCTACCCGCTCGGCATCAACGTCGTCGTCTACGCGATGACCCACTGACCCGCGCACTGCGCCGCATGAAGGTACACATCATCGCCAATCCCGCCGCCGGCGGAGGCAAGGGCAAGACGAAGGCCGAGTCGCTCCGGCGCGAACTTGAGCGCCGCTCCGTTCCCGCCTCGCTCACGTTCACGAAATGCGCCGGCGACGCCGCCGCGATCGCCGCGGCCTCCGGCGCCGAGTGCCTTGTGTCCGTCGGCGGAGACGGCACGGCGAACGAAGTTCTCAATGGCATGGATCCCGGCCGCGCGCGCCTCACCATCCTGCGGGCCGGCACCGCCAATGTCGCCTCTCGCGAGCTCCGGCTCCCGGTGGATCCCGCGGCGCTCGCCGCGCTGATCGCCGCCGGGCCATCGCGCCGTATCGACATCGGCGTGGTCAACGGCCGCCGGTTTCTCCTCGGCATCGGCGCGGGACTCGACGGAGCCGTGGTCCGGCGGGTCGCGGACCACAAGAGCAGACTGCATGGCGTCGCCCGTTGGATCGCTCCCGCAATTCACGTGGGGCTGCATTTCAATCACGCGCCGATCCGCGCCCGTGTGGACGGCGACGTCGTCAGCGAAACATCGACCTACGCCGTCGTGGGCAATTGCCGCTATTCCGCCGGACTGTTCCCGACGACCCGCCGCGCCAAACTCGACGACGGCCGGCTCGACCTCTGCGCGATGCACCGGCTCTCGATCCCAAAGCTGCTCGCGATCGCCTTTGCGGTATGGAGCCCGCGATTTCCGGATCGTAGCGACGTGGTCTATCGTCAGGGGGCGGTGATCGAACTCGAGGCGGCAAGCGACCTGCCCGTGCCCCTCCAGGTCGACGGCGACGCCGCTGGATTTCTCCCGGCCCGCTGCACCGTGCTGGCGCAGGCGCTGGAAGTCATCGCCCCCGCGTGATTACGCCGGAGTATCGGCGCGCAACACCTTGAAGGCCAGCCCCGGCATCGGCGCGCCGCCGTTGTAAAACCGCTGCCCGCGACGCTCGATCCCGTCGATCGCCAGGTGCGTGTGGCCGAAGTACACCGCCTTCGTCTCCGACCCCGCGCCGTGGCCGATGTCGTCCAGATAATGCGCGAGCCGCGAAATCACGCGCGCCCGCGGATAGTACATCCGGCTGACCGCGCAGTGGACCCGCGCGCGGAACGCGGCGTCGTAGACCTTGTTCACCCACTCCCCGCGCGACTCTTGTTGCAGCCACCCGCGGCGGAACTCCTCCAGGCCGCGCGCGCCCATCTTCCACACCACGCAGTCCCCGTGCAGGAACAGCGCCCGGCCGATCGATAGGTAGTAGGGTTCCCACGAAAAATTCGGCGTGCGCTCGGCCAGTTCGTGCAATTGGTCGATAAACACCTGCACGTGATCGTGATTGCCGAGCACGTAGTGAAACTGGCATTCCGGCCGGCCCTGCACCACGCGCTCGAGCCAGCGCACCGCTTCGCGCGCGGTATCCTGCGCCGTCGGAAGCACGCTCCAGCGAAAATCGAAAATGTCGCCGTTAAAGACGAAGGTGTCCGCGTCGCCCACGGCCCGCGTGATCGCCGGCATATGCCGCTCCGCCAGCGATCGCCGGCAGAACAGGTGCAAATCGGAGACGGTATATACCCGCTGGCTCATGACGTCCTCGCGGCGCGACTTCCGGCCGGCAGGAATTGTACCGCTTCTCCGCGGGAAAAGTGGGCTTGGATCACGCGGAGGAAGAGAGGCGCGGAGGTTTTTTGGGGCATGGGTTTCCAGCTCGAGCGGACCGGGGCTGCCGGCCGGGAATAGAGGACCGGCTGCGGACGGAAACGGTTTCTTGGGCTCATTCTCCATCGGCCGGAGGCCGATGTTACAGCCGGAGGCCGATGTTACAGCCGGAGGCCGATGCTACCGTAGGTCGGCGTCCGCTTTCTTCAGGGTACGCCTGCTGGTGATTGTGGTGGAAACCGGCGTCGCGCGCTGCTCAGTCGGAAGCAGTCTGCGTGTCGATCCGCAACACCATCGGGTCCAGCGGATCCAGCGTGCGCGGGAATTCCACCGCGCGGCCCGTGAGCATGTCCGTCGCCCCGCCGATCGCACGATTCAACCGGCACGCGACGGGCTCTTTGCGCAGGTTCACCACATACAAGTACTCGCAGCCCGCCCCCTCGGCGTGGCGCGTCTTCACGCCTTCGATCGGATACCCGCTGCGCGTGATCACCCGCAGCGTGTCCGGCAGCGTACCGCGCGACACGAGCCCGTCGATCGCGTCCAGGTAGTCGCGCGCTTCGCCCGTCCCCCTCACGAGCACGGAATTCGCGCCGGCGTGCAGGGTCCTCCCCAGCGCGCGGCGATGCTCGTCATACACCGGCCCCGACTCTGTGCGAATCACGGCGGCGCCGCCGGCGATCAGCGAGTCGATGCCGTCGAAGGCCTCCTTCGTCAGCGCGGACACCTCGGGCAACACCAGCACCCGCACGCCGTTCCACTGTCCATTCGCCAATTGGCGCTCGGTGATGAACCTCACGCCCTGACCGCTGAAGGAGCAGCCCTCGTAGGCGTTCATCAACGCGCCCAGATGCTCCGCACCGTCGTCGGCCGCTTTCGTCGAATCACTCCACAGCACCACGACCGGCGGCGGACTGCCTCGAATCGCGGCGATCGCCTCGTCCGCGCCCCGCAGGTCTCTTAGCGCTCCGGCAAACCCCGCGACGGCCTCGGGCGCGCCACGCGCCGCGTCCCCGATCGCGGGCATTTCTATCGCCAGCCCAGACACGCCTTCGATCGCCGCCTCCACCGCGAGCGTTCGCAACTGCGCCGCGGAATCCATCCGCAGCCGATCGTTCAGGTCGTAGTCAATCGAATGCACCGCCACCAACGGCGTGCCCGGCGAGAATGAGTGGTACAACGCGTACAACGCACTCGCCCTGGGGTAGCGCTGCGCGAAGCGGGCGTCGTCCAGCGGGCCGGCGATACGGACCGGCAGCACACTGAGCGCGGGCGCCAATGCCTCCGGGTCGAGGCCCAACTGCGGCGCGCCCGGCGCCATCACGCCATCGCCGAAGGTGATCGTCACCGCCACCGGCGCGAGTACCGATGCCGCGCCGCGGACGGCCTCGAGCAACCACTGGCTCGTGCGTTGCCGCTCGAAGGATTGCACGTCGTACTGATACGCCCGGTTGCGGATCCCCGGCCAGAACTCGACTTCGTCGAAGCTGAACAGGTGCTGCTTCCACGCGCGATTCAGTGGCACCCGATCGCCGTAGACCCCCTCGACATATTTCCTGAATTGCGCGACGGTTTGCGCGTCGTGCGCCGGCGCGCGCGGCGAACTCCACAGGCTGATCGCGGCAACGTTGTCGTTGCCCTGGAAGGGTTGCAACTCCTCGATCGTGCGCGGTTGCGCCTCGCCCTCAGTCCCGGCGAGCCACACAAACACGGGAAGGTCTCCCGGCGGCAACGCCGAGTTCGCGCCTCCCATCCACGGCACGAAATCAAAACCCAGCTCCGCCAGCCGCCGTCCGGAATCGGCGCCCGCGCCCATCACGATCGCGCCGCGGACCGGAGGCGCCACGGAGAAAAAACTCCGCGCGGATCTGGCCCCCGTTTCCGGCGCCGGCGCGGCCGCGCCGGTCAATCGGCCAAAGGTAAGCCTCGCGCGGACACGGGCCGCCGTAGTCATGGCGAATGAGGCATTCCTGTCCGTCTCGATGAGGGGCCGGTCGTCAGGCGAATGGCCCGCAAGGGCCTCCGAAGCAAGCGCCAGCTCCTGTCGCGCGCCCGCAGGCATCGTCTCGCCCGACTCGCGGCGCAATCGCGCGACCTCCGCCCGCGCCGCCTCCACGCGCGAGGCCACGGCCCCAGAGTCGCGCACGCTTAGATCCCACTGCGCCCGGGCGTCCTCGCCCAGCCTGGCATCCAGCACCCGCACCCGCGCGACATAGTCGCCCTCCGGCGCCTCGCGCGCCGACCACTCAAATCCAAATGGCGCCGAGCCCGGCTCGACCACCACGGTCAGGTCGACCGAATAGACCGGGTCCCCGCTCGCAGATGCCACCTCGAACAGCATCCGCCGGCTTCCGGAGGTGGTGCGGCTCAGAATGACGCCCCGAAGGGCCAGATTGACGCCGGCGACGACACCCTCCCTCGGCTCCGTCGGCGCTAGAAACAGCCGCCCCGCCGAAGATTTGGCGGTCTCCACGACGTACACCTGTCGAACCGGAGTCTCGGCGGGTCCAGCCTGATCCGGCGCACCGGAGGCCGCCATCGCCAAAAGAAGTCCCATGATCAGCGTGGAACCGGAGCGGACCTGCGCGAAGGTTTTGAATTGTATCGATGACATTTTCATATGGTTTAGCTCCGTAACGGAACCTAAATACCCTTTTTTGCAAAAAAAATCGCCTTGGCAGGAACCCTGGACTGCGTCGAGAGATACAACGCTCGACACGGGCATCCGGGTATCAAGCATGATCCCGGAGACGGATGGTACGATTGGGAGAGCGCAGTACTTGTTCTTCGTAAGTCTGTTTGGCTCCGTTTTGTTGGGGAAGGAAGGCCAATCAAGGCCATGGGGATGGCCGACGAGTCCGGAGCAATCGCGTAGTCCATTGCATGCGAGTGGGTTACGCTGAATTTGCGGACTGGACCGTGGAAAGGGGCAATGGTGCGAAGACGACGTCCACTGAGCGTGCTAGCGTTTGTAATTGTAATTCCAGCCATCGCGGTTGCCGCGCAATCGATTCCTGATTCCCAGGTGGATCCCAGCCGGGTCTACTACGGCTCCGCCGCTGGCTTCGATAGCCCGGCCGAGGTCGATACGGAAGCCGCCATCCAGTCTACTCCTGAATACCGGGAAATCCTAAAAAGGAAACTCGGCAGCGGCACGGGAAAATACTGGATTCTGATCAGCGAAGCCACCAACCGCGTGCATCGCGCCATCTCCGACGTAGGCAAGGTCAAGGAATACGACCTCATCGCGGAAAAAGGCTACCTCGGCAAGCTCGATCCGCCGGTGGCCTGCACGGACATTACTGAGCGCGTCCTGGAAGCCATCGAGAATTAACGCAACAGAACTAGGACGTGTTCGACTGGTGTCCCGAAATCTCGCGCACTTTTTTTGCACAGCCGGCATCCTATCACTCCTCACTGCGTGCTCGACCGGATCGCCGCCGCGCTTTGAAGCGGGCAGCAATTCCTTCGATGCGCCCGCGCCGGGCCAGGCGATCGCCGAAGCCGACCGCCTGATCCAGAGCGGCAACTCCGCGATTGCCGTGGGACGGTTGCACGAAATCGCCGCGCGCTACCCCGGCACCCGCGAGGCCGCCGACGCCCAGTATCTTCTTGGCGTGGCCTACGAAAATCTCGGCGGATTGCGCGACGCGATCGACGCGTACGACGCCTACCTCGCCCTCGCGTCAGCGGGCGAATGGGCCGACGAATCACGCATCTCCGGCGATCGCCTGCGCCACCTGTACGCCTCGAGTTTTCCCGCGCCCGAAGCGATCGACCGGGAGATCGGCGCGGCGCGCGCCGCGCTGCAAGCGGAGCCCGGCTCCTCCGACGCCAAACGGCGCCTGGCCGATTCGCTGTGGACGCGCGGCGAATATGACGAAGCCGGCGCCCTCTATCTCGAGCTCGCGCACAAGGACGCAGACTTCGCCGCGTCGGATCATTTTCGCCAGCGTGTCGAGCGCCGCGACGACGGCCCGCACACCATCCTCACGCCCGCCGAGGTCAGCCGCCGCGCTGCCGAGAAAACCCCGCTCCAAGTCGTCAACATCAATTCGTTTCCGGCCGTGCGCGACTCGATCACGCAGATTCCGCTCTTCTTCGTAGTCACCGGCCAGGCAGTGAACCGCGGCCAGAGCATCCTCTACGGCGCAAACGTCACCGTGACCCTGTTCGGGTTCGGCAGCACGGTATACGACACGCAGACCACGCCCTTCGGCGACGTGGCCCCCGGCGAGACGCGCGCCTTCAGCATGCGCTTTAGCAACTATCGCGAACTCAACAGTATTGACCGCTACGAATACTCGGTGTCGTTCAGGCGATAGGGCGCCCGGCGAAGAATATTCAGCGCCGGCCCATGACGCTGCGAGAACGGGCCGGCGACAGGAGAATGAAGTGAAGGTTTTGAATCAACCAGGCGTGCGGCGATGTGTGGCCGCGTTCGCGCTTGCGGGATCCGCGGCCGCTTTCACGCAGGAACCCGCGCCCGCAGCGACTGTGCCTGCGCCCGCCGCGGCCGATCCCGCCGCTGCGCCAGCGGCGGCGCCGGCCGCGCCAGTCGCGCCGGCCGCGCCGGTCGAAAAGCCACCAGAGCAGGTCGTCGTCTCCGTGAAAATCATCGAGTTCCAAACCACCAAGGGCGTCGAGACCGGCCTCAGCGCTTACTTCTCTTCCGCCTCGCGCGGCCCGGCCGGCGAAGTCGTGCCCGACAATGGATCGGGTATAGGTACCGTCGATCTCACCTTCCCCACCACCACCGCCGGCGGCCTCACGGTCTTCCTCGACCAGATCAACTTCAGCGGCGGCGAACTTGAAGTGCTCCTCCAAGCGCTGGTCAACGAGAACCGCGCCTTCATCCTCTCCCGGCCACACGTGATGGTCAAGGTCGCCTCTACGATCCCCAGCGTAGTCGAGACCACGCAGAAAATCCCCTACGAGTCCACGCGAGTCGTCGGTTCCACCATCGTTCAAGTCACGGAATTCGAGGACACCGGGGTCAACCTAGCCGTCTTCGTGCCCGAAGTGATCGACGACGACGGAAACTGGTCGACCCACGATGACACCTACATCCGCCTTGCGGTGCGCGCCATCGTCAAGGAAGAAGGCCAGCGTATCGTGGTCGGACTTACCTCGGCGAATGAGAACTTTTCCGATGGCGAAAATGCCATTACCGTTCCCGAATTCATCTCGCGCAGCATCTCGACCAATGTATGGGTCCGTCACGGGCAGGTCCTGCTGCTCGGCGGTCTCTACCGCAACTCGGAATCCAAGAGTATCGCCACCGCGCCACTCATCGCCCAGGCCGAAAACGCCGCGATCGGCCTCGTCCAAGGCCTGGCCTCGGGCAATATTGGCGCTACGCCCATCTCCGCCACGCTCGGCAGCCGCAAGGCCGATGAGTCGCGCCGCGAACTTGCGTTTCTCATCAAGGCGGAAACGTGGCGACCCGCATTCTCCCTCTCGGACGACCTTGGCTTCGTGCAGCAGGAAGCCAACAAGCGCCGCTCCCCCGCCGACGTCATAGTGGAGGTCGCGCAAGGACTCGCGGGCATCCTCACCCCGAACGATGACTCTCTGGACCGCGGAATGCCCGTGGGCGTCAAGTCTGAAGAGCTCAAGGGCAAATCGGACAACTCCAAGACTAAACCCGCCGACGCCAAAACAAAGCCTCAAGAGCCCACGGGGAGCAAGGCCCCATGATCCGCGCCCTTGGGTTCACCGCCTGCGCCGTCTTGTTCGCCGAAGGCGCAATCGCTGCCGACACGCCCGTCACGCCCGTCACGCCGGAATTCACGGCGCCCTCCGCGGCCCCCGCCTCATTTCGCCAAGTGCAGATGCACGTGTGGATCAGCGAGACGAACGAACAGGGACTGCGCGACATCGGCACCAACCTCTCCTACACGCGGAATGCCGACGACGGTGGACCGATACAGCAAGTCTCGACGAATGTTTTCGATCCGCTCAGTCCGGATTTTCGGGTCACCCTGCCCGCGCCGGACTCCTCCGCCTTTCCGCCGCCGTTTCGGCCTGACCTTTCCGGCACTCTGGGCGATGGCGTGCAAACCCAGAGCGGCGCGGGGATGACCTTCTCGATCGTCTCCGGTGACTTCGGCCGCATTGACGGCATCTTCCGCAGTATCGAGCGCAACAACGACGTTGATCTCATCTCAAAGCCCGAACTCCTGGTCATCGACGGCATGGCCGCCGACATTCAGGCGGGCGGCAAGGTCCCGTATCAGAGCATCCAATACGACACGCGGGGCATGGCCCAGACAGTCGTCGCCTTCCAGAACATCGGCGTCAACATGAACATTATCCCCACCGTTCGCACCGACAACCTCGTCGAACTCAATATCAAGACACTCAACGTGACCGACGTCTCCCGGATCGACAACGTGCGCGGCATCGACCTGCCCGTCTTCGCCAAGCGCTCGCAGACGGGAACCGTTCTCGTGCCCAACGGCCAGGCCCTCGTCATCGGCGGCCTCTCCAGCCGCGTCACGCGCCGCACCGAGCGCCGGGTCCCCATCATCGGCAAGGTCCCCATCCTCGGCATCCCCTTCCGCGGCCGCCGCTCCGAAGTGCAGAACGTCCACCTGCTCATCTTCGTCGCGCCCACGGTGGTCGACCTGCGCAAGTTGACGCCCTCCTCGCAGACGGCGCTCGACTTCTGGAAGAACGGCAATTGGCAAAATCAATCGACCCTCGAAACCGAAATTGACTTGATGCAGAAGGAACGCTAAGGTCACGTGGGGGCCGCAACGGCCAAAGACCAATCGCCGGGGACTGGCGCGACAATGAGGGGGACACTTCGAATTTACGGCCCGGCCATCGTGTCGGGCGTCGCGCTCTCGTTCTGTTTCCCGCGGTTCCACGTCTTCTATCTCGCGTGGTTCGCGCTCGTCCCGCTCCTTTGGCGCGCGCGCACCCTCCCGCCGCTCCAGGCCGCGCTCCATTTCTTCGTCGCGGGTTTCGTCTTTCACGTCCTCGTGCTCCAATGGCTCCTCGCCAACATCATGTGGGCCGGCGGCTGGGCCGTCCTCGGCCAGCAACTCCTCTGCGTCGTCCTCGCGCTTTTCTGGGCCGTGGCCGGCCTGGCCTGGCGCTGGATCGGCGATCGCAACCGGCGGCTCGGCGGGCCGCTGACCTTCGCTCTGCTCTGGGTCGCCATGGAGCACGCGCAATCGACCGTCTTCACCGGCTTCGGCTGGAGCTCGCTCGCGTACTCCCAAGGCCCCGACCTCTGGCTCCTGCAATGGGCCGCGCTCGGCACCGGTCTCGCCGTCTCCCTGCTGATCGCGCTGGTGAACGCGCTCCTCACCGAAGCCGTCGCCGCGCGCCGGCCTTTGCCCGTCCTCGCCGCAATCACCGTCGTCGCCGCGGCGCATGGAGTCGGCTTTCTGCTGCTCAAGCCCGCGACGACCGCCGCGGACCCGCTCAAGGTCGGGATTTTCCAATCCAACTACTCGCTCGAAATGAAGTGGGACCCGGAGTATCGCTACGAGACCATCCGCAACGCCTCCGAAAAATCGCTCGCGCTCGCCGCGCGCTCCGGCCTCGACCTCATGGTCTGGCCCGAGGCGCTCATCCTCGCCGACATCGACTCCGCCCCCGTGCAGGATTTACTCACGCGCACCGTGCGCGACGGCCATTTCGCGCTCTTCGCAGGCGCCGGCCGCACCGAGCTCACGCGAAACTATAATTCCGCGCTACTCATGGAAGAGTCCGGCGAAATTTCCGCATGGTACGACAAGATCCATCTTGCCCCCTTCGGCGAATACGTCCCGCTCTCGGAGCATCTCCCCTTCATCACGAAGCTTGTGCCCAGCATTGGCAATCTCGACGCGGGCACTGAACCCGTGGTGATGAGAGTCGGCGACCGAAAACTCGGCCCGCTCATCTGCTTCGAGGTCCTCTTCTCGCCCATGTCGAACCGCCTGCGCCGGGACGGCGCGGATTTCCTCGTGGTGGCGACCAACCTAGCGTGGTTCGGACGCAGCACCGCTATCCCGCAGGAACTCGAAATCGCGCGAGTGCGTGCCGTCGAAACGCGCCTGCCGCTCGTGCACGCCGCCAACACCGGTATCGCCGGCGTCTTTGACGCCTATGGCCGCTTCACGCCCGTAGACCTCTGGGCCGCGAGCGGCGACCAACTCTACCCGCTCGAAACCGATCCGCCGCCCGACGCGCTGATCATGGCCCGGCTCGCCGGCGCCTTTGATTTGCCCAGCGCCGAGCCGCAACCGCTCCTCGCGTTCCAGCGCTACGCGCCGTGGATCATCGACGCGCTGTGCGCCTCGCTTCTCGTGCTCGCGCTGCTGATGCCTGCCTCGGTGCGCTCCGGGATCTCCGCGCCGTGAGTGATACCCGCGCGCAGCACTCGCGCTACGCGGCGATCTTCGCGCTGGGCACGATGCTGAGCCGGGTCCTCGGCCTGGTCCGCGATCTCGTCACCACGGCGCTGATCCCCGCCGCCGCCTTCGACGCATTCGTCGTCGCGTTTCGGCTGCCGAACATGCTGCGCGAAATCGTCGGCGAAGGCGCAACGAATGCCGCCTTTGTTCCCGTGTTCTCGGAGCGTCTCGAGAAAAAATCTAAAAAGGAATTTCAGCAGCTTGTCGCCGCCGCCTTCGGCGTCATGATCATCGTGCTCCTCGTCCTGACCGCCGCCGGCATGTTTCTACTCCCATACGTATTGCGCGCGATGCACCTGCTCGATAATTTCACGCAGGCGGGACCCATCGCCCCCGAGCGCGTCGCCTACCTCACCCACCTCTCGCTGCTCGCCTTCCCCTACCTCTTCCTGATCGGCCTGGCCGTGTTCTGCGCCGCGCCGCTCTACGTCCTCCACCACTACTCGACGCCGTCCTGGACGCCTGCGCTGCTCAACGTCGCGCTGATCGCCACCTGCCTGCTCGCGCACGACGCCTTCCCCGACCCGGCCTACGCGCTCATCGCCGGCGTGTGGATCGGCGGCGTCGCGCAATTCGCAGCGCAATTCGCAGCGATGGGCCGCGTCGCTGGCGTCTGGGCGCCGCGCCTCGACCTGCGCGACCCCGGCATCCGGAAAGTCTTCCTGCTGCTCGTGCCGGTCATCGTCGGCCAGGCCGCGGGCGAAGTGAACCGCCTCGTCGGCACGCTATTCGCCGCCGGCCTGCCGGGCTCCGGCACTGTCCGCGCGCTGTTCCTCGCCGATCGCCTCGTGCAGCTCCCGCTCTCCGTCTTCGCCGTCGCCACCTCGGTCGCCATCCTGCCCACCTTGGCCAAGTCCTGCGCGCGCGGCGCGATGGACGAGGTCCGCACCGTCCTGTTGATCGGCCTGCGGCAGAGTTTCTTCTTGACCGTTCCCGCGATGGCTGGACTCCTCGTGCTCGCGCGGCCGATCGTGCAACTCTTATTCGAACGCGGCGAGTTCGACGCCGCCGCGACCCAGATGACCTCGAATGCCGTAGTTATCTACGCCCTCGGCCTGCTGTCGTTCGCGTGGCTGAAAGTGTGCGTCACGGGTTTCTACGCCATGCAAAACACGCGCGTGCCCGTCGTCATCGCCAGCGCGGCGATGCTGTTCAACATCCTGCTCAATTTCGTGCTCGTCGGCCCGCTCGGTTACAAAGGACTCGCGATGGCGACCACCCTCAGCTTCACGCTCAACGCCGGGTTTCTCTACCTGTTCCTCTGGCAACGCGTAGGCCCGCTCTACGACACGAAGTTTATTTCTGCGCTCATTCGAATGATCTGCGCCGCCGCGCTCATGGCAGGGGTCGCCTGGGCCATGCACAATCGCATCGAAGCCGCTCTAGGCGATGCGACGCTGCTCGCGCGCGCGTCCGCGACGCTCTCCGCCATCGCAGCCGGCGCCCTCGCCTACGCTGGGCTCTGCCGCGCAATGCGCGTCGAAGAACTCGACGGATTCATCAAGGCCTTCCGCCGCCGCCCGTAGGGGCGGCCCCCCGTGGCCGCCCTACCGCACACCGGCGGATGCCCTACCGCACACCGGCGGATTTGTGATCCCCCCGGGAGGGTCGCGCTCCCGCGCGACCGACAATTAACCAAAAACCCCCGCGCCGCGCAGCGCCCCAATCTCGCTCGCGGTGTACCCCGCGTCCAACAACACCTCGTCCGTGTGCTCGCCCAATGCGCACCCAATTCCTTTGTACGTCGGACGCATCTCGGAAAATTTGATCGGAAATCCGACCTGACGCTGCGCGCCTCCTTTGGGTTTGGGCACATCGACCACCATCTCGCGCGCGGCGCATTGCGGATGGTGTAGCGCCTCGTCCATGCGCAACACCGGCTCGACGCACACGTCTTCCTTCGCGAAGATGGCTACCCATTCGTCGAAACTCTTCTGCGCCATCACCGCGCGAATCTCAATCTTCAGCGCGTCCATCTTCGGCCCCGGCAGGTCCACGCGCTCAATAAAATCCGGCCGCCCGATCGCGCGGCAGAACCCTTCCCAGAATTTCGGCTCGAGGCTGCCCACCGAGATGTAGCGGCCGTCTTTCGTGCGGTAATAGTCATAGTGCGTGCCGCCGTTCAGCGGCATGCTCTCGTAGTCCGGCGTCGTCCCGCCGACGAGGTACTGCGCCGCCGCGTAGGCGTTCCAAAGAATCGCCGCGTCGTACATCGACACGTCGACATACTGCCCGCGCCCGGTCTGCTGCCGGCACACCACCGCGGCCAGAATCCCGATGATTGAACACAGCGACCCGCCGCCGATGTCCGCCACCTGCACGCCCTGCGGCACCGGCCCCTGCTCCTTGCGTCCGCAGTGGCTCATCACGCCAGCGAGCGAGAGGTAGTTGTTGTCATGCCCGGCGCGATCGCGTAGCGGCCCCGTCTGCCCGTAGCCCGTCAGCGAACAGTAAATGAGCCTGGGATTATCCTTCGCCAAGGTCTCGTACCCGATCCCCAGCCGATCCATCACCCCCGGCCGGAACTGCTCGATCACGATGTCATAGGTTTCCACGAGCCGCTTGACGATCTCCGCCGCGCCGGGCTTCTTCAAATCAAGCGCCACCGACCGTTTGCTCCGCGCCAAGAACGCATGCCCCGCTGCCACCCCATCATCAAACGGCGGCCGCGATCGCACCATGTCCCAGCGCCCCGGCGCCTCGACGCGCACGATGTCCGCGCCCATGTCCGCCAACATCATCGTGGCAAAGGGCCCAGGCAGCAGTGTCGTAAAATCCAAAACCTTCAATCCCATCGCATTCATCGCGATCTCATCCTCGTCTCGTCATCGACCCAGTCATCGTGCTCGTCATCTGCCCTTGACCTTCATCGCTTCACCGAGATTTCTTTCCCGCCCCACGCCTCACCACCTCGCCCAATTCCGCCTTCAACACCTTCCCCGTGCTATTCCGAGGCAATCCGTTTTCCAAAATAGTAACGCCCTTCGGCGTCTTGTATCCCGCGAGCCTCTCCCGGCAATGCGCGATCAGCGCCGCCTCGCCGGCCATCGCGCCCGGCCTCAGCCCCACCACGGCATGCACTTCCTCGCCCCAATCCGGATGCGGCAGGCCAATCACCGCGGCCTCCAACACCGCGGGGTGCTCCATCAGCACCGATTCAACCTCGCTGCTGTATACGTTGAAACCGCCGCTGATGATCACGTCCTTCTTGCGATCGACGATCCAATAGTATCCCTCCGCGTCGCGATACCCGAGGTCCCCCGTCGCGATCCACTCGCCGCGCATCAACTCCGCGCTGCCCTCCGGGTCGCGCCAATACCCGCGCATGGTGATCGGCCCGCGCACCCACAACTCGCCCAGCTCGCTGTCGCCCGCATCGCTGCCATCCTCTTTCGCCACGCGCAGCTCGCAGAGGATCGTCGGCTTCCCGATCGACCCCAGCTTCGGGTTCCCCGGCACGTGTTCCTCGCGGCCCAGCGTGGTCACCGGGTGCAGCGCCTCGGTCAGCCCGTAAATGTGCAGCAATTTCCCCGGCAATCGCTCGAGCACCGGGCGCAACACCTCCGGCGGCGTCGGCGCCGCGCCATACGACACGCTGCGCAAACTGCTCAGGTCGCGCGACCGGAACGCCGGCGACTCGCCAAACCGGTGCAACACCGTCGGCACTGCGAACAGGATCGTGATCCGCTCGCGCTCAATGATCTCCAGAACTTCGTCCGCCTCGAACTTCGGCACGAGGACGCTCGCGCCGCCGCACCAGAGCATCGGATACATATACGCCGCCGAGGCATGAGTAAGCGGGGACGCGTGCAACACGCGGTCCGCCGGCGACAACGGCGGCAGCACGCTGAGCATTGTCTCCAGCGACGCCAGATACGCCGAGTGCGCGATCATCGCCGCCTTCGCCTTTCCCGTCGTCCCGGAGGTATACCGAAGCCGCAAGAGGTCCTCCGGCCCGACCTCCACGCGCGGACGCTCCCGCGATCCCGCGCGCAACGTAGACTCGTAGTCGAAACTCCCGATGGCCATCGGGTCGCCGCCGACCACCAGCGTCGTCAACTGCTCCAGCATCCGCTGCGCATCCGCGTTCGCCGTTGGAATGTTAGCCAGGAGCGCCTTCGAAACGACAAACAGCCGCGGCTCCGTCGACGTAATGACGGCCGCCACCTCCGGCCACGTGAGCGCCGCGTTCAGCGTCACCCACACGCCCCCCGCCTGCAAACACGCCAGCTCCGTCTCGATCGCCTGAAACGCATTCGGCAGCCACGCCAACAGCCGCTCGCCCTTGCGCAACCCCGCGATGATGAACGCATTGGAAAGCCGATCGACACGCTCCCACAACTCCGCATGCGTCAGCCGCACTCCGCCGTCGATCACGGCCACGCGCGCCGCATGCTCCCCCGCGCGCGACCGCACCGCCTCAATGACGTTTGGAAATGACATCATCGGCGGGATGGCCCGATGAGACCTATGAGAATCATGGGAAGTATGGGACCAATGGGTCCATCAGTTTCCATGATTTGCATACGTCCCGTACGTCCCATAATTCCCATACTTCCCATAATTCCCATCGCCCTTTCTTCCGCAACGCCTCACCCCCCCAACAGCGTGCGCCCGATCACCTTCATCTCGAGGATCGGCTCGACGCCCTCGAAGATTGGCAACACCAGCGCATCGCACACGTACCGCGAGATCGCGTACTCCTCGGCGTATCCCCAGCCGCCGTGCAACACCTGCGCCGCCTGGCTCACCTCCACCGCCACGCGGCACGCGAGCAGCTTCGCCATCGCCGCGAGCAAAGTCGCGCGCGGACTCGTCTCGTCCATCGCGCGCGCCGCGGCATAGGTCAACTGCCGCGCGGCCTCGACCTTCACCGCCATTCGTCCGATTTCGTATTGCGTGCTCTGGTACTCCGCGATCGGCTTGCCGAATTGCGGCCGCTCCTTCGCGTATTTCACCGCCGCTTCGAGGCTCGCCTGCGCCAGGCCCGTCGCGCGGCCGCCCGTTTGCAGGCGCCCCGCCGCGAAGCCGCCCATCTGCAAGTAGAAACCCTTGCCGCGGCCCGCCTCGCCGCCGACGAGGTTTTCCGCCGGCACGAAGTAGTCCTCAAACTGCAAGGTGAACGAGTGCATCCCGCGATACCCGATCGTCGCGTCGGCCTTCCCCGTCATCACGCCGCCGCCCGGCTGCCGCATCGTGAACTCGTGCCCCGTGAATGCGTCCTTCTCGACGATGAACAGTGAGAGGCCCTTGTGGCCCAGCTTCGGATCGGGTTCCGTCCGCGCGAGCAGCGCGAGAATATTCGCGCGGCCGGCGAAGGTACACCAAGCCTTCGCGCCGTTCAGCGCGTAGCCGGCCCTTCCGCCGATCGCCTTCGCTTCGGCCCGACAACTCAGATTCGCAACGTCTGACCCGACATTCGGCTCGGTCACCGCGACGGCCACCATCAGCTCGCCGCTCGCCACGCGCGGCAGCCACGCCTTCTTCTGCTCCTCGGTGCCGCCCTGCAACAGCGCCTTCGCCAGAATCTCCGGCCGCGTGATCAGGCTGCCCGCCGCCGGGAGCGACGCCGCGCTCAATTCCTCCGTCGCCACGACCATCATCAAATTGTTCATGCCGACGCCGCCGTAGGACTCCGGGATCGACATCCCGAAGTAGCCCAACGCCGACATCTCGGTAATGAAATGCTCCGGCACCAACAAGTCTTCTCGATGAATTCGCTCGGCCTCGGGCGCGACCACGGTCTGCGCGAAGCGCCGCGTCGCCGCGCGCAGCTCCGCGGCCTCGCCCGCGTCGTGCGCGATCGGCCGGTCGTTCGCCGCGCCGCGCTCGATCAGCGACTCTCCGATCGCGCGGTATTTTGATTCCTTCACCGACGCGCGAACATCGTCCAACACGCCCGCATCGCTCAGGCCGGAGAAATTGCCGGGCGTGAGTCCGAACTCCTCACCATGCAGCCAGTAGCTTTCCGCCGCCGCGAGCGCCGTCTCCGCCGCCCACACGCCGGCGATCTCCGCCATCCCGCTTGCCGCAGGCCCCTCGGACGCGCGCGGCGCGCGAGCGGCCTCGGCCATGGCGGCAGCGGCTTCGTATCGCGTGGCCAATCCCGCCAGCCGCCGCGTGGCGACCTGGTGATTGTCGATGGCCTCGCCGTCGCGCGTGCTTCGCCGCAGGGCCTGGGTCAATTCCTCGAGCCGCGCGCGGCATCGCGCCAATACCGGGTCGGCGGATGCGCTCATCCCTGTGCCTTCGCAGCGCTTCGGTGCGGCACGAACACATAAAAGTCTAAATCCAGGGCTACACTCGGATGATAGGTCGTTCGCCCGGCCTCGATCTTCACGAACTCAATCGTCTCCTTCGCGGGGTCGAGATTCTTCACCGCATAGAGGCGCAGCCGCAGGATGCCGCCAAGCTTCGCACTGGTCGTGTGTTTTTGGAGCACCTCGGTCACCGCGTAAATCGTGTCGCCCGCGTAGGTCGGGTTCGCGTGGGTCCCGCCGTTCCACCCGAGGATGCGCTCGGCGTTCTCCAGCCCGTCGAACTGCGCGGCGCGCGCCACCGAGATCACATGCCCGCCGTAGACAAGCCTGCGTCCGGCTTCGGTCTGCTTCATCGCGTGCCCGTCGAAGTGCACCGCCGCTGTGTTCTGATAGAGCCGTGTCGCCGAGGCGTGTTCCGCTTCCTCGATCGTCATCCCCGCGCCGTGAAAAATCGTCTGGCCTTCTTTGTAGTCCTCGAAGTATCGGCCCGGCGCCGCGTTTTCGTGCGCGTCCGGGATCGTCGCCGCGCAATGCACCAGTTGAAGCGGGCTGATTTCCTTGGGGAGGTTCGGCACGTGCTCCGCCGGCGGCGGCGCGTGCTCGTCGCGTTTGCGCACCATCACCCAACGGTAAAACTCCAACACCGTCTCGCCCTGCTGGTTCGTCCCGCGCGACTGCACGTAGACGATCCCGGACTTCCCGTTCTTGTTTTCGCGCAGCCCGATCACTTCGGTTGTCGTGCGCAGGGTGTCGCCGGGATACACCGGCGTGCGGAAGCGGACGTCCGCGTACCCAAGATTCGCGATGGCATTGCGCGAGACCTCCGGCACGGTCTGCCCGAAAATGACATGAAAAACAAGCAGATCGTTCACGAGCATCCCGCGATAGCCTCGCGATTTCGCGTACTCCGCGTCGCAAAAAAGCCGGTATCGGTCGCCGGTCAGCGAGAGATACACCGCGCAATCGCCCTCGGTGATCGTGCGCCCGCCGCAGTGCTCGAGCGCCTGGCCCACGCGGAAGTCCTCGAAGAAGTGGCCCTGCGCGCCGCCCTCGGCCATCGCTCAGCCGCCCAGCACAAGCAGCTCGCGCAGTTCCGCGTCGCTGATGACGCCCAGCGCCCGCGCGCGGGCAGGGTCCATCCGCCGCCACGCGGTGGCCCGCCGCAGCCGCGCGCGCAGATGCCGATCGGTCGCGCGGTCCGCCATGTACGCGCCGGCGCCCTCGCCCATCACCGTGGCGCCGGTGCCGGCCAGCACACTCGCGCTGTACGCTTCAATCTCGCGGATGTCATTCTCGATCTGCGACGCCGGCAGCGTCTCGCGGTACGCCGCCATCACCATGAGCAATTGCAGCGGATGCCCCACCCACTTCCCGCTCATCCCCAGCGCGATGCCGTGCCGCGCGTCGTCGTAGACTTCCTTGAGCGCGCCGAGAATTTTGCGGCGATTGTCCTCTCGCTGTCCCGCCGTCAGCTCCGCGCTGCGGTGCATCGCCGTCGGATAATTTAGCGTCATGCTGTCGATCGCGGGCACGTTCGCCGCCCCCGCGAGATTCACAATCTCATACCGCGCCCAATCGCACAGCGGATGATCGTTCTCGATCACCGGCAAATTCGTGTCCGCGCTATAGTCCGCGATGCCCCAGATAATGCCCGCGAGCCGCCCGACGGAGGCCTTCACGAGTTCCGGAAGCTGCGCGAGCGCGTAACCAGACTCGACCAGGAACTCCATCCGGACGGTGTTCTCCGGCAGATCCAGCCGCTCTTCGATCCCGGTGAGCGTCTCGCACACCCACGCAATCTCGTCCGGATGCTCCGCCTTCGGCCACACGATCCCCGCGATCGGAAATGGCCCGCCCTGTACCCCTTCGGCGACCCGGCCAAACACGCTCGTCAAATCCTCCACACAAGTATCTAGCCGCAAGCCCGCCGGCCGGTAGAACGGCAGCGTCGTGCCCCACTCGGCCTCAGTAAAGCAACGCACCGCGCCGTCCCGCGCCTTCTGGATCGTTTCCGGAGTGAGCGCGACCGCGTCCTCGACGTCCACCATCACGAAGGGCGAATGCTTGTCCGCCCCGTCGACGAGGCCCTTGAGAATCGCGAGCGGCGCGTCGGCATATTCGGCGATCGATTCCGGCGTAAGTCCGAACTTGTCCAGCAACCTCGCCACCGGCGCCAACCCGCGAATGGCCTTCTCCGGCGTGCCCGAAGCGGGCGTCGTGAAATGCGCCTGCTGGTTCCAGAACCGCAGCGGCAGGTCCGCGCTCAGTCCCCCGCGCTGATCCAAGAGCCCGCGGCGCCCGGTCTCGGCGATCTCGCGGATCTCTTGCAATCGCTCAGCCCGCGTTTTTTTCGGGTGCGGCGCGGTCCCCATCCGGTGTGGCTCCTCTCGTCCCCAGCTTTCGGCGCACGATAATAACATTTAGCCAGATACTCGCCAGAATCAGCCCCGCGCCCGCATAGAACCCCGCGGACATCAGCTCCGACTCGCCAAACACTAGCAGCGCCAGCACAATCCCGTACACCGGCTCGAGGTTCGTCGTCAGCATCACGGTGAAGGGCGAGAGCCGCCGCATCACCACGGTGCCTCCGACAAACGCGAAGGCGGTGCACACCGTGCCCAACACCAACAGGTAGGCCAGGTCCGGGGCGTCCGGCACTGGAATTGTCCCATCCACCAGCAGGACCACGCAGAGCATCCCCACCCAGCCGCTGAGCAGTTCGTAGAAGGAGATCACGCGCGAATCGTAGCGCTCGACGAGGCGACCATTGATCACCACGAACAGCGCCCCCACGGACGCCGCCGCCAGCCCCACCGCGATGCCCGCCGCGTGCTCCGTCTCGAACCCGAAAATTACGGCCACTCCGACGGCCGCCGCGACCCCCAGCAGCAACTCATGCGTACGAATCGCTCGGCGAAACGCGATCGGCTCGATCAACGCCGTAATGAACGGCGCCACCGACTGACACACCAGCGCGACCGACACAGTCGAAATCTTGATCGACTCGAAAAAAAGCGTCCAGTGAAACGCCACCAGCAGGCCGATCCCCGCAAAACGAAGCAGCCCGCCACGGTCGACTCGCAGCGAAACGCCTTGGAGAAACAGGAACAAACCTATCGCAGGCACGGCGATTGAAATGCGGTAGAACACCAGCGGAACACTATCGAGCGAAATCAGCCGCCCGATAATCCCGGTGAACCCCCAGATTAGGACGACCAAGTGCAGCAGCGCGCTGTATCGCGCCAACTCCAGCACGCGACCCGCCCCCGGCGCAACGCTCCCCCGGAAAGTCAGCGGCATAACTCGCGGCTAGGATTGATCACGAGGCCCCGAAGGCCGGGACTCGTCGCCCGCTCCCTCTGCCCCGGGCCGGACCCGCGTCAGATAGATCACCGTCGCCGCGGACAGCAGCGCCACCAGCAGGATCGCCGCCGGCATGATAAGCCCGGGCATATACGATCCGCCCCCGGGACCGGGCGACAGAAAAAAGGTCACTTTGTCCATACCGTGCCGGGCCCCGTGTACACGCCGCTCGTGCTGCTATATTCTACCTCAGGCCGCCGCCTACTCGTTTGCAATCGTCACTCCAGGCCGCGTGTCCGTCCGGAAAGGCGAAGCCGGCAATCCCGCACCGCTGTAGAGCGTGCACTCCGGGTTGTCCGCCCAGCCGTATCGTACCACCACCGGACGCGGCACCGCAGGCGACGACACCACCACGGAATCGCCGGCGATACGCGCATCCGCCCACACGAATTTGTAGTCCGCGCCGGCAATCGCGAAGCCCTTCACCGGCGCATTGTTCATCGTCTTCAGACCAAGCCGCGCGTTGTCGAACCGCACCCGCGCCTCCCCGCCGCTATACGTCACCGACGCGAACAGCGGCCCGCTCTCCTCCGTCGCCCGATTCCCATACGCCACTCGCTCCGCCGCATACCACAGCCGCTGGCCTACATCCTGCTTGTTCTTCGGATGAATGTCCACCGCGTCGCCGATGTCGATTGCCACCGCCATCCCTGTGTTCCGGAGCGACAACGTCATCCTCTGCGCCTCGCGCAACTCGGCCCACGAGGACTCGCCGGGTTCGGTCTTGCGTTCCAGGTAGTTCGCAATCTGCACAAACACAAAGGGAAAATCTCCCTGCCCCCACGTCGCCCGCCAGTTCTCAATCATCGCCGGAAACAGGCTGCGGTACTGATACGCCCTGCCCGCGTTCGACTCGCCCTGATACCAAATCGCCCCGCGAATCGCGTACGGCAACAGCGGCGCAATCATCCCGTTGTACAAGTTCGCCGGCCGGTTCGGATCGTCCGGCGCGACCGGCGCACCCGGCTCCCCAGGGACTTCCGTGCCCGCGGCCTTCGCGCTGTCGCGCGCCACTTCCCACGCCGCATGAGCCGTTTCGTATGCCGATCGCGCCGCCGGGTAGCCCTGCATCATGCCGTCCCACCGCGTGAGAATCGGCGCGAACTTCTTCTCAGCCTCCAGCGCCGGCCGGCTCGTCCACGCCTCCGCCGAGGTCCCGCCCCACGAGGTATGAATCATCCCCACCGCCACGCCCCGCCTCTGATGCAGCTCGCGGCCAAAAAAGTAGGCGACCGAAGAAAAATCTCTCGCCGTCTCCGGCGTCGTGAGTGTCCACGTCGCATTGCAATCGAGCTGCGGCGTCGTCGCCGTCTTCCGTTCCACATAAAACAACCGCAGCCCGGGATAATTCGCCGACGCGATTTCCTTCTCCGGATTTCGAGCCAGGCTCAGCGGCCACTCCATGTTGGACTGTCCCGACGCGACCCAGACTTCGCCGACGAGCACGTCGCTAAACGTCTTCGATCCACTCGTCGCCGTCACCATTAAGGTATGCGGCCCACCGTAGCCTAGCTTCGGCAGCGTCACCTTCCAAGCGCCCTGCCGATCGGCCCGGGTCTTCGCCGCGCGCCCTGCGATCTCGACGCGCACCTCCTCGCCCGCGGCCGCCGTGCCCCACACCGGCACCGGCCTACCCTCTTGCAGCACCATGTGATCGCCGAACACGCTCGGCATCCACACCTCCGCGCTCGAGGCCGCGGGGCCAAAGACAAAGATGAGTAGAGCGGCAATGGCGGAACTGACAACTCGAAACTTCACCGATGCCTCTGCTTTCTCTCCAGCCGTGGCCGGAGCGTGCTTAATCCTCAACGCGATCAGCGCCGGCGCGCCGACTCGCTCGCGCTCGCGCTGGGATTCTAAAGGAGACCCGCGGTCATTCCAAAACGAGCTGGCGTGGATCCGCGCAGCGTCAACACGCTAATTCTGGTCCTGAAATGCGATGTCCTTCATTACCCACACGACGGCGGCGCCATGCGTGCCCCGCTTCCATTGAACCCAAGCCATGCAGCGTTGCCTTCCCGGCGACCTCCCGGGATTCTCCAGTCGCTTAGGCGCCAATGCAAACTCTCCGAGCCACGCTTGCGCTAGATCGCTGCCAACTTCCATAATTACGAATGGACTTGCCACTCGGCTATTGTCGCCCATCCACGTAAACGGATCACACACGAAGGGAATTCCGCGATGGACCTCGCCGCAATAGTCACCCAAACCCAAATCGTCCTCGATCCAAAGTGACCCAGGCACACTGACCGGGGCGGATTCCCCACATCAGTCTGATTCCTCCGGTCTGAGTCGTCCCTTGAGGTTCTCACTTTCCACTGACTCCACTACGTCGTCCCCGTCCACTGGCACGCCCAGCACCTCCATCGGCTCCCCGCGCCGAACCAGGCCACCGGCCCGATTACCCTCGCCGTCCTCGCGCCCGACTCATCCACCAGTCCCCAATTCATCATGGACTTCCCCGAGGGCGCCGTCGTTGTCGCCGAAGGCCGCCAACCCTGGATCAACCCCCGCAACACCGCCACATTTAACCCCACAAACAACCCCAGCCTCAGCGCCGTCACCCTCATCGGCTACCTGCGATTGACATAATCCCGCCGAAACGCAAAGGTCTCAAGAGCATAGACAGGACCAGCGGGATTCGATCAATTGACAAGATTCACCCACACGAACTCTTAAATCATTCCTAAAGCGTGCTCGCCCGGCTGGGTGGGACCGCCGCATCGCCGCCGATTAATCTGCGCCCATCTGCGTCATCTGCGGACAACCTTTCCCCCACCCGCCCCAATCCGTTACCCTATCCCCACCCGCGGCCCCATAGTTCAACGGATAGAACGGGTTCCTCCTAAGAATCAGATCTGGGTTCAATTCCCGGTGGGGCCGCCATCCACGACTCGGCGCGGCGAATTGCGACAGACCCGAAGAGGAAGACTTCGAAATGTTGACTCGTCTCAGATTAAAGAACTTCAAGTCTTGGCAGAATACTGACGACATCTCGCTAAAGCCCATCACCGGCTTTTTCGGTGCCAATAGTTCCGGAAAAACCAGCTTGCTTCAATCGCTACTCTTGCTGAAGCAAACCTCCGACTCGTCCGATCGTCATCTCGCCCTTGACTTCGGGGACAGGAAGTCACTTGCAGACCTTGGCGACTTTCAAAGCGTGGTATTTAAACATGCGACGGACAACGAGATCGGAATTGACGTTGATTGGGAGTCTGCGCGCAAACTCACCATCAACGACCCGAAAAGAAAGGGCAAACCCGTTACTGCGGATCGTCGGCTAGGATTCTCTGCGCGTGTCCGCGGTGAGAATGGCGGAAGCGGCAGACCCCTCCGACTTGTGATTCCCTCGGTGGAGTACAGGCTGGGCGACGCTACTTTCGGAATGCGCCAAAAGCCGCCCAAGGACAGGGAGCCCCCGCAATACGACCTTTTTATAGAAGGCATCGATTACCAGTTCACACGAAGCCAGGGTCGAGCGTGGCCGCTTCCTCCTCCCATCAAATGCTATGGATTCCCGGATCAGGTTCGAGCCTACTATCAGAACGCGGGATTTCTCTCAGATTTGGAACTGGCCCTGGAACAACAGCTTCGCAGCATATTTTATGTAGGACCGCTTCGGGCCCATCCCGAACGTCGCTACACATGGATGGGTACGCAACCGTATGACATGGGAATGACCGGCGATCAGGCTATCAGCGCGATTTTGTCGGCCCGAGATCGCGGCGAGAAAATTCGGCGCGGCAAGGGAAAGACAAAGGTTCCACTTGAAGAATACGTCGCTGAATGGCTGAAGCGCCTAGGCCTCATCACGGAGTTTCACGTCGAGACCGCCGGTGACAAAGCAAATCAGATATTCCAAGTACGGGTAAAGAAGGATCCTGATGGTCCCGAGGCACTTCTCCCGGACGTCGGCTTCGGTGTTTCACAGATTCTCCCAGTTGTTGTAGCTTGCTTCTATGTCCCGGAAGGATCGACCGTGATCTTAGAACAGCCCGAAATCCATCTTCACCCAAGCGTACAAGCGGCACTTGCCGATCTATTGATCGATGCGTACAAGCTCCGAGGAATTCAAACTATCGTTGAGAGCCATAGTGAGCATCTGCTGCGTCGCATCCAGAGGCGCATCGCGGAAGAAACGCTCTCGGCCGAGAATGTGGCTATCTACTTCTGCGAATCCACTGCCGGGGGTTCAAAGCTGTCTGCATTGCAACTCGATTTGCTCGGCCAGATTGAGAATTGGCCTTCAGATTTCTTTGGAGACCAATTTGGTGAGATCGCGTCGATCCACAAGGCCCGGCTAAAGCGCACAAAGTAGGATCCTGTATGCGAACCGTTGTTGTGGATACGAATGTTCCGCGCGTCGCCAATGGGCATACGGATCAAGCGCATCCGGAGTGTCAACTCAAGTGTATTGAGACCCTCGAGAACATTTGTAAGAAGGGCATCCTACTCATGGATGAAGGCGGCCAGATTCTTGGTGAGTATTTAAAGAGTCGACCACACAGCAACCATCCGCCCGGGCCTGGCGATGCATTCTTTGTTTGGGTTTTCAACAATCAAGGGAACTCCTCACGGATTAGGAAGGTACGGATCACGCCATGCAGCGATTCGCAGACTTATCTCGAATTCCCGAGCGATCCTGCCTTGGCTCATTTTGATACTGATGACCGGAAATTCGTCGCGGTTGCTAAGGCAAGCGGACAAAAACCGCCCATCATAAACGCTTCTGATACAGATTGGTGGATACATCGCAACGCTCTTCGAAGGAATGGCGTGGAAATTTGTTTCCTATGTCCAGAACTAATGGCCGAAGAGCCGTTAACGGCACCGTAGCAGTGTGAATTCTCGGCGTCGCTCTCTCCGAACTCAGAACGTGAACTCGATTCGGTCAAGGGTGCGCTTCGCCGCCAACAACGCCCAATCCCACGGCTGCCGCCCGCGCGTCAATGCCTTCGTCGCTTCAACCCCTTCATCTTTCCAGGGATACGGCACGCGCACGATTTTCAGCACGCGGAACCCCGCGCGCTCGGCGGCTTCGCGCAATTCCTTGCGCGTGTAGTGCTTCTGTCGCGCCTTGCCGCGATTGACCACGGTGCCGTCGCCACTGCGCGCGCCGCTCGAACCCGGGCGTAGGCGTTCCTCGACCCGCGCGACCAGCTCCGACGACTCCAGCGACGGCAGCACCACGATCGTGTAGCCGCCCGGTTTCGTGATTTTTCCTAGCGCCTTCCATTGTCGCCGGCGCAGCGCCGCGTCCGGGGAAGTCAGCACGTTCAGGCATACGCTGAGGTCGGCCGTCTCGCCCACCTTGCCCGGCGCCTCCTCGACGCTCGCGCAGACCCATCGCACGCGCGGGACCTTCGCGCAACGCCGCCGCGCGCCACGCAACATGCGCTCCGCGAAATCCACCCCAATCGTCCCGCCGAAGCGCCGCCCATAGCGCCGCACGAACGTGCCCATCCCGCAGCCGAGATCAATCACCACCGGCCGCGGCCGCCGGCGCAATGCCTCCTCGACCAGCGCGTCGACAATCTTGCTCCGGTCGCCCGCCACGATGTCGCACACCGACGAATTGAATCGCGCCGCCAGCCGGTTCCACTGCGCCCGGCCCAACATACGACTGCCGCTCTTAGCGCCCAACGAAATACCCTCACGCCCGGTTTCACACTCGCCCCATGCTACAGATTGCTGAACGATACTTCCCGCCATGCAACGGAGAATCTTCGAAGTCTGTAAATAACCTTAGCGCTTGTAACAATCCCCGACTCCGGCTGCCATGAACCCGCATGGGCGAGCCGCCCATGCTACGAGTATTGGCTTATGTTAGATGCTTTTAGATCGCAGTTCGGGATTTGGAGTGCGCGGGAGTGCGACGCCACCTGTCCGCAGTGAGAGTAGCCTGGCGGAGAATGCACCGAGGCGGACGACTTAACGGTGCTGTCTACTCAAGTTATAGCCGGCGCCGTGCCGGATAGATCGCCGAGATGACCAACAGTGAGGTTCCCAATGCTTGAAAGGCGAATCGGGGAGCGAGCGCGAAGGGACCACGCCGCGCGCTGCCCCGAATCTGATAGAATAGCGCCATGTCGTACCACGATATCATCACGATCGAGCCCGGCAAACGTGGCGGGCGGCCGTGCATCCGCGGCATGCGAATCGCCGTCGCCGACGTGCTCGGCTGGCTCGCGGCCGGCATGTCTCACGCCGATATTGTCGAGGACTACCCGGAACTTACCGAACAGGACATCCTCGCCTGCCTCGCCTACGCGGCCGACCGGGAACGTAGGCTCATTTCGACCGGGCTGTGAAATTGCTCTTCGACCAGAATTTGAGTTCGAAACTCTGTGCATGCTTGGCCGATCTCTTCCCTGGTTCCTCGCACGTGTCCTTGCTCAGGCTTGATCGCGCAAACGATCGATCTGTTTGGGAATTCGCGAAGTCCAACGGATTCGCAGTCGTCACCAAAGACTCCGATTTCGCGGATCTCGCCATGCACTTCGGCGCTCCTCCGAAAATAGTCTGGCTCCGTTCCGGAAACCAGCCGACGCCAATCGTGGACGGCCTGTTGCGGAAACACGCGGCAACAATCCTCACGTTCGACGTCGACCCCACCGCCACGTGCATCGAAATCTACTGATTCGGTTGCATTCCGGCGCGATTTTTCGCAGGGCTCGCCCCTACCTCAATCGAATCACGCCTAATTTTGTTCCGC